>NZ_JAJNJE010000005.1:0-243071 GCF_022386035.1 Mammaliicoccus sp. O-M54
CTTGTTCTCCTACTGTTACAGGTACTTTTATGTGATCTTCTGTTCCATCTGGATATGTCACTGTCACATCTACTTCTGTTGTGCCTGGTGTATTGCCATCTGGTAATTGTGTTTCGTCATCCACCGTAATTGTTGGTTGATCTTTATCCGTTGGATAGTCTGGGATTGTCACTGAACCTGTTACATCGTCTGTTGTCGTTGGTGTGCCATGATCTTTCGTTACACCGTCTGTAGTTGGTTCGTATTGTCTGTTATCCATAACTTTTACGATAAATGAATCAGCTGCTACATCATTGTCTCCTACTACTAAATATGCCGTGTAAATATCTCCATCTACCGCACTATCTGGAACAATAAATGTACCTTGTTGTTCACCATCTTCTAACGTATTAATGTCGCCAGTTTTTTGAACTACATTTCCGTTCTTATCTCTCCACTCAACGCGCGTTGGTAGTGGTGAAATATTTGAACCTGTTAAGTCAATGTGAACTTCATCACCTGGAACTGCCGGTTTATCTGTATTATTATATTCCAACACATCTAAGTTAATATCATTAGATGGAACCAATGCAAAGTTAACGTTATACCACATTGGATTAGCAACTAAGTTTTGAGCCGGTGCTGTTTGTGGTGCCCATGACAAGTTACTGTTTGGTGCTCTAAATTGAGGGCTTGTATAAGATGAATATGCATTCACTACATTACCATCTGGATCCATCACATAACCATACATATAGCTTGTATTTAACGTACCATCTGGGAATCTCAAAGTATATCGACCGGTATCATCTGTTTCACCATAAACAGTTGCTGAAATATAGTCAGGATTTGCTTCTAATAATGCTTTAGCTGCTGCTGCTCTTTCTTTTTCTGGTAAACTATTAACTTGAGCTTTATATTGTTTGGCACCTTCTTCAGTTAATGAAGACATAACAACTGTATAACCAGCAGCTTCTGGATCTTTACTATTATTATTTGGTCCTGTAGCTGAGTTAGCATAGTCTCCAGCACCTGTTTCAAACCAAACTTGTCCTGAAACTGAATTTTTTGCTTTTGTATCTACTGCTGGACTACTAATCGGACCTTCTTCATCATGAATCCAATTAGATTTATCTGTAGTCATATAATCATTAGTAGGTTTAACTCCCATGTATATACCAGTACGTTGCATGTTAGTGCCAATTAGTGGGAATTGCCCTAAATTAGAATTACTTACTGAATTTGTATATCTTCCAGGATAAAATCCACCAGCTTGACGTATCATTGTTGCAGTATTACCGTTCTCTGTTTCAAAATCTTCAATCCATAGACGATATAATTGACCACCAGAAGAATTATATTTATGCTCTTTTCCATTTGCGTCAGTCCAAGCGTCTCTTAAGTCAAATGCATATGCACCTGGACCTACTTGAGAACCATCTGAAGAGCTTAATTTGTTAGATGTTGTAGCCATATATGTTGGTGATACAGCTCCATCTTTATCGATCCATTGTAAGTATACTTTCGTACCTTCAGGAACTGCTGTAAGTCCATTAGACATTGTTGCAGGCGTTCCTTTATCAACAATCCAGGCTCTTCCTGACAAAGTATTTACAGCGTTAGTTGCGTCAGTTTGTGATTTGATATATCCATTCTTAATCGCATCTGCTTCGATTACTTTTGATTTATCTGTTACTGCTAATGTATTGATTAATTCATTTGAAGCAATATTTAAAGATTCTTCATCTTTTGGTGATGCCACTCTTAATGCAGTTGCTAATGGTTTATTGTTTTTCTGCTTGTTTGCTAACGCTTTGATCAATTCATATTGTAATTCTTGTTCACTTAAATTTTTAGTATCTAAATTTAAATTACTGATTACTTCACGAGCTTGTTTATCAGAAACGTTGGCAGCTTTTTTATAATATGTAGCAGCTGTTTCTTCATCACGAACTTGTGAGATTGAATAATCATCGTTTTTATTTGCGGTATTAGATTCTAAAGTTGATTTAGCTGACTGAGCTTTTTCTGTTGCTACTTTGTTTGTAGTTTTTGGTGTTGCCTCAGCTTCTGGTGCTTTCTCTTCTGTGCTTGCTTCTTCTGTTTTGTCAGCTTCTGGTGCTTTCTCTTCTGTACTTGCTTCTTCTGTTTTGTCAGTTTCTGGCGCTTTTTCTTCTGTACCTGCTTCTTCTGTTGACTCAGTTTCCGATGCTTTTTCTTCTGTGCTCGCTTCTTCTGTTGACTCAGCTTCTGGTGCTTTCTCTTCTGTACTTGCTTCTTCTGTTGACTCAGCTTCTGGTGCTTTCTCTTCTGTACTTGCTTCTTCTGTTGACTCAGCTTCTGGTGCTTTCTCTTCTGTGCTTGCTTCTTCTGTTGACTCAGCTTCTGGTGCTTTCTCTTCTGTGCTCGCTTCTTCTGTTGACTCAGCTTCCGGTGCTTTCTCTTCCGTACTTACTTCTTCTGTTGACTCAGTTTCTGGCGCTGTTTCTTCTGTGCTCGCTTCTTCTGTTGTCTCAGTTTCTGGCGCTGTTTCTTCTGTGCTCGCTTCTTCTGTTGAGGCAGATTCTTGAACAGAATCATCTATGTTTGCTTTATCCTTATTCACACCATCATCTTGTACAGTTGAATGACTCGCTTGTTCATCCGCTTTAGCTTCACTACCTATACCGAAAAGTAAAGCTGAACCAACTAAGATTGAAGCCGTACCAATCGTGAATTTTCTAATAGAATAATGATTTAATCTATTAGGTAAAAAATCTAATTTTTTAACTCTTTTTCTTTTCTTTTGTTCCATTTATATACCTCCAGAATTTTTTGGATATTCGATAAGCATTTCGAACATCAAGCACTTATCATGTAAAATTATACTAGCGCACTTTAAATTGTACAACATTTATTTTAAAAAGTTATTATTTGTATTTATATTTTGTATATTACAACGTTTTAATTTTAAGAGTATCTAAAATATATTTTATTTTTAATATCAGTAATTATTTTTCCGACAAATTTCAAATACCAATTTACTGGCATAAAAAAGACCCTGTCATTATGTATGACAAGGTCTGATTGTATTATTTAAGTTCTTCACCGTTTGTATCGATGACATTTTTATACCAATAGAATGAGTTCTTCTTAGTACGTTTTAGCCCACATCTTAAATGTTTAATTTATTTATCTTCATTTCTACGGCGACCAAATAAGAATAATGAACCAATACCAGCGAATAAACTACCTATTAATGTTGTATTATTTAGAGTTTGCTCTCCTGTAACTGGTAAATCTTTTTCTTTATTTAACTTATTAGAATCATTTATAGCAGCAGCTTTAGCAACACCTGATCCACTACTAGTGCTTGAATCATTTGAACCCATACCCATATCTGAATCACTATCTGAATCTGAATTGCTGTCTGAGTTTGAGTCGATGTCTGAATTTGAACTCATATCAGAGTCTGAGTCGCTGTCAGAATTTGAATTCATATCAGAGTCTGAGTCGCTATCAGTGTTTGAATTGCTGTCTGAATTTGAATTCATGTCAGAGTCTGAGTTGCTATCTGAAGATGAGTTGCTATCTGAGTTTGAATCGCTGTCTGAATTTGAATTCATGTCAGAGTCTGAGTCACTATCTGAGTTTGAGTTGCTATCTATATCAGAATTGCTATCTGAATCAGAATTGCTATCTGAATTTGAATCATTATCAGAATTTGAATTCATATCAGAGTCTGAGTCGCTATCTGAGTTTGAATTGCTGTCTGAATTTGAACTCATATCAGAGTCTGAGTCGCTATCTGAGTTTGAATTGCTATCTGAATTTGAATTCATGTCAGAGTCTGAGTTGCTATCTGAGTTTGAATTGCTATCTGAATTTGAATCGCTGTCTGAGTCTGAATTGCTGTCAGAGTTTGAGTCACTGTCTGAATTTGAGTTCATATCAGAGTCTGAGTCGCTATCTGAAGATGAGTCGCTATCTGAAGATGAGTTGCTATCTGAGTTTGAGTCACTATCTGAGCTTGAATCGCTATCTGAATTTGAGCTACTATCTGAGTCTGAGTTGCTATCTGTATCAGAGTCGCTATCTGAGTTTGAATCGCTGTCTGAATTTGAGTCACTATCTAAATCAGAGTTGCTGTCTGAGTTTGAATCATTATCTGAGTTTGAATCGCTGTCTGAATTTGAGTTCATGTCAGAGTCTGAGTTGCTATCTGAAGATGAGTTGCTATCTGAGTTTGAATTGTTAACTGAGTCTGAGTTGCTATCTGAGTTTGAGTCACTATCTGAATTTGAATTCATGTCAGAGTCTGAGTTGCTGTCTAAGTCTGAACTGCTATCTGAATCTGAATTCATATCAGAGTTTGAGTCGCTATCTGTGTTTGAATTGCTGTCAGAGTTTGAGTTCATATCAGAGTTTGAGTCACTATCTGAATTTGAATCGCTATCTGAATTTGAAATCATGTCAGAGTCTGAGTTGCTGTCAGTGTTTGAGTTGCTATCTGAGTTTGAGTTCATGTCTGAGTTGCTATCTGGGTTTGATTCACTATCTGATTCTGAATTGCTGTCTGAGTTTGAATCGCTATCTGAATTTGAATTCATATCAGAGTTTGAGTCACTGTCTGAATTTGAGTTCATATCAGAGTCTGAGTCACTATCTGAATTTGAATCGCTGTCAGAGTCTGAGTCGCTATCTGAGTTTGAATTGCTGTCAGAGCTTGAATTGCTGTCTGAATTTGAATCGCTATCTGAATTTGAATTCATATCAGAGTCTGAGTCGCTATCAGTGTTTGAATTGCTATCTGAATTTGAATCCCTGTCTGTATCAGAATCACTCTCTGAGTCTGAGTTGCTGTCAGTGTTTGAATCGCTATCTGAATCTGAATTTGAATTCATGTCAGAGTCTGAATCACTATCTGAGTTTGAATTACTGTCAGAGTCTGAGTCTGAATTGCTATCTGAATCAGAGTTGTTATCTGAGTTTGAATCGCTGTCTGTATCAGAGTTGCTATCTGAATCGATAATATCTTCGTCAGGTAATATAACCTCTGATACTACTCCAATATCCGCGTGATCTTCATTTACAGGAGCATAATAAGTAACAGCAGGATTTGCACGTAAGTTAAATATTTTTACATAATCAAATATTCCTGTTGATATATCTGGACCAATCGTATCCCAACTTCCAGTATTACGCGTTACCGCAATACCAGGTTGAGTATACAAGCCGTGTTCATCAAAATCTCCTGGTCTTATTAATTCTGGATGTTCTATAAACTGGTATGAAGATCCTTCACCATAGTTCTTTGAATTACCAATTGTATTCGGCCTATAATCATCCATAGATTGAGCACCATTCTCATAGCTTAAGAGAACAGCTGGTTCAAATTTTCCTCTCCACGCTAGCCTTGCATCTAAAGGTAAATATTTTGTTTTTTCAAATTGTTCTTTTGAAATATCAAATTCAACTTTGATACCAACTGGGCCAAAAACAATCGTATTAACACTAAATTGACGAACTAAATCATTAAATGTTGAACCACCTGTATAATAATACGTATCTTCACCATCTTCTTTTTCTATTTTTTTCTCAACAACTGAAAGAGGGATATTACCACTTTCTTTAAATTCTAAGTATTCTTCATACGTTGGAATATTATTATATCTCTCTTGATTCTCATCATATTCATCGAAGCTCATTATTCCTAATTCTAAATCAACATTATGAGGTTTATAACTTTCTTTCTCCCTTGTACCAATCAAAGTGAATTTTACATTTTCAGCAAATTTTGGAATTGTAATATTAAATGTACTAGCAGTTTGAATATGATCACTTGATTGAACTGGATTTAAGGAAACTATATAGTCATATATAACTCTCCCGTTTTTCTGTACTCTAGCAACACCTGGAGTTACATTGACTCCCCCTCCTCCAATTACCTTTATATTATCTGATAATACATAATTATCTGTCGCACTATAATTACTAATATAACTAACTGGTTCTGCTGCCACTCTTAATACTGGTTCTGCTACATCCTTACCTTCTGCTTCAGTTGACTCTGCTGTTTCACTCGTTTCTGGTTCTGTAGCCTCTGCTCTTTCTGGCTCTGTTGCTTCACTTGCTCCTGATTCCGTAACTTCTGCTCTTTCTGGCTCTGCTGCTTCACTTGCTTCTGGTTCTGTAACTTCTACTCTTTCTGGCTCTGCTACTTCACTTGCTCCTGATTCTGTAACTTCTGCTCTTTCTGGCTCTGCTACTTCACTTGTTTCTGAATTTTTCGGTTCCGTTACAACCTTATTTGTTTCTTCTGATAGAGACTCATTAACTTCACTGCTTATATCATTTCCATTTTCTGCTGCATAAACAGAATTGCTCACACCGAAGAATAAAAGTGTAGTTAATAAAGCTGATCCAGTTCCAAAAGATAATTTTCTAATTCCAAAAACTTGTTTCCTTTTTACATATTGCTTATTATTCATAAGTAAAACCCTTTCTTATTTTATACAAATTAACCTTCTAACTTTCCCGTGTTATACAATAGTGATTTTATTCTACCTCCTTATTTTCAAATTGTTTTTTCGAATGAATTCATAAATAAACAAATATACTAACTTACTAAAGTTATTGAAAAGTGAATATGCAATATATGTTCTATAGATGCACTTCTACTAATATATTTAATGCTTTTATAGACGTTGAATGTATAACATAGTAATAAAATAATCGTCTAAAAATTACTTTTCTAAAAAAATGTATATTTTTATAGGCTAAAAATATCTTATATACATAAAAATATCCTATTAAATTGTAAAATGATTATCAACAAATTGTTTATATTAAGTTTTTATTTACTTATGTTTTTATTCCTGTAAATTCTATATCATTAAATATTCATTATAATTATGATATAATCATTTAAAAATATTTTATCCTTACTGTTTTTATCTGATTTAAAAGAGGAGGGATTCTGAATGATTCCAAAATTCTATTATTTAGATAATCCTATGAAATACCCAAGTCGTGCTTATGATGGTTTAATCTTAGTAATATCTTTGAAGGGAAATGTAGAAATCTATATTGAGGGAAATAGTTATAATCGCAAAAATTTATATATTATAAATGAATCAGAATTGTATTATATTAATACTAATGATGTTTTGTTGTTATATTTACCTAGCTCAATTTTTAAAGAATATAATATAAATATATTTAACCAAAAGTATTCTTTATTAGAACGCGAAGAATTGATGTACGATTTATCAATTCTATTCAAAAGCTATCTAAGTAGAAATTTCCATAAAACTGAAACTACTAGACTAATTAAAAAAATTATAAATTCCATTACAAAATATAGAAGAAATATTAATTCTAATGCTAACGACACTTTTTCAAATATCACTAATTACATTACTAATCATTTAACTGATAAAATTACGCTTAAAGATTTATCTCAACAATTTTATATGTCTACAACTAGTGTTTCTACATTATTTAAGAGCAACACTAATTTAAATTATTATGAATACACTAGATCACTCAGACTTTCAAAATCTATGAAAGATATTGGAAACGGAAAAGTAAAAATCGAAAGCATTGCAAGAAAATGGGGGTATGCAAATACAACTGTTTACATAAAACATTTTAAAGAAGAATTTGGTATTACACCTAAAAAGTACAGACATATGCCTATTGAAAATAAGAAATTAAATATAGAAGGTATTAAAGAGGATTTAGCTACATTATCTAAAGTAAACTTTGATTTCCAAAAACATTTAAGTAATGTTGATATATTAATTAATGACAAAAATATTACTCAACCTGCATTTTCATTTTTTAATTTGATAGATATTGGGGAATACAATAATTTAGACCTAATTATCAATGAAGCAATCTTTACTTATAAAAATTTTAACAATTATCGACTTCCTTCATACATATATATAAGTGAAAATATAGAAAATTTTATTAACAATGATTTCCACAATATAGTATCAAGACTTAGAAAATTATTAAAAACGAAATTTTCTGTCGCTTTAAAAATTAATAGTTTAAAGTACTTTTATTTCATTTTGAAAGTGATAAAAGAATTACAAATATTAGAAGATGAACATTTGAGTACCTTCTCATTTAGCGATAGAAAAATTCTATTATTATTAGATTTAAAATATTTTTCTATTGATGATATTAAACATATTAAAAGAGATTCATACGGTAAAAGTATTCAAATTTCAATTGATATTACGGAATACTACATTAAAAATTTGGAGGTAGATTCAAGGTTGCTTCAATTGTCTCCAGATTATTTTACAATTGATTTTTTATTTTATGATGGTAAAAGAACAAAAAAACAAAATGATACTTACAATATTCTGAATAAGTCTTTACCAAAATATATTTCTAAAATTAATGCGAATAAAAATGTAATTATATTAAATTATGATAATTTATATAATGAACTCTCCATATATAATATAGGGTATTTTTTAGAAAACTCAATTTCAATTGTTAAATATATTGCTGGGGCAAGCATTCCTTTTTCAAAAGAAAAAAGTAGTATGAATCTAATATCTATTTTTGATGAAACAGAAAACAAAACACCATTTTTCTTTCTTGGTTTGATGTTATATAATTTTTCAAAAGCTAATTGTTATTATGGAGACGGATATTTAATAACTAAAAACATGTACGGTTACAATATACTTTTATACAATAGCGATGACTCAGACACTAACAATATAAGAGAATTCACTAAAAAATACTTTATTGATTTTGGTCATATTAACTCATCAAATATGATTATTACTAGCGAATTATTAAATACTAAATTTGGCAGTATAGATGGTATAATAAGTTCCAACCTCACAGAAAGAAATTGCCTTCCAAATACTTTAAAATATAAAATTAGTCAGTACAATGCTCCACTATTTAAAGTACGCAAACACAACTTTAAATTGGGACCATTTATAGCAAATGTTCCACCAAAATCGGTAATGATGATTACTATATATCATTAATATTTCTATTAGAGGAATTTACATAACCCCCTTTATTTAATGAAAAGGAATAATTTTTTAATACATTAACAAAAACAAAATAACATCTCATTTTTAACGATTAAATCATTAAAATGAGATGTTATTTTCTTTAGGTTAGGAATCATTCCTAATCTTACAAATTGTTTAATTAGTTGTATTATTTAAGTTCTTCACCGTTTGTATCGATGACATTTTTATACCAATAGAATGAGTTCTTCTTAGTACGTTTTAATGTTCCTTTTCCTGCATTATCACGATCTACGTGAATTAAACCATATCGTTTTTTCATTTCACCTGTTGTAAATGATACGATATCAATTATGCCCCATGGTGTGTAACCCATTAGTTCAACACCGTCTTCATCAACCGCTTCTATAGACGCTTGAATATGTTCTCTCAAGTAATCGATTCTTTCTTGGTCATCTATTGTACCGTCTTCTTTAAATTCATCTGTTGTACCGAAGCCATTTTCAACGATAAATAATGGTAACTGATAGCGATTGTACAGCGCATTTAAAGTATATCGTAAACCAATTGGATCTATTGCCCAACCCCATTGGCTGACTTTAATGTATGGATTCTCTACTGAATTTGGTAATCCACCATTCACAACATTACCATCAACACTTTGTTCTGCATCATGTTTAACGACTGTAGACATATAATAACTGAAGCCGATATAATCTACCGTACCTTTTTTCAAGATTTCATCGTCGCCTTCTTGCCACTTAATGTCGTAACCTTTTTTCTCAAACATTTTTAATGCATAACCTGGGTAATACCCTCTTACTTGAACATCTGGGAAGAAATATCTTAAACGACTTGCAATTTCCGCTTCTAAAATATCTTTAGGATTACATGAATATGGATAAATAGGTACGTGAGAAATCATGTTCCCAATAACAAAGTTTGGATTAATTTCTTTACCTTTTGATACAGCAAGTGCACTTGCGATTAATTCATTATGCGCAACTTGATATAGTACTTCTTCAGCATCATCTTCTTCTGTTAAAGTGACACCTGAATTCGTCCATAAGAAAATAGGATTACTTGTATCCATTTGGTTATTAATCTCATTAAATGTCATCCAATATTTCACTTTATCTTTATAACGATTGAAGACAGTTTCAGCAAAACGCACGAAAAAGTCTACAACTTTACGATTTCTAAAACCACCATATTCTCTTGCTAAGTGTAATGGCATTTCAAAATGAGATAACGTTAATACCGGTTCAATGTTATATTTTAAAAGCTCATCAATAACATTATCATAGAACTTTAGACCTTCTTCATTAGGCTCAGTTTCATCACCATTTGGAAAAATACGTGTCCATGCGATAGATGTTCTTAAACATTTTAATCCCATCTCATTGAACAAACCAATATCTTCTTTATATCTATTATAAAAATCAATACCTTCATGGTTAGGATAGTATTTGTCCGCTTCAACCTTTTCAGTAATTTCACGTGCTTTACCATGCTCACCTGCAGTCATCACATCATGAACACTTAACCCTTTACCACCTTGATCATATCCACCTTCGAATTGATTAGCAGCTAAAGCGCCACCCCATAAAAAGTCTTTGTTTAATTTAGCCATTTGAAACGCTCCTTTATTTTTTAATAATATTTAAAATAATATCGTCTTTATCTATTGATGATTTTGTAGATGGTATTACTTCACTAAATTCTGCACTATTTGTCACTATAATTGGCGTTATTGTGTTATAACCTTGCTCTTCTAATGATGATTTATCAAATTCTATAAGTGGTGTTCCAGTTGAAATTGCATCGCCTTCTGACACTAATACTTCGAATCCTTTACCATTAAGTTCTACTGTTTCTAAACCAATATGAATCAATATTTCTACTCCATCTAAAGTATTTATCCCAATTGCGTGTTTAGATGGTGCAATCATACTAATCTTCCCATCAACAGGGCTACAAATCGTATTATGAGCTGGTTCT
Organism: Mammaliicoccus sp. O-M54; assembly: GCF_022386035.1. Classification (NCBI taxonomy): domain Bacteria; kingdom Bacillati; phylum Bacillota; class Bacilli; order Caryophanales; family Staphylococcaceae; genus Mammaliicoccus; species Mammaliicoccus sp. O-M54. The sequence goes on from NZ_JAJNJE010000005.1 coordinate 10,974, forward strand.
ATTGCAATACCTTTTCCCATTAAACCTTCTGAGAATACAGGGTCTGGAAAATCTTCAAGTTGTACAAGATTTCCTTCAACTGGTGCATTAATATCTAGTTCTAGTTCTTCATTTTGAGCAACTACATTAGATTGATTAGCATCCGCATCTTCAACCTGTTCTGTCGTATCTTCACCATATCCAAAAATCTGAATTAATATGATAGGAAGAACAATCGCAATTGCAGTACCTATTAAAATCCCCCATATAGATGATGCATTATCAGCATTATAACCATTTACAATCGTTAATGGTCCCGGTAATCCAGCGTATGCATAATATTTCGGATTAAAGAAACTTGCTACAAACGCTCCTATTGCACCACTAATACATGCAATAATAAATGGTTTCTTAAATCTCAAGTTAACACCATAAATTGCCGGTTCTGTAATACCAAAAATACCTGTTATACCAGCTGATGATGATACTCTCTTTATTTCTTGAGTCTTTGCTTTAATGAGTACCCCTACAACTGCTCCAACTTGCGCTATAACAGCAATTGTTTGGTAAGCTTGGAATGAATCACTTCCGTATTGTTCAAAGTTAGCAAGTACCACTGGTGTAATACCCCAATGTACACCAAATATTACAAATACTTGCCATACACCACCTATAATTGCTCCGGCAAGCCAAGGCGCAACTTCTACCAATGAATTATAACCATTTGCAATACCGTGTGCCGCTAGAGTTGAAATAGGACCAATTACTAACAATGTCACAGGTACCATAATAATGATTGAAAGAAATGGTACAAACAATGGTCTAACTACTTCATGTATCGTCTTATTAAGGAATTTTTCTAAGTAAGATAAAATCCAAACAAGAAGTAATGGTGGTAGTACAGATGATGTGTATGCTGTTTCAGTTAGTGGCATACCAAACAATCTCACTGTTTCCCCATCACCGATTCTTTCAAGAATTGCTGAGAAATCAGGACTGACTAAAGCAGCCGAACATGCAATAGCTATGTACATGTTTACGTTAAAATGTTTTGATGCTGTTATTGCAATAAAAATAGGTAAAAATGTAAATGGTGCCCATGATATAAAGTTAAATACCTCATAAGTTCCCGTTTTAGCAAATGAAGGCACAATCAAATTTATTAAGATAAGTAAACCTTGTAATATACCTGCAGCAGCCAAAATATAAATAAATGGCGCAAATACTGCTGACATTGTGGCAATAATTCTATTTAGAACACTACCTTTTTCTTCCGGTGCTTCATTATTTTGCTGGTTATTTGTGTTACCTAATAACTTTTCAAATGATTTATATACATCACTTACATTATTCCCAATAACAATTTGAAATTGACCATTATTTTCAACAACAGTCACAACACCTTCTATTTTCTTAACTTTTTCTTTAGCAGTTGGATCTGATCTTTTTAGTACGAGTCTTAGTCGTGTCGCACAATGAGTACTTTTAAGAACGTTATCTTCCCCGCCAATAACATCAAGAATTTCTTTAGCAATTCTTTCGTTCTTGTTTGACATAATTACACCTCAATTAATCTATATTCTATTTTGTATACACTTACATTATAATTATACCGATACAATTTGTAAAGATAGGTATATATTTAGTTGGTGTTATTAATTTAACTAGTGCTATAATATGAGTAATATCTATCATAAAGTGGGGATTAATATGCTTAAGTACGAGCTTATTGCTGAACGTATTGAGTCGCTTATCAATAATGGGCATTATGAAGCTGGGGATAAATTACCGAGTGTTGAAGTTTTAAGAAGTGAATTTAACGTGAGCAAGAGTACGATTATCAATGCTCTCAAAAATCTAGAAAAAACAGGTTTAATCTATCAAGCTAGAGGCAGTGGCATCTATGTAAGAAATCCGAAAAGAGATGGATTTGTTAACTTATTTACTGCTGATGGATTTTCAGATGAATTTAAAGGGCACGAGGTAACGAGTAAAATCTTAAAAGTTGCGGAGATTCAACCTGAAGATGAAGTAAAACAACAATTAAAGTTAAAAGATAATGATACTGTATATCTTGTCGATCGTGTTAGATATCTTGATGGAGAAGTATTCTGTATTGAAACTTCTTATTTTAGTAAAAATGTTGTCTTATACATAAATGAAGAAATTGCCAATGGTTCTATCTTTCATTACATTGAAAATAATTTAAAAGTCAAAGTAGGATTCACTGATATATATTTCAATATTGGTAAATTAAATAAAGAAGATGCGACACACTTGGAATTAAATGAAGGTGATCCATCGTTAGAATATGAACAAATATTCTACACAAGTACAGGTATTCCTTTCGACTACTCTAAAATCATATTCCATTATGAAAATTCTAGATTCTATATACCTTCAATTAAATAATAGAACGGGACAGTCATCATGTACGATGGCTGTCCCGTCTTTTTATGCTATTTCTGTTGGATTAATGGCTTGTATAAATTTAAATGTATTGTCTTCAAATTCAAATTCGAGTATGCAACAATTGGAGAATTTCACTTCTTTAACTTTTTCAAATGATAACCATAGTTGTAAAAACATATATAATGCCCCACCATGACTTACTGCTAAAATTGTATCGGCTTCATCTGTATTCATGATATCTGTTAAAGTTTCATTCATTCTATTTTGCAGTTCTTCACTAGACTCACCGCCATAATCAACAAAGAAGTCTCCATAAGAAGTTTCACCTGGCTTATGTGGCGGATTTAAAGTTTCACTTTCAGCTTCATAAAGTCCAAAGTTCCATTCTTTTAATCCTTTTAATCTTACATATGGCCTTTCTGGACATATAATTTCAAGTGTATCACTCGCACGTTCTTGTGTAGATGCGTAAAGCGACTCAAATGTTATATTCGATTCATCGAAATACTTTTTTGCCATACGCGCTTGTTCAATACCTAATTGTGTTAATGGTGAATCAGATGCACCTTGAATTTTCTTCTTCTCATTAAATAATGTTTGTCCGTGTCTCATTAAGTATAATTTCTTACTCAAAATCCATCATCCCTCTTATCAAATTATCATTCATTACATTTATCCTACCATTATTAAAACTTAAGTGTAAAATAACATTTATTTTCATGAGCATTCCTATTGCTTTGCTAAAGAATTTAAGTATAATAATTATAGTTAGTTTAATTTTTATCACAGAGGAGAAATATTATTATGTCACAAGTATTATTTATTACAGCTCATCCACATGATGAAACTGTTTCTTTTTCAATGGCAACAGCTAAATCATTTATCGAAAGTTATAAAGCTTCAAACCCTAATGATGAAATCGTTCATATCGATTTATACAATTCATACATTCCACAAATTGATGCAGATGTATTTGCTGGTTGGGGTAAATTACAATCAGGACAAGGATTTGAAGAACTTTCAGAAGGCGAACAAGGTAAAGTACGTCGCTTAAACGAATTAAGTGATCAATTTGTTAATGCAGACAAATATGTATTCGTCACACCATTCTGGAACTTCTCATTCCCACCAGTTATGAAAGCTTACTTAGATTCAGTATCAGTAGCTGGCAAAACATTCAAATATACAGCTGAAGGTCCAGTTGGTTTATTACCAGATAAAAAAGCATTACACATTCAAGCACGTGGTGGATATTATAGTGAAGGACCAGCAGCTGACTTAGAAATGGGTCACCGTTACATTGGACAAATGATGAACTTCTACGGAATTACTGACTTTGACGGTTTAATTGTTGAAGGTCATAATGCTAACCCAGAAAAAGCAGAAGAAATCAAAGCAGACGCAATCGAACGTGCAAAAGCATTAGGACAAACATTCTAATTTAATATTGTAATATTGAACCTGAGTCATCGTGCGATGACTCAGGTTTTCATTTATCGGCCTGATAATCTCATTTTCGGGTCGATATTTATTTTTATCGGCCTGTAAATCCCGTTTTCGGGTCGATATTTATTTTTATCGGCCTGATAATCTCATTTTCGGGTCGATAATTTTATTTATCGGCCTGGTAATCTCGTTTTCGGGTCGATATTTATTTTTATCGGCCTGGTAATCTTGTTTTCGGGTCGATATTTATTTTTATCGGCCTGTAAATCCTGTTTTCGGGTCGATAAATTTTTTTATCGGTCCATATTTCTCGTTTCTGGACCGGTAATTATTTTTATCGGTCCATATTTCTCGTTTCTGGACCGGTAATTATTTTTATCGGTCCGTATTTCTCGTTTCTGGACCGATAATTATTTTTATCGGTCCGTATTTCTCATTTCTGGACCGGTAATTATTTTTATCGGTCCGTATTTCTCTTTTCTGGACCGGTAATTATTTTTATCGGTCCATATTTCTCATTTCTGGACCGATAATTTTTCGTATCGGTCCAGAAACCCACACATCCTCCGCAAATTTCCTTCTAATCCTAAAATATATTACATTTTATTCAAAAGTTTCGTTTATACTATATTTATCAAGGAATTATTTTATGATTGGAGGCTTTTTCATAATGAAAGAGATTGTAATTTTAACGGTGAGTGATATTCATGGCTATATCTTCCCTACTGATTATCAAGAGGCTCATCAAGACTTACCTAAGGGGTTACTTAAAATTAATCAAATGATTCAAGATATCAAGCAAACTCACGAACATGTCATCGTAATGGACAATGGTGATTTTCTACAAGGGTCACCTCTATGTTCGTATTTGGCTTCGGAAACAAAATCAAGCAAGCCTTTAACGGATCTATACAACCAGATTGGTTTTGACTTCGGTGTTATTGGAAATCATGAATTCAACTATGGCTTACCTTACCTTTATGACGCGATTAAATCTTTAAACTACCCTGTGCTATCGGCAAATATTTTTAAAGATCATAAACCTTTCACTGGTAATGATGTCATTTATTTAGAAAAAGACAAAACAACTTTCGGTATTATCGGCTTAACGACTCAATATATACCACATTGGGAGAAACCCGATACAATAGCTGAATTAAGTTTCCAATCTGCTGTTGAAACTGCGAAAGAACTGATACCAGAAGTGAGACGTAACGCGGATATTGTTGTCGTGTGTTATCACGGAGGATTTGAGCGTGATTTACATACTGGTGAAGAAACTGAATTACTGACTGGTGAAAATGAAGGCTATGATTTACTAACAGAATTAGAAGGTGTTGATGTATTGATAACCGGTCATCAGCATAGAGAAATTGCAGAAGTCATTAACCAAACAGCAGTCATTCAACCCGGTGGTAAAGGAGATTGTCTCGGTAAGATCACATTGAAAATTGATGAAGAAACAAACAAAGTGTTATCAGCAGATTCAGAATTACTATTTGTTAAAGACTATCAACCACAAATTTCAATTCCACAAAATCTTACAAACTTAGAAAAAGAAATTAATGACTGGTTAGATACTGAAATCTCTCAACAATCTCAAACGATGTATGTCGACGATCATTTTAAAGCAAGAATAGAGCCACACCCACTGATTAACTTTATTAATTATGCGCAAATGAAGCTTAGTGGTGCTGATATATCCGCTTCAGCATTATTTGATAGTGGTGTTGGGTTTGGACAAACTATTACGATGCGTGACGTTATAAATAATTACCCATTCCCTAATACTTTCTATGTATTAGATATTACAGGTAAAGATCTATTACTAGCCTTAGAAAGAACCGCTTCATACTTCGATATTGAACAAGGTGAACTCGTTGTGAATAAGGCTTTCATTGAACCTAAACCACAACATTATAACTATGATATGTACGCAGGTATTTCATATACATTCAATATTCAGAAACCTATTGGCAATCGTGTAGAAAATGTTTTATTTAAAGGCAAACCTATAGAATTAGACACACATTATTCTATCGTTCTTAATAATTATAGAGCAGTTGGTGGCGGTGATTTTAACATGTATAGTGCTGATAAAATCATCAAAGATATTCAAGTTGAAGGTGCTGAAATGCTGATTGATTTCTTAGAACAACACAGTATAGAAGATGTGCCAAAAGTAATGAATTTTGAAATTAAATATTAACTAAACTCTAAAAATATGATGCATCAGACAAATCTTTAATATCCTTACAATCATTTAACAAAATTTTCTATTTTTATGTAAAAAAGCATAAGATTTTGTGGTAATATTTTTATGTAAATGGAGTCCATACAAATTATGGCATTAAATAGAAAATATATGCATATTCATGTTGTAATTTTACATAATCGAAGGGTATAATTAAATTTGTATCGAGATTTTATTTATTTGTAGTGATAATACATATTTGGAGGTTTAATTAATGGACATGAAAAAAAGTTTTAGTTTTGTAACCATACTTTTGTTGGGGGCAATGATTTTACTAGCTGCATGTGGCAACGGGAAATCAAGTATTGATTCAAAATCGTCAAGTGATGGGGATAGCAAAGGGGACAGCTATAAACCTAAAGAACTTACTATTCAATTCGTTCCATCTCAAAATGCTGACACATTAGAAGCAAAAGCAAAACCGTTAGAAAAATTATTATCAAAAGAATTAGATATTCCAGTAAAAGTTTCAGTTTCTACAAATTACAACACAATCGTTGAAGCAATGAAATCTAAAAAAGTAGACGTTGGTTTCTTACCACCTACTGCTTACACATTAGCACACGATCAAAAAGCTGCTGATGTATTACTACAAGCACAACGTTATGGCGTTAACAAAGACGGATCTAATAATGACAAACTCGTTAAAAGTTATAAATCACAATTTGTTGTTAAAAAAGATTCTGGCATTAAATCTTTAAAAGATATGAAAGGTAAAAAAATTGCCTTACAAGATGTTACATCAACTGCAGGATACACTTATCCAGTAGCTGAATTATTAAAAGAAGGCATCAATCCAATCAACGACATGAAAATTACAAATGTTAAAGGACATGACCAAGCTATTATTGCATTATTAAATGGTGACGTTGATGTAGCAGTAACATTCCAAGATGCTCGTAACATTGTTAAGAAAGACCAACCAAACGTCTTCAAAGATACTGAAATCGTAGAATTAACTGAAGATATTCCAAACGATACAATTTCAGTAAGAAGCGATATGGATGACAAATTTAGAGATAAACTTAAAAAAGCTTTTAAAGATATCGCAAAAACTAAAGAAGGTCACAAAATTGTAAGTGAAGTTTATAGTCATGAAGGCTATGTTGATAGCAAAGACTCTGAATTCGATATCGTACGTGAATACGGTAAAAAAGTAAACGATAACGAAAAATAATGATGAGATTTAATATAAAAGCTCAGCTCCTATTATGAGCAGAGCTTTTATTTTTTAAGGGGGATACATATGAGTCAAATAGAATTTAAAAACGTGAGCAAAATATATAAAAATGGTCACCAAGGTCTGAAAGATATCAATTTAAATATCGAAAAAGGCGACTTTGCAGTAATTGTAGGTTTATCAGGTGCTGGTAAATCTACCCTACTACGTTCAATCAATCGTTTACATGATATTACTGAAGGCGATATTTTAATTGATGGTAAATCCATCTCTAAAGCATCAGGTAAAGAATTATTGATGATGCGTCGCAATATAGGTATGATTTTCCAACATTTCAATTTAGTCAAACGATCATCTGTTATTAGAAACGTGTTGAGTGGCAGAGTCGGATACCACCCTACTTGGAAAATGGTACTCGGTTTATTTCCGAAAGAAGATAAGATAAAAGCATTAGAGTCATTAGACAGAGTGAATATACTAGAAAAAGCATATAACCGTTCTGATGAATTATCTGGTGGTCAACAACAACGTATTTCTATTGCACGTGCTTTATGTCAAGAATCGTCTATCATCCTTGCAGACGAACCTGTCGCGTCATTAGACCCACTTACAACGAAACAAGTTATGGATGACTTAAAGCGTATTAACGAAGAATTAGGTATCACGATTATCATCAACCTGCATTTCGTAGATTTAGCAAAAGAATATGGTACTAGAATTATTGGACTACGTGCTGGTGAATTAGTTTATGATGGTCCTGCATCAGAAGCAACGGATGAAACATTTGCCGAAATTTATGGACGCCATATTAAAAATGACGAGAAGTTAGGGGTGCAGTAAATGGACTCTAACCAAGAACGCTTTGAACCTTACTTACGTCGTAAGACTTCTTTAAAAGTTGTTTTATCAATCATTATCGTCGCTATTTTAGTCGTTTGGAGTTTCATGTTTACGAACTTTAGTATTGGTGATTTAATGTACGGTATTCCACAAATGGTCGAACTGTTCAAAAGTATGGTTCCACCAGATTTAAGTTATATTTCTAGTATCACTAAACCAATGTTAGATACCATCCGAATGGCAGTTGTAGGAACATTTATAGGTGGTCTACTTTCAATTCCTATTTCAATCCTGTGTGCCCGCAATGTAATTCGTTCAAGTTGGATAACTTATCCTTGTAGATTTATCTTGAATATTGTTAGAACAATCCCTGACTTATTACTTGCAGCAGTATTCGTTGCAATTTTTGGTATTGGTCAAATTCCAGGGGTACTCGCAATCATCATTTTATCTATTAGTATCATATGTAAATTGATGTATGAATCATTAGAAAGTATTGATGATGGTCCATTAGAAGCTATGACTGCAGTTGGTGCAAATAAATTAAAATGGATTACATATGCGATAATCCCACAAGCTATTGCGCCATATATGTCTTATGTATTATACGCATTCGAAATTAACATAAGAGCAGCAGCAGTATTAGGTTTAGTAGGTGCTGGTGGTATTGGTCTGTATTATGATCAAACATTAGGTCTTTTCCAATATCCTAAGACATTAACAATCATACTTGTAACACTTGTTATTGTTGTAATCATTGACTTAGTAAGTACGAAAGTGAGGGAAAAATTAATATGACACAAACTTATTATCAGTTAAAGCCAGAAAGACAACGCAAATCCATTATTTCTCGATGGATTACAAGTATCATTCTTGTCGTATTATTAATTTGGGCTTTTGTAGGATTACCCGCTTTCGAAATCAAATCACAGTCAGGAACAATTATGAAATCTATTGTAGATGGATTATTTCATCCTGATTGGAATTATGTATATATTCCTGAAGGTGAGGACCTTCTAAGAGGTTTATTAGAAACATTTGCAATTGCTGTTATCAGTACATTTTTATCAGCCATTTTATTTATACCACTTGCATTTATTGCTGCTAAAAACATGGTAAAATTTAAACCTGTTTCTAGCATTAGTAAATTTATTTTGAGTGTTATCAGAGTGTTTCCTGAAATTGTTATGGCAATTATCTTTATTAAAGCTGTAGGTCCAGGTTCATTTTCAGGTGTACTTGCACTAGGTATTCATTCTATAGGTATGATGGGTAAATTGTTCGCTGAAGATCTAGAAAATCTAGATTTAAGTCCAACAGAATCACTCGTAGCAAGTGGCGCCAATTCGATTAAGACACTTATGTTTGCAGTAGTACCACAAATACTACCTTCATACATATCATTAGTATTATATCGATTTGAGTTAAACTTAAGATCTGCTTCAATACTCGGTTTAATCGGAGCTGGCGGTATCGGTACACCATTAATATTTGCTTTGCAAACTCGAACTTGGGATCGAGTAGGCATAATATTAATAGGTTTAGTCATAATGGTAGCAGTAGTTGATTTTATATCAGGTAGTATTAGGAAGAAACTCGTTTAATAAAGATGAAGCGACCACGGAAATTGCGATTTCCGGGTCGCTATTTTATTTTATCGGTCCGTATTCAAACCTCATCACCTTATTCAATCTCTATTACATTTGTCTTTTTGTTTGTTCTAGAAAACGATTACAATTATAATGTAATTATACACTAAAGATTGAGGTGATGATTTATGGTAAATGTAAATAATCAAGGAATAAAGCTTTATGTGCTCGACAATGGTCGTATGAAAATGGACAAGAATCTAATGATTGCTGGGTCTAATCAAGCTACTTTGGATAATCCTAATGCACCTAATGAAATGTTTGAATTCCCTATTTACACCGTATTTATTGATCATCCTGAAGCAAAGATTTTGTTCGACACGGCTTGTAATCCTAACTCTATGGGGGAAAATGGTAGATGGATTAACCAAACTCAAAAAGCATTCCCGTATACTGCTGATGAATCTTGCTACTTACCTAATAGACTTGAACAAATTAATGTCGATCCAAGCGAAGTTGATTATGTCGTAGCTTCTCACCTTCATTTAGATCATGCGGGTTGTCTTGAATATTTTACAAACGCAACTGTAATTGTGCATGATGATGAACTTAATGGAACGATGCAGACTTATGCGCGTAACCAAAAAGCTGGTGCCTACATTTGGGCGGATATTGATGCTTGGATTAAAAATGATTTAACATGGAAAACGATTAAACCCTATGAAGATAATTTAGAAATTGTTAAAGGTGTTAAAGTACTGAATTTTGGTAGTGGTCATGCATGGGGCATGATTGGACTAGAAGTAGAAACTCAGGAACTCGGTACACTGATATTGGCTTCAGATGCTATTTACACAGCTGAAAGTATGGGAGACATTTTAAAGCCACCAGGTATTTTATATGATTCAATTGGTTGGGCAAGATCTGTTGAAAAGATTAAAAGACTCGCTAAAGAGAAAGACGCACAAATTTGGTTCGGCCATGATGGCAATCAATTTGAAGGCTTTAGAAAATCAACAGATGGATATTACGAATAATGTTAATCATATAGGAGTGAAAGCTAATGAAGACACGAGCAGCGGTATTGCACGAAATGGGTTTACCTAGTCCATATTCAGAAAGTAAACCATTAAAAATTGAAACACTTGAATTAAATAAACCGAATCAAAATGAAGTGCTCATTAAAATTGGAGCGGCAGGTTTATGTCATTCAGATTTATCTGTTATTAATGGAAGTAGACCACGCCCTACTCCTATGGCACTTGGACATGAAGCGGCAGGAGAAATCATTGAAATTGGGGACAACGTAACAAACTTTGAAGTTGGTGATCATGTTGTCTGCACATTTATTCCAAACTGTGGTCATTGTCTACCATGTAGTGAAGGTAGACCTGCACTATGTGAGAATGGCGCTGCTTCTAATGAGCAAGGAGAACTACTTGATGGTGGCATAAGACTACATAATGAAGAAGATAATATGCATCATCACCTAGGCGTTTCTGGCTTTGCAGATTATGCTGTTGTTTCACAGCACTCTATCGTAAAAGTTGATAAAGACATTCCTTTTGAAAAAGTAGCCATATTTGGATGTGCTGTTATTACAGGTATAGGCGCAGTTATTAATACAGCACAAGTAAAACCAGGCAGTTCAGTCGCAGTTGTTGGATTAGGCGGTATCGGTTTGAATGCTATTTTAGGCGCTAAATTAGCTGGAGCAGGAGAAATCATTGCATTAGATATTAATCCAGGCAAATTTGAATTAGCTAAAAAACTCGGTGCAACTGCAACTTTTAATTCAGGAGACGATGATGTCGTTGAACAAGTTAAAGCTTATGTAAAAGGCGGCGTTGAATATGCATTTGAAACTGCCGGTGTCGTGCCAGCAATGGAAGTTGCATACAAAATCACTAAACGTGGCGGATCAACAGTAACAACCGGATTACCAGACCCTAAACATGAATTTTCATTTCCACAAGTTACTTTAGCAGCGGAAGAAAGAACTATTAAAGGTTCATATGTAGGTAGCTGTGTACCAATGAGAGATATCCCAAGATTTATCGCGCTTTATAAACAAGGTCGCTTAGATATTGATTCATTACTAACAGACACGCTGCCTCTAGATGAAATTAATGAAGGATTCGACCGACTAGCAAAAGGAGACGCCGCAAGACTAGTAGTCAAAATGAATAATGGATAACTGAGATGCAAAATATGGACCGGTAAATTTTTTTATCGGTCCGTATTTCTCATTTCTGGACCGGTAATTTATTTTATCGGTCCAGAAATCTCATTTTCGGGTCGCTATTATATTTTTATCGGCCTGGAAATCCCATTTTCGGGTCGATATTTATTTTTATCGGCCTGGAAATCCTATTTTCGGGTCGCTAATTTTATTTATCGGTCCAGAAATCTCGTTTTCGGGTCGATAATTATTTTTATCGGCCTGATAATCTCGTTTTCGGGTCGATAATTATTTTTATCGGCCTGGTAATCCTATTTTCGGGTCGCTATTTTATTTTATCGGCCTGAAAACTCCATTTCCGGGTCGCTATTTTATTTTATCGGCCTGAAAACTACAATCCTACCTGCTCACTTCCTGCCCACACCCACATTCCTACATCCACCCATCCCAAATATCATTATCTTTGTGACTTTTACATGGAAAGTATACAATTATATTTAAAGAATGATTCATTATTTATAAGGGGATGAACAAATGGATACTTCATTTAATACAACAAAAGAATTTGCCGAAGCTTTGGATAAAGCGGATGTGTTACATCATGTTCGTGATCGATTTTATATACAACCTAACGAAATTTACATGGATGGGAATTCTTTAGGTCTTGCTTCTAAAGATGCTGAGGCATCATTACTCAATGCGTTAGAAGATTGGAAAAAAGAAGGCATCAAAATTTGGAATATTGAAGACAGCAAATACTATCATTATTCTAAGCACATTGCTTCAAACATGGCGCCATTAATTGGTGCGAGTCCTGAAGAAGTTGTAGTAGTTGGTAGCACGACATCCAATATACATCAAGCTATCAGTACTTTTTACGAACCAACTAAAGATAAATACAAAATATTAGTTGATGACTTAAACTTCCCTACTGACCGTTATGCAGTAGATAGTCAAGTGCGTCTAAAAGGATTAGATCCAAACGATGCAGTTAAAGTTGTTAAAAGTTCAGATGGTGTATTCATTGATGAAGATGCCATTATTGAAGCAATGACAGATGATGTTGCACTTATTCTATTACCTACCGTACTCTACCGAAGTGCTCAAGTATTAGACATGGCAAAAATAACAATGGCTGCGAAGGAACGTCAAATCTTCATTGGATGGGACTTATGTCATGCAATCGGCGCGATTGAAATGGACTTAACCCAAATTGATGCAGACTTTGCTGTATGGTGTACATATAAATATTTATCAGGTGGACCTGGTTCAACTGCTGGCTTATATATCAATAAGAAACACTTTAATCGCAGTCCTGGTACGGCCGGATGGTTTGGGAATAAAGACGAAACACAATTCCAACTTAATCATACATTTGAACATCAACGAGATGCTTCAGGGTGGCAAGTTGGAACGCCAAATATTCTATCTATGGCACCATTAGAAGGTGTGCTTAACATTTTTAACGAAGTTGGCATGCATGCTATTAGAAAGAAATCACTTCATATTACGTCATACTTAATGTATTTAATTGATGAAAAGTTAACTGACTATGGTTATTCAGTTGGGAACTTACGTGATGATTTTAAACGAGGTGGACATGTTTGTTTAGTGCATGATGAAGCATATAGAATCAGTTTAGCGTTGAAAGATAAAGGTGTGATTCCTGATTTTAGAGAACCAAATGTGATTCGATTAGCACCTATTGCTTTATATACATCATATGAAGAAGTCTATAAAGTCGTTGAGATTTTAGAAGAAATTGCACAAGATCATTTATACGAACAATATAGTACTAAACGTGGCCTGGTCGTATAATAAATTGCGTACTTAAGGAGTAGCTATATGTCCAAGAAACACGGAGAAATCATTCGATTTATACTTGTAGGTGGCATCAATACAGTTAATTATTACTGGATATATTTATTATTATTAAAAGTGTTCGGCATTCAATATTTAGTGAGTCATATATTGAGTTTCATAATAAGCTTTATCATTTCATTTTATTTGAATTGTTATTTTGTTTATCGTGTTCAACCTACCGTAAAAAAATTCATTCAATTTCCTATTACACAAGTTGTAAATATGGGGCTACAAACATTATTATTATTTGTGTTTGTACAGTTACTTCATGTAAACGAAACTTTTGCACCATTTATCGGATTAATTTTTACAATTCCAATAACATTTATATTATCTAGATGGATTTTAGTAGGTAAATAAAACGACAAGCGCCTGTAACATAAACATGTTACGGGCGCTTGTCATTTTTCTCTATAATAAGAACATAACAAAGAATGGAACGACTGCTACGACTACGATACCAACAAGAACGAGTGAAATACTGGCCATTGATTCTTCTACTTCACCTAATTCTTTTGCTGCTGCGACACCGAGTGTGTGTCCACTTGTACCTAAGGCTAATCCTCTTGCAATCGGATTTGTAATATTAAAGAGTTTCAATAATTTATTTCCTAATGCCATAATAATAACGGCATTTAAAATCACGGCTAATGATGTGAGTTCTTTAATACCTGAAATACCTTCTGAAACTGGCAATGCAATTGCAGTTGTTGCTGCTTGTGGTAACATTGATGCGATAATATCATCACCAAATTGGAATGCTTTCGCTACAATATAAATAATAACAAGTGCTGCTACTGTTCCAATCGCAATACCACCCATGATATGATGCCAATGCTTTTTAAGTACTTCACGTTTTTTGTATAAAGGAATTGCGAAACAAATTGTTGCTGGTTCTAGGAAGAAATTAATAATATCTCCACCTATTTTGTAATTTTCATATGGTATGCCTGTCGCTTTTAAAAATACAATGCCACCAACCATACTGAAAAATAATGGCGCAAACAAGAAGAATCCATTTGTTTTTTTAAATAAATAAGTACCGACTAAGAATAATATTACAGATAATCCGATACCGAAATATGGTGTATTAAGGCCTAAATGTTCCATCATGCATAATCACCTGCCACGCGTTTATTGTTAATTTCTTTCGTACGTTTAACTGATTTTTCACTTGGTTTAATGATCATTTGTGAAAAGATACCCGTACAAACAAGTAATAAAATTGTAGAAATAATAATTAGTAATATGATAAGTATTGGACTCGTACTTAAGATGCCTAATGAGTTGATTACTGAAATACCCGCTGGAACGAATAAGAATCCGATATTATTCGTTAATGCAGTACCAACCGCTTCTACTTGTTCTAACTTGATAATACCTGTCGTTAAAGCGATAAACATTAGCACTAATCCGATAACTGATGCCGGCATTGGTATAGGCATAAAGCTTTCTATGACATGTGAAATTAATAATACAATTGATATTGTTAATACTTGATGAAAGAAGTTATTGACTTTTTTCATTTAGACAACCTCCCGAAGTAATCTCTTAAGGTTATCTTAATATGAAAATCAATTTTTAAAGCGTTTTCAATGCGAAATGCAATAATTGACCTCTAAGTTACAAAATCTATGCTCTGAAAATTATACTAACCCTATTTCTGATTTAAACGACTTCATATATGATCGACTAACTTGTAATTTGATATTCCCCGTCAACGTCACTTGATACGTCGAATTAAACCAATGTTCAACCGATTGTATATGCCATTTATTAATAATACTTGCGCGATGAATACGAATAAATTTAGCGTGACTGAGCTTTTTCTCATAGAAACTGAGTGGCTCGTTTGTCGTATATTCATTGTCAGTCGTATTAATCGTCGTAATACCTTGATTGACAGATATCGCAATAATATCATCTACATTCAATACATAAATACGATCATCAATTTCAATAGGCAAGACTTCATCGTGATTAACCGGTTTCGGCTCCACTGATTGTTGTGTCTCGCTATTCGTAATTTTATTAATCGCTTGTTCAATTCTCGATTTCTCAAAAGGTTTCAAGATATAGTCTGTTGCTTCTAATTCAAATGCTTGTACAGCATATGTGTCATGAGCAGTCGCAAAGATAATATGCGGAACATGTTTCATTTTGTTGATTTTCTTCGCTAAATCTAAGCCACTTTCTTCCATCAAATTAATATCTAAAAATATAACATCAAATTCGTGTGACAGTAGTTGTTCCAATGTTTCTTCAACATTTTCTGCTTCTTCAATTTGACTAAATGAACCAATTTGATTCAATAAATATTTCAGTTCATTACGTGCTAATGGTTCATCATCAACAATTAACGCATGCATTACATTTCCTCCTCTCGATATTTGTGTGGAATAATCGTACATACTTTCGTTCCTTTATCACTTGAATCGAATTGTAATTCTGCATGATTTCCAAATAATCCTGTTAATCTTCTATTTAAATTCTCTAACGCACTTCCAGTTCCAGACTGAGAGGCAACTGTTGTCTTACCTAAAATAGCAATTTTATCTTCATGTATACCTTGCCCGTTATCTCTTACACATAATTGAATCGATTGATGATTACGACTCACTTTAACCCAAATGCGATTGTCATCTTTTCTACTTGTAAAGGCATGTTTAATTGCATTCTCTACTAATATTTGTATAACAAAAGGTGGGACAAGTGCAGAATAATGTTCTTCGGGTATATCAAATTCAATTTTAAAGTGATCGGGATATCTTGCTTGTTCTAAAGCAATATAAGCGCGTACTTGTTCTAATTCTTTTTCAATTGTAATCGTATTGTTTCTCGCACCTTGTAAATTCGACCGGAAGAAATGACTCAATTGTAATAATAATTGACGTGCTTTCTCATGATCTATTCGAACCAATGCTGAAATTGTATTAATCGCATTAAAGAAGAAATGTGGATTAACTTGAGCTTGTAACGACTTAATTTCAGCATCTTGTAATAATTTTCGTTGTGTTTCAACAGCACCAAGTTCTAACTGACTAGAGAATATTTTAGCTAAACCTTCAGCTAGTTGTTTCTCTACAAATGTTAAATCATGATGATCTGTAAAATACAACTTCAATGTCCCTACAATATCATCATGTACATATAATGGAATAACAATCGCCGCTTCAAGAGGACAGTTCGGATGTTGACACCCTATATCTTTACTAGAATAGACTTCTTTTTGCTGACCTGTTTCAATAACTGCTTTAGATAAATCAGTAATGATGGTCTTATCAGGTGTGTGATGATCACTAGCTACACCAACATGCGCCAATATATGCGTCTTATTTGTAATAGCAACAGCAGAAACTTTCATAAGATCTTTGATAACTTTTGCTGATTGATGTGCAGATGACTCAGTTAATCCTTCTTTAAAATAAGGCAATGTCTGATTGACGAGCTTTAATACATCATGCGTTTGAATCGCTCTCATTTGTTCTTCTTGTTTAACTGTCGAAATAATAATAGACATAAATATTGCAGTACCTAATCCATTAATGATAATCATCGGCAATGCAATAAGTTGAACAAGTTCCCATGCATCTGCTTTTTGAGATGAGAATATCAATATACAAATCATTTGAATAACTTCCGTTGATGCACCAACTAATGCACTTTGTTTCACGGATAAATAACTTTTTGACTTCATTGCTTGTGCACCAAAGTAACCTGCGACAAGTCCAATGACGATTGATGATATTAAATATGTATATGCATCTGCACCGCCAATATAAACTCTAAATATACCTGATAGCACACCTACGAATAAACCTACAAATGGTCCACCTATTAACCCTGAAACGCCTATTGTTAACACACGTGTATTCGCAAGTGACACTTCTGGTCCGAGATGTAAATAAATCATACTCGATACAATTTCTCCATTATGAATCGCGACACCTGTAAAATTAGATAGCAATGCAAATGATGAAAATACAATGATCAATCGCCATTTTACATACCATTTTTCGCGCTCACCCATCATATTTTTAAAATACGTGGTATTCATTAATATGTAAGCAACGAGTATAATTAAACCAACACGTTCTAATAATAAGACAAATAAATTTAACATATAAACACCTATCGTTTCTTTACTTTTCTATACGTTCATACCAACAAATATTTTACCATATGATTGTTAGAAATCTCGGAATAATGTTTAAATGATATAATAAGGAGAGCCATGCAGAAAGGGGATAATATCATGAATTTACAAACTGCATCACCAGAGGAAATTAGAGCAAGTATAAGACAAGGCGCATTAACACGACCAACTAGTGGGATGGCTAAAGGGTATGTCCAAGCAAATGTCGTCATCTTGCCTTCTAAATATGCTTATGATTTTTTGAAATTTTGCTTTAAAAATCCGAAGACATGTCCATTACTTGATGTATCCGAAGTAGGATCGCCGTCATTTAGTAAATATGGAAAAGAAGCGGATATTAGAACAGATGTTGGATTGTACAGACTTTATAAAGATGGCAAATTTGTTCAAGAATACGAAGATATTAAAGCGTTGTATTCAGATGATATGGTCAGCTTCTTGATTGGATGTAGCTTTACATTTGAACATGCTTTGCTTGAAGCGGGCATTCCAGTACGTCATATAGAAGAAAATCATAACGTACCAATGTACATCACAAATATACCAGCTCAACCAAGTGGTACTTTTAAAGGAAACATTACAGTAAGCATGCGACCTATGACGATGGCTGAAGCAATTAAAGCTACTGAAATCACAACACATTTCAAAGAAGTACACGGTACACCAATACATATTGGAAATCCAAGTGAAATCGGTATCGGAAACATTGACCAACCTGATTTCGGTGAAGCTGTAACAATTAAAGACGGAGAAGTTCCTGTATTCTGGGGATGCGGTGTAACACCACAATCTGTCGCATTAGATGCCAAACCAGATATCATGATTACGCACGCACCCGGACATATGTTTATAACAGATGTTAAAGATAGTGAAATGAGCTAGACTTAGAAGCACTTTGAAAGCAGAAAGCTGAGGCAACGGTCATTGCCTCAGCTTCATTTTCATTTCTGGACCGGTAATTATTTTTATCGGTCCATATTTCTCATTTCTGGACCGGTAAATTTTTTTATCGGTCCATATTTCTCGTTTCTGGACCGGTAATTATTTTTATCGGTCCAGAAATCTCGTTTCCGGGTCGCTATTTTATTTTATCGGCCTGAAAATCCTTATACTTCCATTCTCAACTTATAACTCTGTACGCAATTCCCACAATTCTGGGAAGAAGTTCTGGTCAATAACCCGTTTTAAATAGTTTACACCTGAACTTCCACCTGTTCCTGTTTTGAATCCAATTATTCTTTGTACGGTCTTCATATGTCTAAATCGCCACTGACTGTATCTATCTTCTACATCTGTTAATTTCTCTAGTAGTTCATACAATTCAAAGTATGCGTCTGATTGTAAATATATTGCTTTAAAAGCTTCTTTGACTGAATCATTCCGCATATAATTTTGCGTAACTTCCCTATTTAACACTTCGGAATCTATGTTAAATCCTGCTCTATGTACTGCTTTAATTGTTTCATCATATATACTTGGTCGTTCTAGTTGTGTTTTCAACTGCTGATATATATTTGGGTCTTTTTCATAGATTTTTAAAGCGTGTGTTGTTTTATATCCTAAGCTATATTCAATCATTCTATTTTGAAAAGATTGAAATCCTGAAGAATTCCCTAAGTCATCTCTAAATTTCAAATAATCACTTGGTGTCATGGTTGATAATACTTCCCATACTTGAATGAGTTGTTTTTGTATATTACCTACACGAGCTAATTTTTTAAATGCTTGTTTATATTGATCAGATTTAATATCATCACTTGCAGAATTTAATTCATGAATAATTAAGTTCATCCACAGTTCTGATACTTGATGGACAATTATGAATAATTTCTCATCGTGCGCATCTGTTAATGTATGTTGTGCTGATAATACTTTATCTAAACCTAAATATTCACTATACGTCATGTCCTTCGAAAAATCTGTCTTCACACTTTCCCCTTTAAGTGATTCATCTTGAAATTCGCTCACATCTACTCCCCCTTTTTAGAAATGACCGCTCTTATTGGCGAACCGTCTGCACCTACTATATTTAAAGGTAATCCAATGAAGTTATAATAACCTTCTGAAACATTTTCTAATAATAGATTTTCAATATTAATAATGTCGTATTGATTAAATGCATGATGATTGTCTAAAGTTTTAGAGTCGATATCATCTACTGATGGCACGTCTATACCGAATACTTTAATTCCTATTGAAGATAAATATTGAATGGCATCTTCCGTTAAGACAGGTACTGACTCTGGAAACACTTCAGAATGTGCTTCTGATTTAGTCTTTATCATTATAATAGTCCCTTTAATCTCATATTTCTTGAGTATTTCCTGGGTGATTAAAGTTTCATCCATAATTTCAATTAATGTTGCATCGCCAATTAAACGATTGACGTCAATTTCATGAATCTTGATACCTTCTTCATCAAAGTGATATGGCGCATCCATATGTGTGCCTATATGTGTGCTTGTTGAAATACTACCAATATTTACAGAACCCGTTTCTTCTTTAGTCGCTGAAAGTTTAAAATGAAATGGCTCATCACCTGGCCAGTGTGCAATATTGTTCGTCAATTGTTGTGTAATATCAATCCACATAATCATGCTCCTTTATTAATGTAATCGCTACCATATTACCTTTTAATCCAACTTTTGTACATTAATTTGTAATAATGAAAAAAGTAAAAGCCGAGACATATACATATGTCCCAGCCTTTTTTAAAATTATACAATTAAATTGACGATTAATATTAATATCAAACCTAATACAGAAAGTACAGATTCTAGAAGTGTCCATGTTAAGAACGTTTCTTTGATTGTTAAACCAAAGTATTCTTTGAACATCCAGAATCCTGCATCGTTCACATGTGAGCAGAATATACTACCTGCACCAATCGCAAGTACGACAAGTGAAATATTCACATCTGAAGCTTGTAATAATGGTAATACAATACCAACTGAAGATATTGCTGCTACTGTCGTTGAACCAAGTGCTACTCTTAATAAAGCAGCAGCTAACCATGCTAGAAAAATTGGTGACATTTCTGTACCGTGGAATATTTCTGAAATTGTGTCACCAACACCACCATCAATGAGGATTTGTTTAAATGTACCGCCCCCACCAATAATTAAAAGTAACATTGCTATTGGTCCAATAGCTTCTTCAAATGATTTCATAATCGTTGTCATATTCTTAGATTGTTTAATACCCATTGAATATATCGCAAATAATACAGCTAATAACATTGCTGTAACAGATGAACCAAGTAAGTACACGATAGATTCAAACCAGTTTGTTGGTTCTTGATCATGACCAGTTATAAGTTGGACTACTGTAGCAAATAACATTAAAATAACTGGGAATAATGCTGTTAATAAACTAATACCAAAGTTCGGTAATTTTTCATTACTAAAATCATTCATTTTACCTATACTTGCTGTGTTCCCTTTCTTTTCAAATGCTACAGGTGCAATAGCATATGCAAATTTAGGGAAGATACCACCTACTACAATTGCTAAAGGTACACCAATGATA
Source organism: Mammaliicoccus sp. O-M54 (assembly GCF_022386035.1). NCBI lineage: Bacteria > Bacillati > Bacillota > Bacilli > Caryophanales > Staphylococcaceae > Mammaliicoccus > Mammaliicoccus sp. O-M54. Next base: position 32,403 of record NZ_JAJNJE010000005.1, read on the forward strand.
AGACCATACATCAGTACTTCGCCAATATTGGCATTAACCGCTTCTGATATTGCTACTGGACCTGGATGTGGTGGTAAGAATCCATGCGTTACAGCAATTGAAGTTGCCATTGGAATACCAACTTGTAAATTAGAAATTTTCATTCTTTTAGCCAACGTAAACACTAAAGGAATTAATAATACAAATGCAACTTCTAAAAATAAAGATATCCCGATAATAAATGATGCAATAATCATTGCCCAAGTTACATATTTTTTACCAAACGTATTAATCAGTGTATCTGCAATTCTTGTTGCACCACCACCGTCAGATAATAACTTACCTAAAATCGAACCTAATCCAAAAATAATCGCAATATGACCGAGTGTATCGCCCATACCTTTTTCAATGGTTTCCACAATTTTATCAAGTGGCATACCTAAAATAATACCTGTTAACATTGAAGTGATAATTAAAGCAACAAACGTATTTAATTTAAAGTACATAATAAGCGCTAATAAAATTAATACACCAATTACAACACTAACCAGTGGCCAGTACTCTCCCAACATTTAAATCCCTCTCTCTTTATATATTTAACGATTTAATTCATATACACTGCTTAAAGTTTCTTCATCTCCGACATTTCCTGGGAATATAACATAAGGTATATTTTGATATTTCGCTTCAGAACCTGTTAGCCATACTGGAACCCCTTGTGTAATTTGACCGATGACTTTTGCTTTTTCAATTTTTAATCCTTTTGTCGCAACATCGCTTGAAGTTATACCACCTTTAGCGATAATAAACTTCGGTTGTACATCTAAATTTGAAACGATCGATACTAAACTATTTGAAATAGCAGTAGAAATACTTAAATTATGCTGCAAGTTCTCAGTTCTAATAACATCTCTTGACGTATAAATGACAACATCTTCTCCGTTATCAATATATCGCTCAACGAGTTGTGTAATGTCATCAACATAAGCTTGTAAATTGGATGACGCTATTTGCGTAACGTCAAATTCTATTTCACTAATAAATGAATGGTCTAATAAATATTTCAGTTGGTCTGATGACTTTTTAACATGTGAACCAACAACAATGATGCCACCATTATCATTTTCTTTATAAGAATTTAAATTGATAATTTCTCCAGGTGTTTCACAAATTGCTTTAACAAAAGATGCCGCTGTTCTAAAGATAAAGCGTTTATCATGTTGTGCTAAAAATTCAGTCAGACAAGCTACAAAGAAATCCATATCCTCATCATTTACAGCATCTACCACGACTTGATCAAAGTCATTTAAATTTGAAAATACATTAAAAATCGTTTCTTTATCTCTTTGTCGTAAATTTTCTAATGTGATGTGATAAACTTCGTCAGATTGAACTTCACCATTACTTTTTTCGCTTATAAAGTCATTCATATGTTTAGACTTAAATCCAAATGTTGTATCTTGTGCAAATTCACTTTCAGATACCGGGATATATTGCTCGCCTTCTTTAAGATAATGAATACCTTCATATGTATATCTATTCCCTTCAAAGAAAGCTGGAATATAGAATACGGCATCAAAAGCTTGGTCACTAGAATCACTTAACACTTTAGGTTCTAAATAGAAATGACCTCTTAATGTTGAATCTCCTCTACTAATAATTAGATAAGGTATATCCAACTTATTAGCAACTTTTTGTATGTTAGCGCTTACCTCCTGGTGTAAAGAAATCGTCTCTTGTTCATTTAACGCTCTAGAATTCGTCAAAATGTAAAACATATTATGGGATTGAAGAAAACCATCTTCAATCCATTCCTCAGTCCACTTCGTATATACAGGTAAATCTTTAACTGTTTGAGTGCCTGTAGGATCATCATCTAGTACAATAATTTTATATTTTAAATCTGCTAAATGTTTGTTTATATCATCATGTTTAAATACATTTATTAAATCTTTTGTTAACATCACTATCACCTACATATTATTTATTTTTTCGAAGTATTGAATGATACCTGAATGGTCATTTAAACCATTACCTTGCGCAACTTCTGATTTATAAATTTCTTTAATTTGATTAACAACTGGTAATGTTAAACCTGCTGTATCTGCTGTTGACGATACATTTTTTAAGTCTTTTAAATTAATGTTTAAAGTGCCACCTGGTTTATAATCTTGTTCAATCATTTTAGGGAATTTGGCTTCCATAACCGCTGAACCTGCTAAACCATTTTTGATTGCTTCATGCATTTCTGTCAAATCAATATCAAATTTCTTAGCGAGTACAACCGCTTCTGACAATGCTGCAATATTTGTATTCACGATAATTTGATTCGCCAATTTAACGACACTACCAGAACCAACATGACCAACTCTTACAACAGATCCAGCAATTGGACGAAGCACTTCTTTAATATCTTCTAATAAATCTTCATCACAACCAACCATTACAGCTAGTTCTCCTGTAATCGCAAGTGGTTCTCCTCCACTAACTGGTGCATCTACATACTGAATATCTTTTTCTTCAAGTACTTTACTAATTTCTAAAGATTCATTAGGTGTTAAAGAACTCATATCAATTACCATTTTGACATTAATTTCACTTTGGTTTAATACTGCCGTTTCACCACTGTATAAAACTGATTTAACAATAGCACCATTAGGCAACATCGTAATCATCACTTCAGCATCTCTAGCCATTTCTTCAATAGATACAACTTTCGCACCTAATGCCTCTACCTCTTTTTCAGCTTCTTTATTTAAATCATTCACTAATACTTCTTTATTAGCTTTGATTAAGTTTTTCACCATTGGCTTACCCATAATACCTAATCCAACAAATCCAATTTTCATTTTTATGCTCCTTTTCTGTAAACGTTTACAGGTATTGTATACCAAATTTTAATAAATGTATACATTTTATTTCAAATTTTTTTATAGTAAGATGAAGTTAACGAGGTGAAAACGATGGTAAATAAGGAATTATCCATATATCAAAAAATAAGAAATGACATTATAAATGGTGACTTAACGCAAAATGAAAAAATAACAGAAAGCAAACTTGCACAAAGATATAATGTTAGTAGAACACCGATAAGAGAAGCTTTAAAACAACTAGAATTAGAATACTTCATAAGAGATGGTTATATTTATGTACCAACAGTAGAAGAATATCGAAATATATTTGAGATGCGCATTTTAATAGAAACACACGCAATTAAAAAAGCGAGTATCGTATTCACACAAGACGATATCGAAGAATTAAAAAGTTACGCAACAATCGGAGACGACAAAACAGAAGAAGAAATCATACAAATCAACGATCAATTCCATCAAAAAATCATGAGCGCCACAAAAAATAGTTTTATAATAGATACGTATAGTAAATTGAAAAGTTATATATACCTATTCAGTAAAACAGTTATCAATAAAAAACGCCCAGGTCTTATAGAAGAACATCAAAAAATAGCAGAAATGCTAGAAAAAAGACAAACCGAAGCGGCAATAGAACTCATGAAAGAACACTTATTAAACGACTTAGAATTCAGTCTATACTATTTGAAATCATAGGAAGATGTAGTGTGGGGAAGGGTAAAAGTTGGTCTAACGATCTTGTTTTCCATTCTTGAGCGTTAGAGCGACATTTTTTCATTTTTTGCGCTAGTTCTCATGCGCTAACGATCTTGTTTCGATTTCTTGAGCGTTAGAATTTCTAACGATCTTGTTTTCCACTCTTGAGCGTTAGAGCGACATTTTTTCTGTTTTTGCGCTGGCTTACGTGCGCTAACGATCTTGTTTCGGTTTCTTGATCGTTAGAATTTCTAACGATCTTGTTTTGCAGTCTTGAGCGTTAGAGCGACATTTTTTCATTTTTTGCGCTGGTTCTCATGCGCTAACGATCTTGTTTCGATTTCTTGAGCGTTAGAATTTCTAACGATCTTGTTTTCCACTCTTGAGCGTTAGCGGGCGCAAATCCGGTCCAAAATCCGATACAAACCCCTTACAAAACCTATATATAATATGAAAAGCGACACCTTTTTCTGGCGTCGCTTTATTTTTATCATGATAACTTCTCTTTTACGTAATCATAATTTCCTTCATATTTTGTGAGTTGTTTATCTTGTAGTAAATACGTTATATCAAATAGTTTATTTAAGAAATATCGATCATGTGATACGGCTATTACGGTACCTTCGTATTCTAACAGTGCTTCTTCTATTGTTTCTTTTGAATCTATATCTAAATGGTTTGTTGGTTCATCAAGTATGAGCACGTTAAAGTCTTGGTTAACGATTTGTGCCCATCTTAATCTCATTTTTTCTCCACCACTTAAACTTTCCACTTTGTTAAATACATCTTCTCCATAGAACATAAATTGTGCAAGTATGTGTCTTGCTTGTCCTTCTGTTACATGCACGACATCCCTAAAAGTTTCTATGACTGTTTGATTTTCTATATTTTCAAACGTATGTTGAGATAAGTAACCTATTCTTAAGTTTGAAGCGCAATGAACTTCTCCATCGTCTGGTTCTACTTGATGCATCATCATTTTTAATAATGTGCTTTTCCCTGTACCGTTGTTACCTATAATGGATACGTGTTCTTTTCTTCTAATAAGTAAATCGATATCTTCGAATAGTATATCTTCATACATTTTAGAAACTTTTTTGAATTCAATCACATCATTTGAGACACGCTGTCCTTCTGTTAAGTTTACATTCATTTTTTTATTTTCTAGTACTGGTTTATCTAATCTTTTAATTCTATTTAATGCTTTTTCCATACTTTTCGCACGTTTATACATTGCAGCATTTGGTGGCTTTGCTTGACTCGCCCATAATCTTAATTGTTTAATGGAGTCTTCCATTTTTTTAATTTTCTTCTGTTGTGTCTGATATGCTTCAAATTCACGTATAATGCGTGCTTCTTTTTCTTTCACAAAATAACTATAATTACCGTGATAAATGTGCAGATGCCCTTGATCGATTTCTAATATTTGATTGACTGTTTCATCTAAGAAGTATCGATCATGCGATACAATCATAACTGCACCATTATATTGTTTAATAAAATCTGCTAGCCAATCAATGGATGAAATGTCTAGATGGTTCGTTGGCTCATCTAATAATAGTAGTTTAGGCTGTTGCAATAATATTTGTGCAAGTCCTACTTTAGTACGTTCTCCTCCAGAGAGTTTCCCCCATGTTTGATTTAATAATTGATTGATTTTCAAACCATGACTGACTCTTCTAATAAGTGCATCTCTTTCATACCCACCTATTTCTTCAAATGTTTCTTGCAATGCGCCATATTGTTTTAATAAACGTTCTAAATCATCCGTATTATTTGCCATTTCATCTTCTAAAAATTTCATTTTTTGAGAGACGTGATTAATTTCTTTAAATACTTCTGATAAACATTCATAAATTTTTTTATCTTCTTCATACTGTGGTAACTGGTTTAAATAACCAATTGAAATGTTCTTTTGCCAGCTTATTTGCCCCTCTGTCGGCACTTCAATACCAGCCATCAATTTCAATAATGTACTCTTACCCTCACCATTTCTTCCAACGAGTCCTACGCAATCTCCTTCATTCAAGTCATATTTAATATCTTCAAAGATGAGATCACCTGTGTAAGACTTCGATAGTTTAGACATATTAATAATATTCATTTTGCTTCCTCCAAAATCGGTCTATAAGGAAGCTGGTGTTAGACATTCCTTATAGCTATATTTTTCTTCAAAAAAGACATACTCCGCCAATTTTGGAAGAACATCCGCAAATTTGTTGCGTACGATTACGAAAAATCTGCAACTATGAGCTAAAAGAAACATCTAAAACACCTCCGTTAATTTAAGTTAGTTTCATTATATAGTTGTAAAAATAATAATTCAATGTCTTTATGCTATTTTAAATTCTCACCAATATTAACGGTTGTGACGTAATTATCATCTATTGTAAATATGATAAGATTGCCACCTACTAGGAATCTATATTCATCTCCGTTACTAGTTTCTTCTATAGTATAATCATTTCCGTAAGCTTTAAGAATTTGTGCTTTTGAAATGTGATGCTTTTTCACTGGGAATTTAGCACTTGCTGCATATTCTTCTTCATATTTTCCACCAAAATAGAATGTTTGATCATATGAAGTTCTATGCGTATAAATATTTCCTTCATAAGATTGTGGTTGAACAATTCTATAATTATTCATTGTAACGTTCTTATACACTAAAGCATTGATGAAAGCTGAATCTAAAATAAAACTACCGTCATGACCGGTGTAACCTTTATAAGTGTAGTAAGGTGTTGTGGCTGCTTCAACTTCATGACTGTCTTGACCAGGAAAATCTACAATGCCAAAAATTGTTCCGAAAGAAATTCCTGTTGCAATTGTTAATTTAGTTATTTTATTCATTATCATCACTCCCTTTTAGTATAATTGTACACCTTAATGTTACAACAATATTACAATGATATCAAAAATATTACACAAGAGGATTGTAGGTGTATCACTAGTAATATTACTGATAATTCAGTCTATTATCGTCAAAATTACGCTGAAACTTACGCGCACTAACTATAGAAGCATTATAAGAAACATTAAATTCTTGCTATGAACTTTTCATAATCAAAATATGATTGATTCATTTTACACATCTAAAATTTTACATTTTTATTCTATGATCTTATTTCTTAGTAATGAAATCGACTTTAAAATTTTATATATCTACTTTCAAAACCGTCATGAAAGGATTCTATTTCATTATATAAAATCCGACTATTTTATCATCCAATTGTATACAATCGGTAAATTTAGGTGTAATATTACAAAATATAACGAACGTAATTCATTATTACATTATTTCTTCTACATTGTAATCTTTTGTTATTTGACTGTAATTTACAAAGCCTCTATATATGTTATTGTTGTCTTGTCCTAAATTTAAGGGAAGAATTTTTAACTAACAAAGAAATTATCATCTTAAAAAAGATACTATAAATAAAAAATTTATTCGGAGGGTTTTAAAATTATGAAAAAAGCATTTTTAACTTCATCATTAGCAGTAGCAATCGGAGCAACAGGTGTTGCATCTACACAAGTAGCAGACGCAGCTGAACAGGACGTAAATAAAGAGCAATTAGCTCAATTAGCTCAATCTAATTCACCAGAACTTAATGAGCATGCGATTCAAGAAGGCGCATATAACATTAACTTCACATTAGATGGTTTCGAGTATAACTTCCAATCAGATGGTCATAACTTTACTTGGGAATACCATGCAACTAATGCAGCTGACTCTGAAAGCACTCAAGCTCCTGTAGCTGAGCAACAACAACCAGTAGCTGAAGAAAACGTAGCTGAACAAACTCCAGCTCCAGCAGCAAACAACACAGCTAATGAACAAGCAACTCAAGAAGCACCTCAACAAGTAGAAGCACCAAAACAAGAAACACAACAAACTCAACAAACTACTACACAAACAACTCAAACATCTACAACTTCATCTTCAGCTTCTGAAGGTTCAAGTGTAAATGTTAATGATCACTTAAAACTTATTGCTCAACGTGAATCTGGCGGAGACTTAAAAGCTGTTAACCCAACTTCAGGTGCAGCAGGTAAATACCAATTCTTACAAAGCACTTGGGATTCAGTAGCACCATCTGAATGGGTAGGTAAATCTCCAACAGAAGCTCCAGAATCAGTACAAGATGCAGCAGCTGTTAAATTATACAACACTGCAGGCCCTTCACAATGGGTAACTGCATAATATATAAGCAGTATTAAAATTTTATTCAACACATTAATCCAACGCCCCCGGCAATAGCCAGGGGCGTTTTTTTGTATATATTTTTATTTATTAAACATATTATTTACGATTTGTGCAACTTCTGGAAACTCAGTATAACCGTCTGAATCACAGAAATGACCTTCATGTTCAACAATAACCTCTTCAGATTGAAGCTTTTCTGCTAATCGTTCACTTAAATTTCTCGGGACTAAACAGTCATTAGATGCTATGACACTCACAATGTTTGGCACTTGTTTAATAATCTTTTCAAAATCTACTTGTGTTTGATCCATGTAAGTATCAATTTTATTCAAGTTAGGAATCTTTTCATAAAAACCTGCCACAAGAACAAGTCCTTTAACATTCCATTCTCCTTCAAATCTAGATAGATAATCTAATACAGTCACAACACCTAAACTATGTGCAACGATTACATTATTACCACTCGTTATATCTACTTCATCTAATAAAGTCTTATTCCAATCTTCTAACACTGGATTTGATGAATTAGGAAAGTCCAATATTTTACTATCTATATCGTCAAATTGTTCTGTTAACCATTTAAACCAATGCTTTTTACTGTTTGCAGTATAGCCATGTGCTATATATAAATGTTTATCCATATTCATCACCTCTTCTATTTATTGTAAGAGCGCATTAATGATACCTATTATAATACCTCCGAATGGAATTACGACCCACCAATATCTTGATAGGAACTCCCAACCATTCATCGGGCGATTATAATAATTTTGATTATAATTAGGGTCATTTCGATAAGTCTCAATTATCGTGTTTTTTAAATTTTTATCCCCTTTGATTAGCTCATCTAAAGAAACATCAAAGATATCGCTCATTTGCACGAGTATATCTATACCTGGATATACTTTACCGAGTTCCCATTTAGAAACACTTTGTCTTGTGACATGTAATTTGTTAGCAAGTTCTTCTTGAGACCATCCATTAATTTCTCTCTCTTCTTTAATTCTAGCTCCAATATTCATATCAACCAACTCCTTATGTTTACTATATAACGACTACTTTAAAATATCCCGATACTATACTTTGCACCGTGAGCAACTTGAAGTTGCAAACGCATGATACTAACCTTTAACACCATTATATACTTTTTTAACAATACGTCATTTATTTTTAGAGGTTACTCTGCCTTCTGTCTTATTTTCAAAAAATGCTATTAATCGTACATTCCGTAATTATAATTGTACTTTGTTATACTATATATATCATATCGATAAAGGAGCGAACAACATGACAATCCCGATTATTATTGACACGGACCCTGGAATTGATGATATTATAGCGATTTCTGCAGCACTACATAGTAAAGAATTAGATGTAAAATTAATCACAACTATTGGTGGTAATGTAGGCATTGAACGCACAACTCAAAATGCATTAGATATTGTAAGTTACTTTCATTCAAATACGCCAGTTGCTAAAGGTGTAGACAAACCACTCATCAATACACTTGAAACTGCAGAACATGTACATGGTCAAAATGGTATAGGAAATGCTCAAATCAAGACCAATTTACATAATGATATTTTAGAAGAACATGCTGTTATCGCAATGAGAGATACTATCTTGAATTCTGAAGAACCTATTACACTCGTACCAATTGGGCCACTAACAAATATAGGGCTGTTATTCTCACTATTTCCTGAAACTAAAAAGAACATTAAACAAATCGTGTTAATGGGCGGCGCAGCAGTTGGAGGAAACGCTACACCCGTTGCAGAATTTAATATTTTTGTAGACCCACATGCAGCAAAAATTGTCTTCGATCAAGATGTCCCAATCGTAATGTGTGGACTTGATGTAACAAGAGAAACTATGATCAATAAAGATGATTTAAGCATCATTAAAACACAAGGAGACTTTGGAAACATCATTATAGATATGTTATCTTCATACAACGATGTAAATGCCGGCGAAGAACATGAACATATCATTCATGACTTATGTACAATTTTCTACTTATTATATCCAGAAATGTTTACAACACAGCGTGCCGATGTATCTGTCATAATAGAAGGACAAGCAGCAGGATGTACAAACACTGAATTTAGTGATGAAGGTAAAGTCGAAGTATGTATGCATGCACAAAACGAACAATTCCGAGAAAAATTTGTAGACTTTATTAAAGCAATACATCAAGATCAATAACTATACTTTGTTTATATAAAATAATGAGACTGGAATATTGCATTCCAGTCTCTTTCATATGGGAAATTTGAGGGAGACGAGCTCTATGTTGCTTGTTTGGAGAGTCTTGCAACATACGGTGGCTCTATGTTGCTTGTTTAGGCAGTCTTGCAACATACGGGTGTTCTATGTTGCTTGTTTGGGCAGTCTTGCAACATACGAGCGTTCTATGTTGCTTGTTTAGGTAGTCTTGCAACATACGGAGTTTCTATATTGCTTGTTTGGGCAGTCTTGCAACATACAGGCATTCTATGTTGCTTGTTTGGTCAATCTAGCAATATACGGGCGTTCTATGTTGCTTGTTTGGACAGTCTTGATAAATACGAGGCGCCTATTTATCTTGTTTGGCCAGTCTTGATAAATACGAAGCTTCTATTTATCTTGTTTGCTCAGTCTTGATAAATACAACGCTCCTATTTATCTTGTTTGCTCAGTCTTGATAAATACAACGCCTCTATTTATCTTGTTTTGTCAATTTTGATAAATACAATGCCCTGAATATTGCTAGTCGCTCCTCACTTGCAATATTCAGTCCTCCAACATTGCTTGTCGCACCTCACTTGCAATATTCAGTCCTCCAACATTGCTAGTCGCACCTCACTTGCAATATTCAGCCTCTCAACATTGCTTGTCACGCCCCACTTGCAATATTCAGCCTCCCAACATTGCTAGTCACACCTCACTTGCAATGTTCAGTCCTCCAACATTGCTAGTCGCACTCCACTTGCAATGTTCAGTCCTCCATCTACATGTTTCTGAAAATATGAAAAAGCGTTTGAGACATAATTCCTAACTCAAATTAAATAACACCTCATTTACTGATTTAATCAGTAAAAATGAAGTGTTACTTTTTTATAATCTACGTTTTTGTTCGTGCATGTTTGCCTAAGGTATGGCTCGATCTTGTAGTCTCTGGCTCATACGATTCCCTCAGACATCAGCACTTTACAAAATCGATATACATTTCCACTTTATACAAAAAATAGAACACTCTCGTATAGTGTACTTGAGTATCTCAAAAACTACATTAACGAGGTGCTTATCTAACTTAAGTAGATAATGTATATCAAACTGTAACCAAAAATTTATGAAGAATAATGTGTGGAATACTTCAAGTATAAGAAAAAATGGTAGCTCTAATAGCTACCAAAAAGATTTAAAAGAGAAATATAGTGGGAATTCAAATTTACAAATGAATTTCCACTATATTTTACTTTCTAAAATATTTAAGTCTCAATACGAAAGAATTCATAAATGGTGATTGCTAGATGTATATATATATAGGTAGTCGTTTTTCAAAAACAACAACTTGATTAATTCCCTTATTCTTTATAAACATTTTTGCAGATTCGAAATTATAAAAAATATCTTTAGCTCTATGTGCATCTGAACCTAGAGTAAACATATGACCCCCTAAACTTAAATACCTATCTACTACATAATCATATAAATCTAAATTATTGTATTTATACATACTTTTTGTATTAAGTTCTAAAGCAATGTTATTTTCGATACACACTAAAAGAATTTTATTAATAATAACATCATACTTTTTTATATTTTCTAAAGTTATATCATGTATTCTTAAGCCATAATCAAAATGAGCTAAAATATTAAAATCAGACATATCTATAACAGCTTGATATAAATGATTAAAGTAATCACAAATTATATCATTACTACTTTTTTTTATATTTTCATCCATATAATCATAATAATTATTATGATGACAACTTAATATAATAGAATCGTATTCCTTATTATAAAGGTATTCTCGAATCTTGTTTTTGTCTCCTAAAGAATAACCAACTTCAATCCCCAATAAAATATCTACTTCTTCACTAATTTCTAAACTATCTTTGATTTCTAATAATTTATTATAATTAGGAATATCATCATTAAAATTCGTCATTGGATTATTTAAATCAAAGTGATCTGTATAAATTACTTTTTTACTATATTTCAAATAATTTTCTGGTAATTCCTCACAATCATATGAAAGATAAGAATGTACATGTTGATCATATAAAATAATCTTCCACCAGCCTTTTAACTATTTACAAAGTCTGATTCACGTTTCCATAAATCGGTTTATTTTATAATAGTTTTCATTCTCTTTTAAAGTCAATTTTATTAACTCGACCAAATCAATCAGAGAGATTTCAGACATAAGTTTACGCATTCTATATTTCTTTTTTACATTCTAATAAATCTATCACTATCTCTCAAACCAAAATAATTTTCTGTTTACAACTAAGGTCGTAAAACATTATTTTTCAGTGTTCTATATTATATAGTAGTTATTTAAATCTTCTTCAAATTATAAGATACATCAAATCTTGTATAACAGCTATATTCAATAATGCAGAGAACATTTCTGTCCTAGACGCTTTATATTAAAGGCTTAATATTCACCTTTATCTTCTTTATGATAACCTCTTAAGAAGTATATGATTGCCATTACGGATAAGAATACAATACCGATAATAACAGAAACGCGTGTTTCTGAATTGAACAACATACCGATTAATACTAAGATAAAGAATCCTAATGTTAAATAGTTAGAGTATGGTGCAAACGGCATCTTGAATGGATGATCTTTAATTTCATCTGAATGATTTCTTCTAAATTGAATATGACTAAATAAAATCATAAACCAAGGAACCATACCTGGTAGTATTGATGCACTGTATACATACACAAAGATATTTTCAGAACCATCAATCACTAATGGTAATACAATATTTAAAATAACACCTACAAAAATACCAATTGAAATTGCTAATACTGCAAAGAATGGTACCCCTGTTTTCATAACTTTTGTGAAAATACGAGGCATTTGTCCTTTTTGAGCTAATGTATAAACCATACGGCTTGAACTGAATATACCTGAGTTACAACCTGACATTGCTGCTGTTATAACAACAAAGTTAATTAATCCTGCCGCAATTGTAATACCTACTTTTGCGAATGTTGCAACAAATGGACTACCTACGTTACCTAATTGATCCCATGGATAAACTGTTACAATAACGAATATTGCACCTATGTAAAAGATTAAAATACGCCAAATTACACCATTAACGGCTTTTTTAATATTTTTCTGTGGATCTTTCGTTTCACCAGCTGTAATCCCTATTAATTCTACCCCTTGATAAGAACCTACAACCATAGATAATGCAAAGAAGAAACCTACGATACCTTTAGGGAAGAATCCACCATGTTCTGTTAAGTTTCCTAATCCTATAGCATTCCCGCCATTTCCAAGTCCAAAGAAGATTAGACCGAAACCAGCTATAATCATTAAAATAATTGTTACAACTTTAATCATTGCAAACCAGAATTCAAATTCACCGAAAGCTTTAACTGACGTTAAATTTGCTGCAGCTAAAGTTACTACTACTATTACCCCTGGTATCCATGTTGGTAAATCTGGCCACCAGTATTGCATATATTGACCAACAGCGATTACTTCACTCATACCTACTACTATCCACTGGAATATGTTACTCCAAGCTGTTACATAACCAGCTACTGGATGTAAATAATCACTCGCATAGTTGGCGAATGATCCTGTAGTCGGATACAAATAAACTAATTCTCCCATTGCTCTCATTACTAAATACAAGAAAAGGCCTGCTACTAAATAAGCGAATATTGCAGATGGTCCCGACCATTTGATAGTGCTTGAAGCACCCATAAACAAACCAACACCTATTGTTCCACCAAGTGCAATCATCTGTACTTGACGTGAACTCAGACCCCTTTTTAAATGATTGTCTTCCATTCTTTCGTGTCACTCCTCATTACAAACTTTTCAGTTAAGATTTATCTATTTAATTTTATTCAAACTTCATGGGACAATTATACTATAAATAATCAGAAAATAAAGCACTACTAGAAAGCGTTTTCCTTTTTTTATAAAATTATATGTATTTTGTTCATAATATTGTAATTTATTTATAATTAATAAATAGAAATAAAGAAAACGAGACATTAATTTAATGTCTCGCTCCTAAAGTTTGTTCTATTGTAATATTTCTACCAGCACGTGATCCTATAATCATAATGATAATTGACGTAACAAGTAGTATGCTAAATGACGTATTCCAACTATTTGTAGCATCGTGCAGTATACCGAATAGTAATGGACCAATCGCAGCAAATAAATACCCTACTGACTGTGACATACCTGATAATTTAGCTGCCGTTAAACCATTTTCTGTTCTTAATCCAAAGAATGTATTAACAAGACCAAATGCTAAACCACTGGCAATACCAATCAATATAATACCTAAAAATGCCCAGTTAGGTTGTAACATTAACGTTAGTATACCTAATACGAAAAGTAATCCTGTCACAAAAGTAATCAGAACTTGGTTCTTCATTTTTTCAGCAAATATAGGTGTGACAAAAGTTAGTGGAATAATGGCTAATTGAAGAATCGATAAATAAATCCCCGCTTCATTAATCGGCGTACCATGACTTAATAAAAATTCAGGTAACCAATTTATCAATGAATAAAATATCATTGACTGACCGCCCATTAATAGCGTAATTTGCCATGACAATGGTGATTTCCAAACATTTATATTTGTCGTTGTTTGAGAACTATTAACTGTTTCATGTTTGTTTAACTGGAATGACCATATAATAATCCCAATAAACGTTACAATACCAATTAAACTGATTGCTATGTTGTAATTAAAATGTTTAACAAGTGGTGCTGTAACATATGATGAAGCACTTCCGAATATATTCATCACAACTGTGTAATAACCTGTCATGATACCTATACGTAAAGGGAAGTTCATTTTAATGATACCTGGTGTTAACACATTTCCAAACGCAATCCCCACACCTATTAATATCGTACCGACATATAACCAAGAGACGCCCGTAATCGCTCTTAAAGCAATACCTATACAAATTAATATGAGTGCACCAAAAACTGTACGTTCTAATCCAAATTTATGACTAATTTTAGCAGCGAATAGTGAAATTACTGCAAATGAAAGCAATGGAATAATTGTGATTAAACTGACAGATGTATTGGATAAATTTAAAGTTTCTTTAATTGAAGGTAATGCAATCCCTACTGAAGTAATAGGTGCTCTTAAACTTGCTCCAATTAGTAAGATACCAATAAATAATATTAAAGTTTGTTTTTTACTTCTATTTATTTGATCCATCTTTTTATTATCTCCCTAAAGTGAATTTCTGTTATACTGTTCTTAACGTTCGTTATAAAGAACACAGTATATTGTACAACGCGTTCGTTATAAAGTAAATAGGAGTGTTTATATTTATGAAAGATATCCATACAATTGTTGCGCATAATTTGTCACAGTACCGAACTTCGCAACAATTAAGCCTAAGCACAGTATCTAAATTGACAGGCGTTAGCAAAACAATGCTCAATCAAATTGAGAATGGACAATCTAATCCTACCATTACAACTTTATGGAAAATAGCAAATGGCTTACATTTACCTATATCCGATTTAATTTCTAACAAAGAAGATAACATTAATTGTGTGTCTAAATCAGACATTACACCTATATATAACGATAATCAATCCGTCACGATATACCCATATTTCCCATTTAATATTGATAAAAATTTTGAAATGTTTAATATGATTTTACAAAGTGGAGCTGAAATGATATCAGAAGGCCATCACAATGGATCTGAAGAGTACATTATCGTTCATAGCGGTACACTTGAAGTCGATATCAATGGCGTTAAACACATAGTTCGTAAAGATGATGCTATACGTTTTGAATCTGACGTAACACATACTTATCGTAATATAGGTGAAGATAATGTTCATTTAACAGCAACTATACAATATCAACACAATAAATAAAGGATTGGGATAAATTTTTATCCCAATCCTTTTACTTATCATTTAATATGTCATCCATTGTTCTCTGAACACTACCTGCATACATTGAACCAAACTTCACTAAGTGCACCATCAATAAGTAAAGTTCATAAAATTTAATTCTTTCATTTGCACCTTTACTTAAAGGTAATGCTTCATCATAAGCTTTATAAAATGCCTCCGTGAAACCACCAAAGACTCTTGTTGCTCCTAAATCAAATTCACGATCTCCATATAATGGAGAAGGGTCGAATAATGCTGGTTCCCCGTTGGATAAGAACATATAATTACCTGCCCACAAGTCTCCATGTAGTAATGACGGTTTACTTTTATGTTCTGTTAAGGCTTCAATAATGACTGTACGTACTTGTTCAAATTGTTGAAGTTCGTCCTTAGACCAAAGTCCTCTTCTTACAATTTCGTCTCTTAATTGGTCTAAACGTTGCTCGACAAATATATTAATCCATGTATCTTTCCAACCATTTTCGAACGTAATATCACTACCATGATAAGGTAAATGAAATCCAAATTTACCATCTTGTTGATAATGACTATGCAATTTCGCTACCAGTTTGCCGAGTTCACTTTGACTACCTCGACGACCTTCTTCAAGATAACTTAGTATTAAATACGCATCTCCATTAATTTGACCGTAACCTTTAACAACAGGCGCTGTAACACCCGCTTCTTCAAATGCTTCTAAACCAGCAATTTCGGCAGCGTAAAAATCTTCGCTTCTATTATGTTGAACAAGTAGAAAATCCGTTCCACTCTGTCTTTCAATTCTATATGCTTCATTCACATCTCCACCACTTACTGGTATGAGCTCTTTAATATCATCTATAGGTAATTGTGATTGCCAATCTTTATTCATGACGATCCCTCCTATGTGTTATTGTATTAAAAATTATTCAAAGTTCAAAACAACAGCTATTTATTATTGTTTAACCTACTCAAAGGTTAATGATTCAAACTTATAAATCATCTGCAAAATCAACTCGCCATCTTTCGTAAGATGATAATAGATGTTTGGGGGCATAATCTCTTCAGTTCTAATATTGATAAGATTATTTTCCTTCAACAATTCTAGAGATGCTTTAATAATACTACTATCCACTTTCTCAAACGCTGAAAGTAATGCTTTTTCTTCTCTTTCACAATCACTCATATAATTTAATAGTTGAATACCGTAATTTTGAATAAGGTGATTCATATTTTGTTCAACCTTCACTTCATTAATTGAAGTCACTTAAATAACCCCATTTCATATTAAGTAAATTGATACATCCATATGTTAGCTTTTTAAATTATTTTTATACGATTTCACAATTTGCTGTTTCGCATCTTTATCTGCTTCGAAATACCAAATACCATCACTCTCTACTTGATTCACACCATCGATAGATATCTTCTCAAAATGTTCTGTTGCACTTTTATAGTCAGTGATTAGTTTTCTTGTGTCATTTAAATTAAAGCTTGTTGTAATGTTATCTTGAGCGACATTCATCAACTCATTGAAATTATTGACATTCAAATTATTTTTAAGTTTTTTACTTGTTGCTTCTATTACAATACGTTGTCTTTCTTGTCTTCCTTCATCATCTCCAGCGCCTTCTTCTTTACGGCTACGCACAAAGTCTAATGCTTCTTGTCCATTTAATTTCACTTTCTCTCCAGCTTTAAATTTTGTACCGTTAAAAGTAAATGATTTATTACTTTTAACATTTACACCGTCTAGGGCATCGATTGTCTTTTTAAAGCCATCCATATCTACTGTTATATACCCATCTATCGGTATATTGAATTCATTTTTTAATGTTTGTACTGCTGTTTTTGATCCACCGTATGCATATGCATGTGCAACTTTATCATGACTACTATATCCAGGAATATTTACTGCCATATCACGTGGAACACTAACGAGTTTCGTTGTTTTAGTTTTAGGATTAATTGAAGCTAACATGATTGAATCCGTTCTTTCACCTATATTTTCTGATTCTCTTTCTTTGTTAGAATCTACACCAAAAATCGCGATAGAAATCGGCTTATTGTTTTTAATTTTTTCTTTCACATGTTTTGTATCTTGTTTATTGATGGGTTGATAAACTTTGTTATTTATATTAATCGCCTTTACTGTTACAAATATACCAGCAATTAAGACGATGGCTGCAATAATAATTGTTACTTTACCTCTTCTTGTTAGCTTCATAGTCACACTCCTAGTTTTTATTTATAATTACCATGATAGCACTTTTAAGTAAATTACTAAATGATATTTAGGTAGTCCTAAAGTCCTATTGTCTAAAATTATTTTTATATTTACAATAGAAAAAAAGTCTAAATATTTACGTTCAAAGGAGCTTTAAGCACAATGAAGAAAGATTCCAAGCTCATTATTTGTTATGCTATTTTATTAATTTTAATCGTGTCATTGATTTTTACAAATTATATCAATCCTATTGATCAGTATGTCTATCAATTTATACAGACCCAAGCATTAGCATTTAGATTACATAATTATCTATCCATTATTTCATTTTTATTTTCACCTCTACATAGTGGTATATTAATATGCGTATTATTAATTGGATTATACTTTTATAATAGAAGAAATTTGCTACAGTATTTAATATTCTCTTTCTCATCACTATTTATCGGAACAGCGTTAAAGTATATTATTCAACGACCAAGACCTTCTGATTTAATTGATGGATACAGCTTTCCAAGCATGCATACACTAACATTATTTGTAGCCATTTTTCTCATACTAGCGTTATACAATCATGTAACGGTTAAATGGATTACTGCGATATTAATTTTATCTATGATGTGTTCAAGAATTTATTTAAGTGCACACTTCTTTTCTGATACTGTCGCAAGTTTAATTATTGTTCATTTAGTTTATTTAAGCGTTACTAAATTTATGCATCAGTACGCGCGCTCGTAAATTTCACCTCCTTTATTTTATGCTATGATAAAAATAAAGGAGGATTTTTTATGAGATATAATACTTTTAATCAACCAATTGGTGATGAAGTAGAATCATTTAAAGAACCGAATATGCCTAGTGTTGATATGCTTGAAGGTAAGTACAGTAAACTTGAACATTTAAACGAAAGTCATATCGATCAGTTATTCCCTTTATTATGTTCATCAGAAAATGATGCAAACTGGACGTATTTACCTCATGAACCGATTCACGATAAAGCTTCATTTACGCAATTAATCGAAGAAAGAATCATTTCTAAAGATCCTTATTTCTTTGCGATTGTCGACAAAGAAACACATCAAGCATTAGGTATAATGTCACTTTTAAGAATTAATCCTAAAGCTTCAACGATAGAAGTTGGCCACATTCATTATTCTTCACTACTTAAAAGAACGCGCATTGCTACTGAAGTACAATATTTACTTGCTCGATACGTTTTTGAAACTTTAAAATATAGACGTTATGAATGGAAATGCGATAGTTTGAACGCACCTTCGAAACATGCTGCCGAAAGACTTGGTTTCAAATATGAAGGTACTTTTCGACAAGCACTCGTATATAAAGGAAGAAGCCGCGATACAGATTGGTTCTCTATCATTGATAAAGAATGGCCATCCATCAAAAATCATTATGAAGAATGGCTAGATGAAAGTAATTTTAACCATGATGGTACACAAATTAATAAACTCTCAATAAACTAAATGTTTATATTTATAACGATGGGTATAATAAGTAAAAAGGATTGAGGAGATGAAGAAATGAATAATCAAAGAATTGTTCCGCATTTATGGTTCGATAACGAAGCGCAAGAAGCCGTCGATTATTATATGCAAACTTTTCCAGAATCAGAAATCATTTCAGATGTAACGTTTACAGATACACCATCCGGAGATGCAAAGCAGCTCACTTTTAATGTTTTTGGTTATAAATTTATGGCAATCAATGCTGGTCCTTATTTCACAAAAAATCCTTCCATATCATTTACAGTACTTTTCAATCAATCTGAAGCAGCGTTACTCGACAAAGTTTGGACTGCACTCGCACATAACGGGAAAATTATGATGGAACTTGGTGCTTATGACTTTAGTGAAAAATATGGATGGTTGGAAGATCAGTTTGGTGTTTCATGGCAACTCCTCATCACAGACCAACCATTCGATGATCGTATTAGACCATCATTTATGTTCATTAATGATAATGTCGGTAGAGCTGAAGAAGCAATTAACTACTACACAAGCGTATTTAAAAACAGTGGTGATATTAGTAAATTTTATTACCCAGAAGGCATGGAGCCAGACAAGCCAGATACACTCGCTCATGCAGAATTTAAATTAGAAGAGCAATATTTTGTCGCACTTGATAGTGCACATAAACATGAATTCAACTTAAATGAAGGTATTTCATTAATGCTATTTTTAGAAGACCAACAAGAAATTGATTATTATTGGGATAAATTATCTGCTGTACCAGAAGCCGAACAATGCGGATGGGTCAAAGATCAATTCGGTGTCTCATGGCAAATTGTCCCTAAAATCATGGACCAAATGGCAGAAGAAGGCACACCAGAACAAATCAGTAACGTTACAAAAGCATTCCTTAAGATGAAAAAATTCGATGTAGAAACTTTAATAAAAGCCTATGAAGGCAAATTATAGTAGTAAAAAAGACAGAAGCGTTGTGCATGCTTCTGTCTTTTTAATTTATTTAACCGGTACTGGCCATGTTTCTAAATGTTCAGCCATATCCCAGAACATATATTCATAGTAACTCGTTTTAACAATAATGTCTTCTAAGCGTTGTAATTCCGCTTCTGTCTTACCTTCTGCAACTTGATCCATCAACTGAATACAATCTTCTTTGTACTGACTAAATTCGTCCGAAGCATACATATTAATCCATTCTCCATATAAAGGATGGTCTGATGCTCCTTTAATTTCAGATAATTTTAACCCTATATAATTATAACTCCAAGTACATGTCAAAATAGCCGCAATAACATTCTCTATACCACCTTGTTGTGCCATATTCAACATATAACTCGTATAGCCAACAGTCGTTTGAGCTGGTTCTGTTTCTTCTAATTCCACTTCTGATATACCAAATTGCTTAGCATAACCTCTATGTAATGACATTTCAGTATTTAATGTACCATTCGCTAAATCAGCATAAGTCGCCATCATTTTTAAATCAGTTGATTTAGCTGCACCAATTGAGAATAGTCTCGCATATTCTATTAAATATATATAATCTTGCTTCAACCAATGTTTAAATTTTTCTTGATCTAACGTACCATCACCTAATCCTATAATAAAAGGATGTTCCATATAAGATTGCCAAATCGGTTCAACTCTATTGAATACTCTATCTGTAAATTTCATTTATAAATCCTCCTTATAATTAAAAAAACGCTATTTTCATTAAGAAAATAGCGTCATGAGTACCTTAAAATCAATACGCCACTTTCCTACGCCAGTATAAGCTGGATCAGGTTCAAGGAATTTTAAAGGTAATACTTTAATCTCAGCCTTTATAAAGGCACTTCCAGTGGTTTAAAATTATTTAATTTCTATACTCTTTCAACATATCTGTTTTATCCTAGGATTGCAAATAAAATTACATACAACTTTTATTACATGATTCTAAATAAGCTTTAGCCTGTTTATTTACTTCTTTAAAATCTATACCTTGCTTCATAGCTGCAAACACACAACCACAATAGCATTGTCTAAAAATTTCATACTCATTGCACATTTTAATCGATCTTTCATACCCCTTGTTCTTCTTAAAATCACTCGGTAAATAGTAAACATGATATAAATCTTGAACATCCATACCAAGTTCATTTATCAATTGTGCATTTTTCTTAGGTGACAACGTTAACGCACTCGCAAAATAATCATATCCAAGATCAGCTGCCGCTTCTGCAACGAGTTCTAAACGCATTTCGAAACAAGCCGTACATCTTAGCCCACCTTCATTTTCATCAGCTAAATCTTTACTTTTAACCATTTTCATAAATTTATGTGGTTCATAGGCTGCTTCAATATATTTAACATTAGAATTTGTACGCTCATTAAACTGTTCAACAAACGTTTCTTGAACTTTCGCCCTACGTTCATATTCACTTTTCGGATGAATATTTGGATTCGCAAAATAAATCGCAACATCTGCATATTGTGTTAATAACTCTAACGTATAAGTACTACAAGGCGCACAACAACTATGAATTAAAATAGAAGGTCTTGTTTCAGAACGTTCCCATTCAGAAATCATTTTACGCATAACCTTATCATAGTTAATCTTTTGATTTTTCATCTTAGCAATAATACCATCAGCTGAAATCACCATATCCCTAACCATTCCTTTATACAAAAATTGTCATTTTTACAATATTTTATAACATTCAAAAGGTGATAGCAATATGATGATTAGAGATAGTATAGGGATTTTAATAAATGACTTTTGCAATATTATCTTCACTTTGAGATTGGCCAGTTTTTAATAAAAATTGTGGCTAGGATAAACTATGTTACCCCAGCCACAATCAAATTTAAGCACTTGTTATTCTTTTTTACGATTTTTTCTTCTATTAAATAACATAATAGATCCTAATCCTGCGAATAATGTTGCGAATAAAGTACCATTATTATTGTTATTTTCTCCAGTATCAGGTAACTTACCATCGTTATTTTCATCATCCGATATTTCTGTTTCTGTATCAGCGTTCGCTACAAAATTTGTAGTAGTGTCATGATTACTTGAACTAATATTTATCAGGTCTTGATTATATTCATTGCTAACGTTACCTAAACCAAAGTCCTTATTTAAGTCATTCACTTCTGCTGTTTTGTTATCAGCATCTATTACAGAATCACTATCAACCGTTTCTGAATTTGTGCTTTCATCAGTAGCATTATTTCCTTCTAGATCTTCCTCTACATCCGAATAATTATTTCCGTTTGCATTTGTATCTTCACTTGGAACTGAATCTCCAACAGCATCTGGGTTATTATCACTTTCCGAATCAGTACCTTTTTCATCTTCAGTGTCTTCACCCTTATTGTTGTCTTTATCAGAACCAGTATTAGAACCATCTTCTGATTCTCCTCCTGATTCTTCAACTGTATCATTATTTTCTTCAGCAGGATCTGTTTCTCCTTCGTCTACATCCGAATCTTCTTCTGTATCTTCTGAGTTGTCGTCTCCGTCAGCATCTTCGTCAGTATTTGGATTTTCTTCTGAGTCTTCTTCCTCGTCTACATCTGAATCAGTATCATCGTTCTCATCCGAATCTTCGTCTGGTTCTTCTGGGTTGTCGTCTCCGTCAGAATCTTCTTCAGTATTTGGATTTTCTTCTGAGCCTTCATCCTCTCCTACATCTGAATCAGAGTCTTCTGTATTATCTTCGTCTTCGGATCCAGCATCGGAATTGTCCTCAGAATCTTCATTTTCACCAGTTCTGTCGTCTCCGTCAGTATCTTCTTCAGTATTTGGATCTTCTTCTGAGTCTTCTTCCTCACCTACATCTGAATCATCATTTTCTTCAGCATCTGGATCTTCTTCTGAGTCTTCTTCCTCGCTTACATCTGAATCAGGGTCTTCTGTATTACCTTCGTCTTCGGATCCAGTGTCGGAATCTCCATCGTTATCCTCACCTGGTTCTTCTCCTGTGCTGTCATCATTAGTATCTTCGTCGGATCCAGCATCGGAATTGTCGTCTGCATCTTCACCAGGTTCTTCTGTGTTGTTGTCACCATTGTCTTCTTCACTATTTGGTTCCTCTTCTGAGTCTTCATCATTGTCTTCGTCTGGTTCAGTTTCTTCTCCTGATTCTGAATCATCATTTTCTTCAGCATCTGGATTTTCTTCTGAGTCTTCTTCCTCGCTTACATCTGAATCAGAGTCTTCTGTATTATCTTCGTCTTCTGATCCAGCATCAGAATTGTCCTCAGAATCTTCATTTCCACCAGTACTGTCGTCTCCGTCAGTATCTTCTTCTGAGTCTTCTTCCTCTCCTACATCTGAGTCAGTGTCTTCTGTATTATCTTCATCTTCGGATCCAGTGTCTGAATTGTCATCTGTATCTTCACCAGGTTCTTCTGAGTTTTCATCTTCTGTATCTGGTTCTTCTGAGTCATCATTTGGTTCTTCTTCTGGGTCTTCATCCTCGCCTACATCTGAATCAGGGTCTTCTGTATTACCTTCGTCTTCGGATCCAGTGTCGGAATCTTCATCGTTATCCTCACCTGGTTCTTCTCCTGTGTTGTCATCTGAATCTTGGTCTTCGTCACCAACATCTGAATTGTCATCCTCAGGATCCGTTTCTTCTGAGTCATCATTTGGTTCTTCTTCTGGGTCTGGTTCATCACCAGTGCTGTCATCGTCATTCTCGTCTTCTGCTTCTGGGTCAACTTCAATAATTATAGAATCTTCATTACCATTTTTTGTTAATAAATCAAGATTTATTATTCCTGTTCCAACATCAGATTTAAAGTTATACTCGTGACTACCTGGTTGGTCAGAACCTGGTAAAATACCATCATCTGTTAATTCATTTAAATCTAACGTTAAAATATACGCCATATTAGTACCAATACTAAGAGAAACTAAACTTGATATCTTGCCGTATATCACACCAGTATTAGGATCAATATTTAAATCATTCCCCGTAATTGATTTATTATCCAACAACTTTAAATTCAAAACATCACGTGCTTCATAATCAATTCGTACTGCGTTTCTAAAATTAGGATTTGACATTAAATCTTTAAACTGAGGAGGCAACTGGAAAGTAGGGTAAGTACTTCCAATTCCCAGATTTACTAACGATCTACCTTCCATTTTTAATTGCAATTTACCATCGCTATGTGTAGCGTCAAGCTTCTTATTACTAAGAACTTCTACGTCAATTAAAGCATTGATGCTAATGTTCTCTTCTTTCGAATTTAAAGATTCTGGTTGTACGTTATCCGTTATATCTTCCGAATATGGTACATCTTCACTAATTTTTTCATCCACTTTAATATTTGTTTCTGAAGCGTTATTTGTTGTATCTACTTCATTATTTGATCCTTCTGTATTATCAAGTTCTGTTTTTTCTAGACTGTCTTCTACACTACCTTGTGTATCTTCAGATTCTTTAGCAACTTCTGATGAGCTGTTTCCATCTGTATCTATAGCATCTTCAACTTTCTCACTAGTATCTGAAGATTGATTAATATCTACTACATTTGTTCATCTGTTGAAGAAACTTCTTGTTCACTCTGTTGTTCTGTTTGTACTTCTGTTGCTTTTTCTGTATTTTGTTCTATTAAGTCACTATCTTTAACTGGATGCTCTTGAGACGATTGGTCATCATATGTAGCTTCCTCTTGTTCATTTGTTACTTTTTCATTATTTTCAACAATAGAAGCACCTTCTGAAACACTAGTATCTTCTTTATGCTCTTGTTCTAGAGTTGATTCTTCACCTAAAGATTCATTTGAGTTATTTCCCGTATTATCAGTTGTTTCATTAACTTTTGTATCTTGACCAGTTGATTTTATTGGTGCTTGTACTTGTTCAGTATTTAAGTCATTATCTTTTATGACTTCTTTTTTCTCTGAAGTTCCATCATCTTCTGATGAATTATTCGTAACCTTAATTGATGTTTCATAATTATTTTCACTTGCTTCTACTGTATTTATTCCCGAATACAGCGTTAAACCTATTAAAACTGATCCTGCTCCAACTGTAAATTTGCGTATTGAGTATCTTCTCTTTTCTCTCATGTCTTACTCCTCCCAAATTAATTAAATACACTTTTATAATACTACATAATTTTAATTTTGCACTATTTTTCTTTTACTAAAATCTAATAATATACAATCGATTTATATTTATATAAGATTTTAGTAATGTTATAAAATTACATTTAAGGCAATGTTAGAATATATTTATCCATTTAATAGTATTTATTTGTTTCGTAATATACACCGTTTTATATAGCTATAAAGAATTGTTGTATTATACAAATTATTAGTGAGACATATTTTGTACGAGTGCATACTAGATTAATAAGTGGAAAAGTAATAATCACACTATTTCGAAAACTTTATTTAAATAATAAAATTTACACAAAAAAAAGAAACAGATTTACTGTTTCTTTACTCACGTATTGTTCCTAAACCGATATTCATTTCAAATATAAATTCTATAAGACTATTCCTATAAGGAATAAATAAACCTTCTTTAATCATGCCTAATAATTCATCTTTTGTAACCCATTTTACTTCTTGTACTTCTTCTGTTGGAAAACTTAGTTTTTCTATATTTACTTCCTCGTGAATAACAAAGAAATCATCAAATGCATCATAGTAATTAATTGTGAAATGTGGTCTTTGATTAGACAAGTCTAATTGAATACCTAGTTCTTCATATGTTTCACGTTCTGCTGCATCTCTATTAGTATCACCTTGAACAGCACTACCTCCTGCTGAGAAATCCCACTTACCTGGCCACCCTTGTTTGTCATCTCTTCTTTTTTGTATTAGTAATTGTCCCTGTTTATTAATAATACAGACATGAATCACAAGATGATATCGATTAGCAGGTACTTCATTTCCTCTTGTCATCGTTTCATTTAATAACTGCCTATTTTCATCGTATAAATCCCAAGTTTCCATTCTCACCACTCCGTAATCATAGTAATTTTATTTTATCATATTGAAATTAACACCTTGTTATAGCTATTCATAAGTTATGTGTATTATTACAACTATCCATTTAGGTGTATGGTGTAAGGAAAGGGGATGATATTTTGAATAATATTTTTCATGATGAGCATAATAAGTATATGTATAGTGGACGAAAGGTTGATTATAATTGGGTAACTTTGATAAGAAGCATCATCAAACAATCTAATATTGATAAGCATAATGCACTAGACATCGGTTGTGGCGGCGGCATTTACACAAATCAATTAAGTGAATTTGGATTCAAGCATATCTTAGGTATAGACCAATCTGAAGTAATGATCGCATCAGCTAATGAACAAGCTTACAATAACCATATACAATTTGAAGTTGGAGATATATTCAATAATCATTTAGCCAACCAGTCACAGAATTTTATCCTTTCAAGAGCGCTCATTCATCATATTAAAGATTTACAAAAAGCTTTTTTAGAAACAAAGCGTATTCTAAAAGATAACAGCATATTTGTCATTCAAGATCGAACTATTGAAGATTTAGCGATTCCCGCTTCTTCAACCAATCTACGCGGATATTTATATGAGCACTTTCCAAAACTGCGGGATTTTGATTCAAAGAGAAGACATTCAGAAGCAGATGTTACAAAGGCATTATATGATGTTGGATTTAATAATGTTGAAACTTTAAAAATTAATGAAATTAGACAAACATATGCAACGATAGAATCCTTACAGCATGATTATTTATCAAGAAAAGGTCGTAGTATTCTATTTGAATTATCAGACCAAGAATTAAAAACATTTGTAGCACAATTTCCTAAATATGTAGGAGACGATTCTCCGATAATAGAAAAAGATCAGTGGACACTTTGGGTAGCATATCATTAAAAAAAGCATGGGAGGATACCCCATGCTTTTACTTCATATTCACCTAAATATGTTTTCTTTTTTCTTACCTCTCGCTAACTCATCTATTAATTTGTCTAAGTATCTAATTTCTTGCATAAGTGGTTCTTCGATTTCTTCAACTCTTATGCCACATATGACGCCTTTGATTAGTTTACGCTTTGGATTCATATTTGGTGCTTCTTCAAAAAATGTTCTAAAATCAGTTTTGTTCTCTAATTGCTGTTTTAATGATTCTTGACTATAACCTGTTAACCAAATGATGATTTCATCTACGTCTGCTTTTGTTTTACCTTTTTTCTCAGCTTTTGTGACGTAATGTGGATAAACATTTGATACTGGCATGTCGTATATTTTTTCATTCTTCATTATGCATCCCTCATTTTTTATCTTTATTTTATTATAAAGGGTAACAGCATTTATTGACTAATTTTAATCGTTATTCATCATCTTCGTCTAAGTCTTGTAGTAAATCATTTACTTTTACAATACTTTTTTGTGTTTCATTAATGATGTCCGCTTCTTGATTCAACATTTCTCCATTTAAATATGCTATAACCATAGGCAAATTCATCCCGGCATATAAATCAAACTGCTTTCCAGTCATTAAAGTTTTAGAAATGACATTGGCTGGTGTACCGCCTAGTAAATCAGTAAATACAGTTACTTGTTCATCATTGATTGCTGCTAGAAATTTCTTTTCAAAGTCTTCTTGTCCCTCGTCCGGCAAAAGCGCAACAGTTTCAATATTATCTTGTGGTCCTAATATCATTTCGACACTTTCTTTTAAACCTTCACACATTGAACCATGACTTGCTAAAATTAATTTTCCCATCGTGAAAACTCCTATTGATTAAATTTTTGCTAATACGCCTAGTGCAGATAATATAACCGTTACAATGATAACGATAAAGATTGCACGTGTTGAATTCATATGTTTTTTGCCTAATAACCAATAAATACCTAGTACAATTGCTAATGGTAATAATTTTGGTAAGATCATATCGACATTATTTTGAATATTAACCGTTAAATCACCAATTTTTGGTTCCCAAGCAAATTGAACTTTAACCATCGTGGCGACGAGTGCTCCGACCATAAATACCCCAAGCAATGTAGCAGCATTTGTTAATGATTCAAGCTTATGTTGCATCGTTGTTACTAAAGATATACCCTCTTTATATGCAAATTCTAATTGTTTCCATCTGAAGACCATAACGGCAATTTGTGCTGCTAACCATATAAAAGCACCAAACGGATTTCCGTTAATCGCCATATTGGCAGCTAACGCCCCAAATATAGTTGGAATTAATGAACCGAATATAGAGTCACCTACTGCGGCGAATGGTCCCATTAAACCTACTTTCATACCACTTACAGATTCTTTAGATTTAATTTGTTCTTGTTCTTCCATCGCGATATCAATACCCGTTACAATTGTGTTGAAAAAGTTACTCGTATTGAAGAATTGAGCATGTGTATGCATCATTTCTTTTAGTTCTGGTGTATCGTCACCATAAATTTTGCGTAATTGTGGAAGCATAATATATAAATAACCAGATCCTTGCATACGTTCATAGTTCCATCCTGCTTGGAAGCCTAATAAACTTCTTCTATTAATTTGTCTAAAATCTTTTTTAGTTAATTTATACTGACCTTCTGTTGTGACATTTTGTTCTTTAGGATCAACATTTTGATTATAGTTCGTCATCTTCAATCTCCCCTTCATCATCATTTTGAGAATTAGAAGTATTCATTTCTCCAGGTTGTACTGGTTTTGCTAAAGAAGTACGTTTGTATTCCATTGCAGCAAATGAAAATCCGATTAACGCAATGGCTAACATAGGTAGAGGATTGAATACCGCATCAAATTTCTTATCAAGTCCTGATACAGCTGTACCTAAACCACTCATACCATCAAATACTGTAGCTAATAACGCTGTTAATACAAATCCTAAAATGAAATACATATAATGTTTCTTAATAGGTAAGTATCTCAATAAGATTGCAAAACCGACTGCTGGTAATACAGCTCCTGCAGTTGTTAATCCATCTCCAAGCCACTTTAAGTCAGCGTTCAAGTAATTCACAACTGTTTTAACGACAGAACCCCCAAATGCTAATGCTAAGAATACTGGAATCATTCTTGATAATGCCCATGGAATAATACCTGCAATATAATAACGTTCAATTCCTTTATAATCCATTTGTTCGATTTTAGCGTCTATACGATGTGCAAAGAATGTATTTGTAAATCGAGCTAGAATATCTGTTTGAATCATCAAACTCGCAACAGGTACGGCTAATGTAGCAATTGCTTGCGTCGGTTGCATACCTAATGCAACTGAGAAAGCTACCGCTAAAATTGTACCTGAGTTCGCATCAATTCTAGATGCACCTCCGAATGTACCAACCCCTAAAATTGTTAACTGCATACTACCACCGATAATTAAACCAGTTGTTACATCTCCCATTATTAACCCTGCAATTAAACCTGCGAATACGGGTTGACTTATTGAAGAATAAAGATGAAGCTCATCCCATATTTGATAACCCGCATATAATGTTAAAAGCAGAACTTGCCACCATAATATTTCCATAATTAAAAACCCCTTTTTGTTTAAATATTATTTAATCAATGACATGAAATCTTCACTATTATCATTTGGAACCATTTGCGAAATAATTCGAATACCTTTGTTGTTAAGTTCTTTAAATGTTTCTATATCTTTGTCTGTAACATTAATCGAACGTTTAATTGATCTTGTTTCATTCGTTTGAGACATATTACCAACATTTAACTCATCAATTTTCACACCGTAGTTTACAAGTTCTAAAAATTGTTCAGGTCCTTTGGCAATCACCATTAATCTTTGAGAGTCATATTTACCGTTTAGTATGTTATCAGCTGCCTTTTTAACAGGTAATACACTTAATTTAACACCAGCTGGCGTTGCTAATTTAAGACCACTTTTATCTACTGTACTTTCTGCGACAACATCATCAATAACCATAAGTCTTGTAATATCTAGCTTTGTCGTCCACAAATTTGCTACTTGCCCGTGAATCAGCCTACCATCAATTCTATTCGCTATAATTGTCATTTAAATCTCTCCCTTTTTTTGAATAAATTTAGGTTCTTTCACCAAATTAATTTCTTGGTTATATGTCCCCTCAGTATCAAAAATAATTATTTCGTTTTCCCCTTCATGAAGCAGTGCTTTTGATATATATAAGGATGCTGTTGGTCCAACATTCCAATATCTACCTATGTTCACGCCATTCACTAATACTACACCTTTCGAGAAAGCGGTTACATCAATATGCGTATTGTTTGCTTCATTTAACGTAAACACATACCTGTAAAATGCAGGTGTCCCTTCAATCCATTCCTTTTCAAAATGCTCCTTGTTTAGTTGCTCTAATTGAATATGGAATTGTTCATAGTCTTGAACAAAGTGCAAATCTTGCATTAAACCTTGTCCTAAACCTTTTCTTTGTGTACTCGCGAGCAATTTATATCCATAATTGACACGCCCCATATTTTCAACGAGTATATCGATCTGAGGTTCTTCTGAGTGTAACTCAACTTCAAAAGCATCGCCGATTTCTTGTTGATAAGCCGTATAAACATGTTTACCATCGATATACATCTTTACTCTATCTCGTGCATCAACAATTCTAAATTTTTCAACTGGTGAATCTTTGTGTATTTTCGTACGATAAAGCATATAACCAAGACCATCACCCGCTTCTTCCATCGTTTCTGGATATT
This sequence comes from Mammaliicoccus sp. O-M54, assembly GCF_022386035.1. Classification (NCBI taxonomy): domain Bacteria; kingdom Bacillati; phylum Bacillota; class Bacilli; order Caryophanales; family Staphylococcaceae; genus Mammaliicoccus; species Mammaliicoccus sp. O-M54. The sequence goes on from NZ_JAJNJE010000005.1 coordinate 63,646, forward strand.
TAGAAGTCGTCTTGTACGATATTTCATCTAGAACATTAAACAAACTGACTTTATCTTGTAATTGAATGTGATCCAATTCAATAAAATCTTTTATTAAAGGTTCTGATTGCTCGATATGTGGTATTTCTTCTTTAAGCATTTTCTGCAAATCATAATACTTTTGAGTCGGATTGCCCATTTCATTAAGTGGTGCATCATAGTCATAAGAAGTAATTTGAGGTAAGTCTACCGTACCTCTAGCTGAACAACCGTTCCAAAATCCATAATTCGTACCACCATGAAACATGTATAAATTGATATGTCCTTGTTGAACGCAAGTTCTTACTTCGGCAACTAAATCATCACTTTCTCGTTTAATAATGTCATCGCCCCATCTATTAAACCAACCATCCCAAAATTCCATACACATGAGTGGCCATTTTTTCTGAAATTCTTCATGGAATGATTTTAAATTTTGAAAGTTTAAATCCGTCTTAGATCCAAAGTTAGCAGTTGGTAAAATATTATCTTCAGCCATACTGCCCGCTCTCAACGTTTGTGCCCATCCACCATCAGAAGTAAATAGCGGCACTGTTGTACCATGTTTAATCATTAAATCTTTAATCATATTTAAATATGATTTATCCTCACCGAATGAGCCATATTCATTTTCAATCTGCATCATGATAATCGGTCCATTATGATCAATTTGTAACGGCTTTAATATTTTAAATAATTGTGTATAATATCGGTCTACTTTATCGATAAATCGTTGGTCTGATGAACGAATTCTCATGTCTTTGTAATTGAGCAACCATGAAGGTAAACCACCAAACTCCCATTCTGCACATATAAATGGAGATGGTCTTATAATTACGTAAAGACCTAATTCTTCAGCCAATTGAATAAAGTATTGGATATCTTTTTCGCCACTAAATTCAAAGTGTTCTTCCCGAGGTTCGTGATAATTCCACGGAGTATAGGTTTCAACTGTGTTAAAACCGAGTGCTTTCAAATTGTATAACGAATGATACCAGTCATCTTTAGGAACTCTAAAATAATGAATGGCACCAGACAATATTTGAATAGGTTTATCGTCTAATAAGAAATCAGTGTTAATTTCAAATTTATGCATCTTTACACCACCTGTTTTTTGTTTATCTTATTGGAGTTGCTGTTTTCTGTATGATGTCATTGAGCGTTTTTAAATTATGAATGCCTTCACTGTTCAACCATTCTTTAGCAGCTTCTTGACCTTGTTCTTTAAGCACAACAGTTCCACCTTGCCATGTAGCACGTCCGCACAATACACCATTGAAATGCGCACCACTTTCATGTGCAAAGACAAGTGTATCTTTAAATTGTTGTGAAGTTAAACCCCCACTTAAATATATGTAAGGTATTGAAGTTGCATTGTCTTGTTCTTTAAAATATGATGCCGCTTCATCTTTACTAAAGGCATAGTCTTCTGCAAAACCTTCGACATAGTTCATATTAACGGGTGTTTCAACTTTAAGGACATCGACGTTATACTTTTCATCACTAAAAGCTTTCATCGCCTCTATCACTTTATGTGGTCTAACTTTAGCATACGATTGACCTTTTTCATCACCTATTTGATCATCATAAGTTAAGATTTCTAATAGGAATGGAATATTCTCTTCGACCGTTTCTTGTCCAACTTGTTGCACTAATTCTTTCTTTACATCATTAATATCATCCGGTTCATCGACGTCATAATAGATGAGTAATTTAATACCGTCAGCACCCATCTCTTTTAATTGTTTAACAGATAAACCTTCAACTAATCTTGGTAATCTACCGACTACTGATTTATCGTATCCAGTTTGTTCATAAGCTAAAATTAATCCAGCATCTTTAGCCTTAGCTTGTATGCCATCTTTACCATATTCAGGGTCTAATAGAATACTAGAACCACTTGGTGAAAGTGTTTCAGATACAAGCTTTTTAAATAATGCTACGTTGTCATCCGTTCCTTGTTCACCTAGTAATCTTTTGAGTGCCCCTCTTTGGTCAACAGCAATTGCAGCGAATATCCCTTTGTCATCGACGAGTTTATTAATATCTTTATTTGTCATCCTAATTTCTCCACTCCCACTTTTTTGATTAAATCATCCACATCTTGTTGAATGATTTTTCCCGTTGCAGCTTGCATCGCATTTGAAGTACCACACGCTAATGCTGTTTGAATTGTCGTTACAGGATCTAAATCATGCTCCACACTATAAGCGATACCTGCCACAGTAGCATCTCCTGAACCTACAGGATTAACCGCATTTATATTTGGTAAAGATGCTTTGTAAATTGTCTCTTTCAATTTAATAATCGCACCTTCAGAACCAAGCGTTACAAATACATCCACATCTTTAAACAACTGATTTGTTTTTAGAATCTTGAAAATATCTTGGTGACTTAACCCCTTTTGATTAACTAAGTCTTCAAATTCTGATTGATTAGGTTTTATCGCATGAATATGAGCACTCTGTCCTAAAATTGCTTTTAACGATTGACCATCTATATCGACTATGTTGTAACTATTCGTTAATGTATTTAAAATTTTAATCATATATGCAGTCTTTGACTGATTCATTAACTTTGGTGTGCTTCCGCTGATAGTTACAACTTTGTATTGATGGGCAATATCCGCCAATTGTTTAAGATACAACGCTTGAGATGCTTTAGATACTTCAGGTCCACCTTCAAGAATTTCCGTTTGATGTTCACCATCGTTAATGGCGATACACTGTCTTGTATTACCTTCTATATCTATGAATTGAAGTTGAATATTTCTTTGTTCGAGTTGTGTTTGAATCCATTGTCCATTCGTTCCACCTAAATAACCTGTAGCTGTCACGTCTGCACCTAAATCATCTAGAACTTTAGTCACATTTATCCCTTTACCGCCAGCATTTTTAATCATTTGCGTTGGTCTATGCACCGCCCCAATTTCAAGACTTTCAACTTGATAGCTGATATCGATAGATGGATTTAATGTATTGGTCAAAATCATTCTTCTCACCCTTTAGCTATATGAATATATTGTTACCCCTTTAACAACACGATTGATAAAGCCATCTGGACTCGGATTATCAGGATTCAAGCCAAGTTCGACAGATTTTTTACTTGCTAATAATTGACCAAACATTAAATAAATCAGCCCTATTTCAAAGTCGTTATAATCCTCGATATTCGGTATTTGTGTACTTTCATCTGAAGATTGACCATCTAAGATAAGCAACTGATACTTATCTTTAACTTTGTTCACTTCATTTAATAAGTCACTTTCATAGTCACGTTTATACGTTTCATTACTTCTAAGCAATATAAAAATAGACCCTTTCTTTAGTCCTGCTTTTGGACCATGTCTAAATCCTAATGTCGTTTCTCTAGCAATCTCAACATGACCGCCTGTTAGTTCGTTTAATTTCAAGCTAACTTCTTTAGTAAGTTCACCTAACAAACCAGTTCCTACGTAGAATACTTTTTCAAATGATTTTTGTAATGTTTGATCTGCTAGTTCTTCCAAATATTCAAATAGCGAATCTGCAGTATCATAAAAGCCATTCGTAATCGATCCATTAAATAATAAATAACCTGCGACAAGCATTGAAGAAAAGCTTGATGTCATTGCTAATGATTTATCATTTGTTTGTTTAGGTAGAATCACTTTAAAAACATGTTTTAAACTTTCTTCAGTTGCTAAATAACCACTTTTATTATTTGTGATAAATAAATGATGTACGTTATCTGATAATTGTTCGACTAAATCAATCGTTGCTTTCGTTTCAGGACTATTACCAGATCTAGCAAATGATACAATTAAATACGTCGTTTCTGAATCTATATACGCTTCAGGACTCGTCACAAAGTGTGTCGTTGGCACAGATTCAAAATCCCACTTAGGCATATGTTTCGTATCAATTGCTGTTCTTAAAATATCTCCGACATATGCTGATGACCCTGCTCCCGTAAATAGTACCTTTAACTTCCCAGTTACGTTTTCCTCTATATCTTTAATGAATTTGTCAAAATCTGATTTAATATCTTTAATAATCTCTTCTGTTAATTGCCACATTTCAGGTTGTTGTTTTATCTCTGAATATGTGTCCGTTGTGTTTAACAATACTTTCCCCTCCAATATTGGTAATGTTGTCATAACCAGTTTATATATATAAAGACTATATTAAGTCTACTGTGTACTTATAGTCTTTACCGCTTGTAACACTCTCTGTGTACTCAATAATCTCATCATTTACAAAACTATATCTTTCTATAAACATACATGGATCATTAACATGCTTTTCTAAATGTTGCGCTTGTTCTTTAGTTATATTTTTTGCTGTTAATGTTTCATAAGCATGATTGATTTGAATATGGTAATGCGTATTTAATGTTTCATATAATGAAACTTCATTAAAATCAAATCGATCTAACCCTTCGCAATTCTTTAAAGGTAAGTAACTAGTCTCAAACACTAACGGTTTATCATTGGCTAATCTTAACCTTTTAAGTTCATACACTTCTTGAAATGATTTGAGCTGCATTTTTTCTTGGATATAGATACTTGGCTGTATTCTTTGAATACTTAACACCTTTGTACTTGCTTTGTCGCCGCTTTTTTCAACTTCATCTTTGAAACTATAAAGATTATTCATCTTCTGATTATATTGATTACCTAATACAAAAGACCCTTTACCATGTTCTCTTTGAATTAAGCTTTCCGCTTCTAAGTTATCTAGCGCTTCTCTAATTGTAATTCTGCTAACATCATATTCATCGCAAAGCTTTCGTTCTGACGGTAACTTGTCGCCTTCTTTGTATTCACCAGAAATAATCTTATCTTTAATCTTTGTGTAAACTTGATAATATAAATGTGTATTTTTTAACATCTCAATCATTCCTATTCCAACTGGTTATAACCAGTTTTAATTATAAATCATTCTCCTTAAAATGTAAACGCTTTATAAAATTGTATATTTCCACTACTCTAACTTTTAGGTCGATACGGTCTTATGCTCATAAATATTGCGACAAGAGCGAGTATTAATAATGAAGAGGCAAATATCAACGCACCATTATAGTTATTAGAACTTCCGATAAGAATACCTGCAAAATAAGGTGCCACAACTTGTCCGAGACTATAGATAAATGTTAGTAAAGCGACTAAATTTCTTCCTGAGACAGCACTCATAAGCTGGCCACGCGACATAAATAAAGTCGTTAAGCCTAAGAATGTCCCACCAAACAGACATGAACTTATGACTAAACTTATAATATTATGCGAAAACACTGGTAAAATCACGCCAATAATTTGAAGAATGAATGCTAAATATATCGCTTTAATAAATCCAATTTTATTGCCTAAAATAGACCATAATACACATGACGGTATTGCTGCCATACCCACAAACATCCAACTAAGGGCTGCATATTCTTTTAAATCAGGAATTGATTCAACAATCGCAACTAAGAACGTACCTGTGACAATATATCCTGCACCTTCTAACAAATAAGCAATTGAGAAACATACCATAAACCATTTTGTATATAATGTGCTATTTTGATCATTTATATGTATTGTCTTTTGTTTTAAGTTAACAGGTTCTTTAATTTCTTTCATAAAGAATATAACAATAAAACCTAGTACCAATGAAGCGATACCTAAGATAATCCATGTTGATGCCCAAGTATTATAATCCGTATAAATTTGAATAAATATACTACTTGTAAAGATACCAATCCCTACACCACTATATAAAAATCCAGATAAATGAGATTTCCCGCCTTTATTTAAAGACTCGAGCACAACATTTGAAGCTAACACAAATACAGTACCACTTGTTATACCAGCAATGAATCTCAAAATATTCCATACAAGAAAACCTTGTGTAACACCCATCAATAGAACAGAGATAATATTGATTAATAAATAAATTTTTAAATCTACGACTTTACTTTTAATAATTAAAAAGGTCGGAATCATCGCACCAATTAAATATCCTAAGTAATTGACCGTAGCCAGTAAACCAGCATTTTCGTTTGTTAAATGAGTCGCCTTTTGCATAAAAGGTAAAATAGGCGTGTACGAAAATCGCCCAATTGCCATGACAATAAATAGTGATAACATTCCTAGTAGTAATTGTTTATATGCTTTATTTGCTGACAATTTATGCACCTCATTTTCTATATTTAAACATTATTATCCTCCTCATAGTATTAATATACAAGATGAATTTATAGGAGAAAGATATGGAGGATGAGTGTGATGAGGGTTGTTGCGGGTTCTTATGAACACTTTCGCCCAAACTTGTTCATAACGGAGGTGTTAGTTACAAAACTCGGCTGAAGTGTTACTATGGGCATCCTTAATTACAAAACTACTAAGAATTGTAATTACTGGTATCCTTATTTGCACTTCTTACCAAACTTGCTAAAAACAGCACTAGTATTTGCACTTCTCACCAAAACTGCTAATAACAGCACTAGTATTTGCACTTCTCACCAAAACTGCTAATAACGACCTCAGTATTTGCACCTTCAGCCAAACTTGCTAATAACGACCTCAGTATTTGCACTTCTTACCAAACTTGCTCATAAAAAAACGGGACATGCTCAATGTCCCGTTTCAAATCATTACTTTTACGCGTGTGTTCTCTTAAATCTTAATGTATATTCTTTAAAAGTAATGAAGCATTTATTTTTCTCGTCATATAATTTATATTTCAGTGATTCTAAACTCTCTTTAATTGTTATGGTTGTTGCGTGATGTAATGGTGGTGTCTTTTCGTGTGCTTGTTCTAATTGATAGTTTGGAATTCTTGGACTTAAATGATGAACGTGATGGTAGCCAATGTTCCCTGTCATCCATTGGAATACTTTTGGTAATTTATAATATGAACTGCCTTCTATAGCGGCTTTTACATAATCCCACTCTGATGATTCTTCGAAATATGAATCTTCAAATGTATGTTGAATATAAAATAACCAAATACCTAACATACCTGCAATAAACAACATTGGTAGAAATACAAGTACAAATGGAACGGCACCTACAATAAAGAAAATACCTACATAAAGAACTAGCAAGATTATATTATGCAACCAAGTGTTACGTTTTTCTTTAGCTTTCGCATCTTTAGCATTCATTCTATTTGAAATAAACATAAGGAATATTGGTCCTAAAATAAACATCACAAACGGATGTCTATACATTCTATATTTAAATTGAGTGAATTTTGAAGCTTCATGATATTCTTCAATTGTCATGACCCAAATATCACCAATACCACGTTTTTCTAAATTCCCGCTACTCGTATGATGTATAATATGCTCTCTTCTCCACTTTTCATATGGGAAGAATGTTAATAGCCCAGTTATATTTCCTAACAAATCATTGTTCTTTTTCTTACTCAAAAATGATCCGTGGCAACAATCGTGAAAAATGATAAATGTTCTAATAATAAAACCAGATGCCAATACACCACATAGGATCGATAATGACCAATGTAATTGATAACTTACCAAGCCAACAACAATAAGCGCAATTAATGGGATGATTGTGTTTATAATTTGAATTGTACTCTTCTTTAAATTGTTATTTTCAAATGGTTTAACCATTTTTCGAAGTAACTTTTTCTTTTCTTTTTCGATGATTTACACTTCCTTTTTATTCAATAAATATAAAAAAAAGAAGCACTTGAATGAATCAAGTACTTCCATCTCTATTAATCATGATATAGCATATTTACAAGCTTTACAAACAAAAAATAAACCCAATAAAACGATTACTATACTACTAAAATTTATTTTATTATAATAACAAATTATAACTTGGTCATAACAGTTGGTAACAATGACTTTTACTAAAAATTTATTTCTACTTTTTTGAAAGAAATATTATTTTGATGGTCATAATCCAATTGATAAATGTCAGGCATCTTCATACCTCATTCTCTCCGTAAACAAAAGAGAAACCAAATTGTTATTCAATTTGATTTGTCTCATGTTTAAGATATATCTTTTTTTATTCTTTACGATTCCTTACCACATAATATTTTTAACTGTTTCATCGTTTAATGCTTTTACGATTTCAGCTACTAATTTTACTGCGTTTAAGTAGTCTTCTTTATGAAGGATTGATACGTTTGAATGCATATAACGTAATGGAACGCCGATTGAGATTGTTGGTGTACCTTCGTTTGCTACGTGAATACTACCTGCATCTGTTCCGCCACCTGTTATGTTATCCCATTGCACATCAATGCCTTTTTCTTTTGCTACGTTTTTGATAAATTTTCTAAATCCAACGTGACCGATATTCGTACCGTCCATTAACAATACAAGTGGTCCGTTACCTAATTTCGTTTCGTGATCTTGCCCTTTCATTCCTGGTGTATCATAAGCAATACCTACGTCCACTGCGATAGATAAATCTGGCTTAATTTTGTTTGCAGCAACTTTCGCACCACGTAAACCAACTTCTTCTTGTACAGTTGCACCTGAAACTAAGTTTATACCAAGCTCATCATCTTTAAGTTCATTTAATACATCAACACTTAACGCACAACCGAATCTGTTGTCGAATGCTTTTGCTGTTAAGTAGTTTCCATCACCTAAAGTTTCAAACTCAGAATAAGGCGTCACCATATTGCCGATTTCAATACCTAAGCCTTCAACCGCTTCTTTATTATCAACACCTATATCAATAAACATGTCTTTAACGTCGACAGGTTTTTTACGTTCTTCTGGACTTAACACATGTGGAGGTTTAGAACCAATAATACCTCTAATTTCTTTACCTTCATCTGTAGTAATCGTTACTTTTTGTGAAAGCATCACTTGGTTCCACCATCCACCAATTGTTGTGAATTTAATGTAACCATCTTCATCGATACGTGTAACCATAAATCCAATTTCATCTAAGTGACCCGCTATTAAAATTGTTTTAGAACCATTTTTAGCGTTCTTTTTCCCGAAAATACCACCTAGATTATCTTCAATAATTTCATCACTTACAGGTTCTAAGTATTCTTTCATTTTAGATTTAACATTATACTCAAATCCCGAAATACCATTAATATCTGTAAGTGTTTTTAATAATTTTACTGAATCTGCCACAAAAAAATCCCCCTTAAAATTAATTAACACTTTTACTATATCATTCTATTTAAAAAATGTATCAAACAAAGTTTTAATTTAATTGATTTTTCAGGATTTTAAACAAATCATTACCTTCACTCATCATTTAGCCCTTTGCCGTCCAATATATGATCGATATATTTTTCTACTCGACTAACGCGTGTTGCTGGACGCTTTGCTTGGCTAATATAATAAATATATTGTCGCTGTCTTCCTGGTGTCAAATTATAGAAAGCTTCTTTTAAGTTACTATTTTGATCAAGTTGTTCTTGTAGTTCAACTGGCATTTCATATTCTTCTGTTTTCTTTAATTCTACTTTAGCACCTGATTTTTCAAGCTCGATTGCTTCTTCAACATAAGATTTAATAATATCTCGTTGTTCTTTAATCTGATCTACATTGGTAAATCTCAATTGTCTAGCGGCTTGAACATTTTTCGTTTGTTGAATCAATATTTTTTCAGTATCTTTAAGTAATGAACCTTTATGAAATAAAAGTGCGCAATATTCTTTAAATCCATGTATCAATACAACATTCTTACCTTTCAATGTATAACATGGATGCATCCACTTATAATCTTCTTCTAAATCACATTCACGTATAATTTCTCTTAATAGTTCAAATTCATCTTTCCACTTTTTTTCACGTTGCATAAAAGCTTCAACTTTAGGATTTTTCTCCATTTTTTCACTCCTCAATATTATTTCCTGAATGATTTTAATTTATTATATACTAAATGATTAAAAAAGAGCAGATATCCTTAAATATAAGAAATTCCTGCTCTTCTTTGTGACTAATGTATTAATTTTTGTCTATTTTTATCATACTTTTATTCGTATCATGATAAATTTCATCATTCATTTCTTGCATTTTGCGTTCTACATTTGTTATTTCTATTGAACATTCTTTTAACTTTTCTTCATATTGTTCAGTAGATACATGAGAATTCTTATATCTTAATTTATGTTCCAAGCTTGCCCACATATCCATTCCAATTGTACGAATTTGAATTTCAACAGGTATCATTTGAACACTTTCTGCTAAAAATACAGGAATAGATACAACTAAATGTAAACTTTTATATCCATTCATTTTAGGATTTTCTATATAGTCTTTTCTTTTTAATAATTTTACGTCTGTTTGTCTAAGTAATAATTTTTCAATTGTATAGACATCTTCTAGATAATTACAAATCACTCTTATTCCCGCGATATCTTGAATATTCTCTTTTGCTGAATTCGCATTTAAAGGAAATCCTTTGCGTCTTAATTTCTTAATAAGACTTGGAAATTCTTTAACACGCTTTTCCATATGGTGAATTGGATTATGTTTATAAGCAACTTGGAATTCATCGTCCAATATTTTCAACTTTGTCCCGATTTCTTCTAAAGCTGCAGCATATTGATGTTGTAGTTCTACAAAATTAAACAACTCTTCTAGCGCTTGTTCAGAAGACTGCGCATATTCAATTTCACCTATATTATTCGTAAATTCCTTCTTTAATTCTGCTAAATTGATTGTTGGTTTTCTTTCTATATACATAGATATGCTCCCTTATATTTTTAAATAAAAAATATATATCACTTCATCTAATTATATCATTTAAAAGTTTGCGATTAAAGAAAGTCGATATACGATTGATTGTTCTTAAACGTTTGTAAGACAAAGAAAAACGCGCAAGACTCGTAAGCCTTGCACGCTTATAAATACAAATATATTTCTCAATACTATTTCAATTCTGGCCAGTATTCTTTATTTGCTTCAATAAGGTCATCTAGTATATCTTTAGCTACTGATGCACTCGGAACTGTGCGAGATAACGTTAGTGCTTGCCATAGTTTTTGATAAGATTGTTCTTCATAAGCTTCAACTGTTAATTTCTCAACACCTACTTGTTGTTCCATTAAACTTTTTTGGAATCTTGGGATTTCACCAACTGATAATGGTTCTGGACCTTCGCTACCAACTAAACATGGAATTTCAACCATCGCTGTTGGTTCAAAGTTTGAAATGGCACCTTTATTCTCAACAATCATTAACATTCTTTCTTTCGTATTAAACGCAATCGCTCTTGCTAAGTCTACGATATAAGATGCATGTTCATCTATTGTTAATTCCGTTCCTTTAGCTGTGCCTTGAGCAATAATTTTTTGACATTCGCCGAACACAAATTTTTCTCGTCCTGCCATTACTTCATTTGCTCTTGTATAGTCTTTGTTTGAATGTTCCACAACATAATCAGGGAAGAAGTAATATTTTAAATATGTGTTAGGTAACGTATCTTTATCAAGCGCTTGTACATCACGTGCTTTCTTGAACGTGTCATTCCAACTTGCTTCTTGTTCAATATCGCTGCCCGTATCAGTCGAATACCCAAATTGTTCAACGTGTTTAATGATACTTGGCATTAAATCATTACCTGACTTATCTCTTATATCTGTCCACCAACCGAAGTGATTTAAACCATAATATTTAACGACCATTTCTTTTCTAGATTTCAGCCCAATATTTGTTGCCATCAGTTCTTCAATACCGATTGGCATATCACAAATATTTAAAATTTTAGAGTGAGGTCTTAATTTTCGAGTTGCTTCAGCTACAATTGCTGCTGGGTTTGAATAATTTAACATCCAAGCATCTGGTGAATATTGTTCCATATAATCTACAATTTCTAGTACGCCTGTAATAGAACGCATACCATAAGATATCCCACCAGGTCCGCACGTTTCTTGTCCAACTACACCGTGTTTCAATGGAATCTTCTCATCTTGTTCTCTCATCGCATATTTACCAACACGTATGTGTGCCATAACGAAATCTACATTTTCAAAAGCTGTTTTAGGATCCGTACTCGCCAGTAACTTAACACCAGGCGCTCTTTCACTAAGAAGTATTTTACAAGCATCCGCAATGGTTTGTTGTCTATCACCATCATTGTCGTATAGTTTAATCGTATCAATCGGAAAATCTTCTAAATGGTCCAGTAACATTAATATAATACCTGGCGTAAATGTACTTCCGCCACCTGCTATTGTGATGTTAAATTTCTTCATTATTTATGACCTCCATATATTTATATCATCGTTTCAAATGAATCTCTTACTTGAGGTACACTAAGTCCCACAATTACTTGAACATTTGTACCACTTTTCGCTACACCATGTGCCATTTGATTATGTGTGAAATAGTCATTATCTTTTACTAAACTTGGATCTTTAACCGTTACCCTTAATCGTGTCGCACAATTTGTAACGTCTTTAATATTGTCTTTGCCACCTAATCCTTCTAAGAAATAAATAGCTTTCGTATCATATTCTGATGCATTGTCATCCATTTGTGTATCAGCACTTGCTTTCTTAGATTTATAATCTTCTTTCGTATAAAGCTTAGCTTCTCCATCATCAGGCACACGTCCAGGTAATGGTACATTAAATTTCTCAATAATAAACTTAAATACAAAGAAGTAAATGACAACAAAGATGATACCAATGATAAATTGTGCAACGTAAGTCATACCGTGATTAGAGAATAATGGAATCCAGTTTATAGCCGCGATTTCTATCGCACCACCACCTTGAATACCCACTACACCAAATAGGTACATAATTGTAACCATTGTCGCACCTAATAATGCATGAATTAAGAATAAGTATGGTGCTATAAATAAGAACGTAAACTCTAATGGTTCTGTAATACCTGCGAAAATTGCTGTTAATCCAGCTGGTAATACTAATGCTAAGACTTTTTTCTTGTTCTCTTTCGGTGTTGAAGCGTACATCGCTAACGCAATACCTAAACAACCAAATATTTTAATGTTACCTTGTAACAAGAATCCATATGGATAAAGTTCTTTAAGAGATTTAGCAGAATTTGAGAATTCTGTTAAGTGTTGAATCCAATAAGGTTTCAATCCACCGTTGACCGCTGCAGGTCCATATTCAAATGGTGTGTATATGAAATGATGTAACCCTGTAGGAATCAATATTCTTTCTAAGAAGTGGAATAGCCAAACCCCTACAAATCCTGATTTCAACATAACACCTTGTAATGAACCGATACCTGCTTGTACTGTTGGCCATACCGCACATACGATAAAAGCGATTGGGATCATAACAAAGAATCCAATGATAACAACGTATGGTAGACCTTGGAAAATACCAACCATTTCAGGTAATTTCTTATCATAGAAACGATTATGTATCCAAATAACAATTGCTGATATGAAAATTGCACCAATAATACTTGTGTCTAATGTTGGAATACCAGCTATTTCTTTTACACCCGTTAAATTTTCAACACCCTTTGATAAATCTACACCGAACGTCTTTGGCCAAAGGGTTAAAATTGCATTAATAAAATTGTTAAATACTAAATAAATCATTAAAGCTGCTAGTGTTGCTCTACCTTGAGCTTTTTTAGCAAGTGAGATTGGAAGTCCAATCACAAACGCTAGCTCCATATGGTTGAATATTGTCCAACCACCCGCTTCAATTAAACTCCAAATTTTAAACCACATTGTGCCATCTTCAGCTATTGAACCCATAATATTTGGATTTTTAAATAATGTTGCAAATCCTACAACAATACCAAAAAATGCAAATAGTAATACCGGAACAATCATGGCACTACCAAATCGTTTAATTGCATTCATATTTTAACCCCTTTTCCTCATCAATTTATCTCAACAATATAGGAAGCGCTTACATTTGCCAATAGGTTTGACGTAAATAGAAATCACATAGTAAACTTAGATTATATTTTCATAACATGAAAATTTTTTCACTTCGAATGGAGGATTATAATGATTTTGGATAAACTGATTAATGAACATTATCAACAACTTAATGACAACGATATACATATCATACAAATGATTAATCAAAATATTCACTTGATTCATCGATTAAAAATACAAGAAATCGCCGATATATCACACACTTCAATTTCTTCTATTCACCGACTCGCTCGCAAACTTGGCTTTGATGGTTATAGTGATTTTAAAGCTTACATTAAATTAAATAGACAAACATCTAAACCATCGACAGATATCATTGAAAGTTTAGAGCAAGATTTACAACAAACTATGAAACATTTAAAAATGATCGACTTTGATTATATAAGCGAACAAATCAATCAAGCGCCTTATATCTACATATATGGTACAGGTGTCGCACAATTAAACGTTGCACGTGATGCTCAACGACACTTTCTTTCTATCAATAAAAGAGTAATGGTTATTAACGACGAGAATGAACTTAAAATCGCTATGAATCAAATGAATAAAGATGATTTAATTTTCATCATTTCATTATCAGGCGAAACATCACACTTAAGAGAGAACGTCGAAATTATGCATACACGAAATATTAGTTATATTTCTATTACAACATTAAAGGATAACTATTTAGCTCAGAATGCGAGCTACAATATATATGTTAATAGTTCACCGATAGAATTATTTAATCAAACTTCTTATTCCAGCTTCTTACCGTATCACATTGCTTTTGAAGTCATCGTACGTAAATTCAGTGAATGGAAACTTGCTCATTAGGGTATAATTATCATATAAACGATGAAAAGTTCTATAGGAGGTTACATCATGAATAAAGTATTCATAACTGGAGAAATTCCAACAGAAGGATTAGAAATGCTACAAGAACATTTTGAAGTAGAAGTCTTTGAAGGGGATCAATTAATTACGAAAGATACTTTACTTCAAAAAGTAACAGACGTAGATGCAATTATTAGTCCACTATCTACAAATATCGATAAAGAAATTATTGATCAAGCACCAAACTTAAAAATCATCGCAAATTATGGTGCTGGTTTCAATAACATTGACGTTAAATATGCGAGAGAAAAAGGAATAGATGTTACAAATACACCAAAAGCCTCAACAAATGCTACAGCAGATTTAACGATTGGCATTTTACTTGCCGTATCTAGAAGAATTGCTGAAGGCGATCAACTTTGTAGAACAACTGGATTCAACGGTTGGGCACCATTATTCTTTAGAGGTAGGGAAGTCTCCGGTAAGACTATCGGCATAGTTGGACTTGGTGAAATAGGTTCTGCTGTTGCTAGACGTGCCAAAGGTTTTGACATGAACATCCTTTATACTGGACCACATAGAAAGCCAGAACAAGAAGCTTCATTAGGGGCTACTTACGTCAGTCTTGATGAGATGTTAGAACAAGCAGATTTCATTACAATTAATGCTGCCTACTCTGATGATTTACATCATTTATTCAATAAAGATACTTTTGAAAAAATGAAAGATACAGCATATATTATTAACGCATCTCGCGGACCTATCGTTGATGAACAAGCTTTAGTTGAAGCTCTACAATCTAAAACAATCGAAGGTGCTGCATTAGATGTATTTGAATTTGAACCAGAAATTACAGATGCACTTAAAACAATGGACAATGTCGTGATAACACCGCACATCGGAAATGCTACATTTGAAGCACGTGATGAAATGGCAAGAATCGTCGCAAATAATACGATTAAGAAACTACAAGGTGGTACACCAGACTACATTGTGAATAAATAATAAAAAGATCCTCGCACTCATATTAAGAGTCCGAGGATTTTCTTTTATTTAACAAGTTTTCTTTATCGATGATCGTTCTTAATTTATAAATACTTTCTTTTATATCATGTTCATCAATATATGAATAAGAAAATCTTAAACTATGCTTTTCTTTTTCTGAATATATCTCCCCTGGATGAATGAGTAACCCTTCCTCTATGGCCAGTTGGAATAACCTTTTTAAATCAATACTTTCATTAAATTTGAACCATATATAGAAAGACCCTTCTACTTTAGACCATCTACCAATATCTGAGAAAGATTCTGTTAAAGCATCTTCCATCATATCTTTGCGTCTTTTTAAATTACATTTAATGTCTTCAATATGTGTCTCATGGTAATGTGCTAACCATTTAGTAGCTATAAATTGAGAAATCGAACTTGCACCATAGTCATTTTGCATTTTTAAATCTGCTAAATGATTAATGACCCGTTCGTTACCAATTAACCACCCTATTCTGAGGCCGGGACTAACTGTTTTAGATAGACTTCCTAAGTACAGCACATTATGACTTGTATCAAGCTCTTTCATAGATTTAGGAATCGGACCTTCAAACCATAGCTCACTATAAATATCATCTTCCACAACAGGTATACCCTTTGCTTTACACTGTTCAAGGATTTGTTCCTTTTCTTTCAATGTATATGTGTGTGATGTAGGATTGTGCAATGTAGGATTACAATAAAATATACTATTACTGTAATCTTCATCTTCTTTAAAAATCGCCTGAATATTATTTCTTATATAATCAATTGATAATGGAATCATTTTGGAATGGATTTTGTGCCACGTTCTAATTGAATTGATATAAGATGGTGTTTCAACGATAATTTTTGATTTGGGGATTAATAATCCATCAGCTATCAACTTCAAACCTTGTAATGCACCAGAAGTGATACAAATTTCTTCTACACTACACTCAATACCTCTTTTTTTAACTAGTTCTTTAACTTGTTGTCTCAACTGAATATTCCCTTTAGGTGCTTCGTAATTTGAAGTCAATTGACGACTTAAATCTTTAGAAATGATTTCATGAAATGCATCATTAGGTATTAATTCTGGCGAAAGTTCACCCGTCCCTAATCTCACCATGTCAGGTATAAATTCGCATCGATTAATTTCTCTAATATAATATTGATTGTTCTGGTTAATACTATTACCTATATAATCTTGCCAATTCAAATTATTACTCACATACTCATTCCATTTATTTTTCGAAACATATATCCCTTTTCTTTCCTTACTTTCAAGCACGCCATAACTTTTCAAAATATCAATCACATGTACAATTGTTGATCTATTTACACCATACTTTTGTGTTAAAGCTCTTTGCGAAGGTATTTTCATACCAACTTCTAATTGACCATTATTAATATCTCTTAACATATCATCTATAATTTTTTGGTAGATAGGTTTTTCCATAAATGTAACTCCAATCTGGTTGGGCATAAATTTAATTCTGGATGATTTCATTGTAGCTTATTTCTTTTATACTATACAAAAAGGAGGTTCAATCAAATGTTTCAAGCAGTCATCCACGGTCTTTTATTAGCACTCGGTTTAATTTTACCATTAGGTGCTCAAAATATATTTGTTTTTAATCAAGGCGCAAATCATAAAAGCTTAAATAAAGCTTTACCTGTTGTTATTACAGCTGGTCTATGTGACACATTACTCATATTACTTGCGGTGTTTGGCGTATCACTTATCTTAAATCATTATCCATCACTGCAATTAATCATATATATCGTTGGATTAATTTTTCTATTGTATATGGCTTGGACGTTATGGAACGAAAAATCATCAAGCAATGGTTCAGACTTAGCAATATCAGCTAAAAAACAAATCAGCTTTGCACTATCTGTATCATTACTCAATCCACACGCCATTATGGATACAGTCGGTGTTATCGGTACAAGTGCATCACTATATTCAGGGTATGAAAAAGTCGGATTTACAGTAGCAACAATCTTTATCTCTTGGTTCTGGTTCTTCGGACTCGCTATAGCAGGTAAACAAGTCGGCATGTTTGATAAATCAGGTAAATTTATCATCATATTGAATAGAGTATCAAGCATCATCATCTTATTCGTCGCAGCACTCATTATTAAAAATATAATCAATATGTAGAATGAGGTAAAAATGTTTTGGTTGGGATTTAAGGTGGGGGTTGTGGGGCTCATTTTCGCGTATTTTTAAAATTTATTGACCGCTAACGATCTTGTTTCGTTTTCTTGAACGTTAGAATTTCTAACGATCTTGTTTGCGAGTCTTGAGCGTTAGCGCCCCGTTTTCACGCATTTTTTAAAATTTATTGACCGCTAACGATCTTGTTTCACTTTCTTGAGCGTTAGAATTTCTAACGATCTTGTTTGCGAGTCTTGAGCGTTAGCGCCCCGTTTTTGCGCATTTTTTAAAATTTATTGACCGCTAACGATCTTGTTTCACTTTCTTGAGCGTTAGAATTTCTAACGATCTTGTTTTCGACTCTTGATCATTAGCGCCTCGTTTCCTCGCATTTTTTAAAATTTATTGACCGCTAAAGATCTTGTTTTACTTTCTTGAGCGTTAGAATTTCTAACGATCTTGTTTACGATTCTTGAGCGTTAGATTAGTTTAAACAAAATAAATGCTGGCACTAATTTATTAATCAGTGTCAGCATTTATTAAAAAAGTAGAATTTCATCATTATGTTTAACTTTTTATAAAGTTCCATTCAAAAATTGTGCTTCTCCTTTGAAGAAACTCCAATCTTCATCTGTATTCTCGACTATACTAAACATAACGTCTTCTTTTCTTATATTTAATTTGTCATGCAACTCATTTACAACTTCTCTATAGAACTGTACTTTTTGTTGTTGGGTTCTTGGTCTTGTAATAATCGTGAAAATTATAACACCCTCTGTTCGCTCTACACCTAATCCAGTATCTAATATTTCCATCTCATAATCTTCATGTTGCGTAACTATTTGATATCTATCACCTATTGGCGCATCAAATGCAGTTAACATTGTTTCATATGCTATATCTAATATTTGTTTGATTTCACTCTTTTTTCTTCCTTTTATTATATCTATTTTCATTAAAGGCATATTATCCACCACTTATCGTCTAATTATACTTTGCCATTAGATTGGCATTTATAAATAATTGATTCAACTGTTCGTTCGATTGCTTTTTTACTTGGATTCAAGATTTGCTGTGGATTAAACAAACTCTTATCATTAGTTAATACTTCTCTAAGTTCATTACTCCACGCAATATTTATTTCTGTATTAAAGTTAATTTTTGCGTGACCTAATTTTATCGCTTTCACTAAATCTTCGTCTGATATACCTGATGCACCATGTAATACTAAAGGTATATCAATTGTTTCTTGAATTTCTTTCATTTCTTTAAATCCTAAATTAGGTTCACCTTTATATTTACCATGTACTGACCCGAGTGCTGGTGCCAATGTATCTATATGTGCTTTTTGTGCTAAGTTTATACAATCTTCTAACTTCGCATATTGTACATTTCCTATGACACCGTCTTCGTTTCCACCAATTGCTCCAACTTCACCTTCTACAATCACGTTATTTTTATGTGCATATTCTACTACTTGTTTGGTAAGTTCTATATTTTCTTCAATTGGTAATTTAGACCCATCAAACATAACAGAATCATAACCAGCATCTACTGCTTTCTTACACCCTTCAACAGTTAAACCGTGATCTAGATGTATAATTACTGGTACTGTTATATTCATTGACTCTATTTTATTTCTGATTGTTTTACAGATAAAATCATACCCACCTAAAAAGTCTATAATTTTATCTGTCGTTCCTAAAATAATGGGGGAACGTGTTTTCTCAGCAACTTTTAAAATACATTCAATCCATATTAATCCGTTAACATTAATTTGTGGAATAGCATAATGTTCTGTCTTTGCTTTGTGTATAAATGTATTCATTCTATAACGTTCCACCTTCCTTTTTTAAAGTGTCTTTGATTGTTTATTTAATAGCGACTTAGGTTCATTTGATAGTAACGACTCTTTACATTTCACAGCAATTTCTTGAGCTTTATAGCCATCTTCTATTGAACAAATTACTTCAGTGTCATTTAAGATAGCTTCAATAAATCCATCCATTTCTACTTTATAAGCGTCACTATAACGTTCTAAGAAGAAGTATGGCGGATTGTCTTTAGATATTCCTTCAGCTCTATGATAATTTAATGTCGTTGTTTGTTCATTACCTACATCAATTGCACCTTTATCACCCAATACTTCAACTCGTTGATCATATCCATATACACTTCTTCTACAGTTTTCAATCATGGCCATTGAGCCATTTTCGAATTTAAGTGTTACAAGTGCTGTATCGATATCATCATATTGAGCAATTTCAGGATTTACAAGTGCACCACCAGTTGCATACACTTCTGTTATTTCAGATTGCATTAAATATCTTGCCATATCAAAGTCATGAATCATCATATCCATGAAAAGCCCACCTGAGCGTTTAATATATTCTACTGGTGGTGGCTCTGGGTCTCTTGAAGTAATCCTTAATGTTTGAATATTACCAAGTTCACCTTTATTTAAAATATCTCTTAACTCTTTGAAGTTTTTATCAAAACGTCTATTAAAGCCCATTTGCAGTTTCACATTTGATTGTTTTACCGCTTCTAATGCAATTTTTGCTTCATCAATAGACAAACTAATCGGTTTCTCGCAGAAGATGTGCTTTCCTTTTGCACTAGCTTCTTTAATGATATCTACATGCGTATCGGTAGGTGAACATATTACTACTGCATCTACCTCAGGATCATTAATAATATCCATATGATCCTTAGTTTTATTTTCTATTCCTGCTTTTTTGATCCAATCTTCCATCTTGTCGCAATATAAGTCTGAAATCCACTTAATATTTACATCTTTATGTGTTCTTAAATAATTTATATGTAATTGGCCAATTCTACCTGCTCCAATTACTCCGAATGTTAGTGTCATATTTTTCTTCCTCCTATGCTAATCCGAGTGGTGAGAATAATACGTATGTGCCAATAACTACAAATATGATAATACCACCTACTAAATATCTATGTTTCCATGGTGTGATATCTACTTTTGCGTAATTTACACTGAAATCAAACTCATCAGATGGTTTCCATTTATTGAATAACATCACTATAAGTAAATCTACAAAGAATAGTACACTTAATACATATAAGAAATGTATTTCTGTAATCAAAACTTTTGAAAGCGCATACAATACAATGTGTAAAATAAACATCACTTTAGCGCCAAGCTGTGATGTACGTTTTACAAAAAATCCTACCAATACAAGTACTAAAAGTGGCATGTTATAAATACCATTAAACTCTTGTACAACTGCATATAAACCTTGTGGGAACAGAGAAATCATTGGTGCAATTATTACAACAATTACACCTACTAATACTGTAACCAATCTACCAATTCTTGATACTTGTTTATTACTAGCTTCTTTGTTGATAATTGATTTATAAAAGTCTAAAGAGAACAAAGTTGCTGTACTATTTAAAGATCCAACAAACGAACTTAGAATAGCACCAAAAATAACTGCTCCAAATAGACCATATGCCCATTCTGGTAATACTTCATTAACTAGCATTGGATAAGCATTATCAGGATTTGTAACTTTGTCTCCTAACATATTGAATGCTAATACACCTGGAAATACTAAGAATAAAGCACCAAAAATTTTAAATGTACCTACATACATAGCACCCTTTTGTGCTTCTTTTAAACTTTTACCAGCAAGTGCTTTTTGAACAATCATTTGGTTAGTACACCAGAAGAATAAATTGTTGAAGAACATACCAAAGAACAACGTTGGCCATGGTACTATCTTAGAATCAATCGCACCCAGTGAATTGAGTTTTTCCGGCGTGTTCTGAACCACTTTATCAAACCCGTGTAAGAAGTTTCCATCTCCAAAAATAATGAGACCTAAAGTTGGTATAGCAAGTCCACCTATAATTAAACCGACACCGTAGATAGAATCACTATGTGCACTTAAAGATAATCCACCTATGAATAAGTATATAATTCCTACTATACCTATTACTGTTGATATTAAAATAACTGCAGTCATATCGCTTATATTTAGCATTTCACTTACATTGAAAATTTTATTAAACACTAGTGCACCAGAATATAAGACAACTGGTAAGAATGAAACAACATAAGTAAATATGAATAATAAAGATACGAGTCGTTTCGTGAAAGTATCAAATCTCATTTCAATAAAATCTGATATTGTATCTACACCATACCTAAAATATCTAGGTAAAAAGACAAGTGCTAATATTACAATGGCTACTGATGATGTTACTTCCCATGCCATAACTTCCATACCTGCAACGAAACTTTGACCATTTTGACCAACTATTTGTTCTGTAGATAAATTAGTCATAATAATTGTAGAAGCAATTGTAAAACCTGTTAAACTTCTACCACCCATAAAGAATCCATCTGAATCTTGAGTATTAATCTTTCTACTTCGTAAGTAAGCATATACACCGACACATATAACAACTAAAACAAATGAAATTGCTGCAAACATACTCATGATAATTCTCTCCCTTTAGGAGCCCTTAACTCCTATACCATTTTGTTTAAAATTTTATTGATATTGTGCTATATATTCTTTTGCTTTTTTTGCATATATAAATGGATTTGCAATCGCTGGATCTTGTTCAGCTTCAACTACAATCCACCCACTGTAATCAGATTTATAAATTAAATCTAAGATAGGTTTAAAATCTATTACACCATCTCCAGGTACTGTGAACATACCTTTTTTTACACCATCCAAGAAGCAACTACTTTCTTTATCTACAGCTTCTTTAACATCTTGTCGAACATCTTTAAAATGAATATGTTTTATCCTATCTTCATATCTTTCAAATATGTCTATCGGATCTTCGCCAGAAAGGACAAGGTGTCCTGTATCAAATAAGAGAGAAACATTATCTTTGTTTGTTCTTTCCATTAATTCATCTATTTCTTTTGTCGTTTGTACACCTGTACCCATGTGATGGTGGTATACGATTTCCATATCTTTTTCATGTGCTAATTGTCCTAGCTTCTCTAATCCGTCTATTAATAATTGCCATTCTTGTTCGGTGAATATAGGTTTTTCTTTAAATAATGCTTTCGTTAAATCTCCTTGAATACTATTGCCTTGTTCTGACACAACAATAACGTTAGCGCCTAATGCATGTAAAAAATCTCTATGTTTTATAAATGCTTCTTCTGTTACTTCATATGGTTCGGAAGTTAAATATAAGCTTAACCATGCACTTGCGACTGATAGTCCTCTTGGTTCCAAATATGATTTCAAAACTTCAGGATCTTTCGGGTACTTGTTACCAATTTCTGTACCTTCATACCCAGAGAGTGCCATTTCACTTATACATTGCTCAAATGAATTTTCACGCCCTAGTTCTGGCATATCATCATTTGTCCAAGCTATCGGTGCACAAGCGTATCGAATATTTTTAGTCATTTACTTCACCTCACAACTTAATGATTGTTTTCTTTTCATAAGATTCTTGCATTGCAATTGCAACCTCTGTACTTTTCAATCCATCAATACCTGTTATTGATGAAGGAACATTGTTATTGATAGATTCTATAAATGCATTAATTTCATTAATAAATGCTAGTTTGAATCGTTCAGGAAAATGACCTGAAGTCGGTCTAACGACGCCGTTTTTGTCATAAAGTGTAACTAAGTTTTTCTCAGGTGCATTTCCGATTCTTATCATGCCTTCAGTTCCTATGATTTCTGTTTCAACATGGTATCCATGTTGTGCATTTCTTCCTGCTAATAAGTATGCGATTGTACCGTCATCTAATTCTGCCAGACATGCACCTGTTTCCAATTCTTCACATTCTGTTAATTCAGGTGCTGCTATGTTATTACCTAGTGAATAAACAGTTTTAAATTCTGAACCTGTGAACCAGCGTACTAGATCAATATCATGAATCGACATATCTAAAAATATGCCACCACTCGCACTGTTCTTCGCAAATTGAATAAAGCTATCTAACCCTGCACTAGGATCAATTCCATAACATCTCATTGCTGTAATTTTACCTAGTTCACCATTCTGAACAACGTCTTTAGCAAATTGGTAAGAATCATCAAATCTACGCATAAAACCTAACTGAAACACTTTGTCTGAGTGACTATTTATTTTTTCAACAACTTGTTTGATATTATCTAACTCAAGTCCAATAGGTTTTTCTGAAAAGACATGCAAACCTTTATCTAATGCTTGTGAAATTTGAACTGCATGAAATCCACTTGGTGAAACAATTACAACTGCATCTAGCTCATCGTTTTCTATCATTTCTGAATAGGATGTATAGCAATTTTTTACACCTAATTCATCTTTGGCGTATGCTAATTCTTGCTCAACAACACTTGCAACAGCGAATAATTCTGCGCCTTTCACATGATTAACAATGTTTTCTGCATGCACTTTTCCTAATCTACCTAAACCAACTTGACCAATTTTTATTTTTGTCATGTTATGAATCTCCTTATTAATATTGTTTTGCTTTTTTCATAGCTTGAACCTTTTCTTGATATGATGTATTTATATTTGATTTTTCACTATGTTCGGATACACCAACATTCCAGAATGATTCATATCCGTCAGTCATTGTTTTAGGTAAAGTCTTAATTTCTATTAATGTAGATTTTGTTTCTTTTTTAGCATCTTTAATTGCATCTTCTAAAGCTTGAAGACTGTTAACCTTGTATGAAACAGCACCATATCCTTCTGCAATTTTCTTATAATCTACATTCATGACTTTGCCGTTATAATCATTAAATTCAGTACAAAAACTTTCACTACCATTACCCATTTGTAAATTGTTGATACAACCAAATCCACTGTTATCGAATAATACAATGTTAATTTTATAGTTATATTGCAATGCAGTTAGTAATTCAGTGTGCAGCATCAAGAAACTTCCATCACCAACTAATGCATATACTTCTTTTTGGGGATTTGCTATTTTTGCACCAAGTGCAGCTGCAATTTCATACCCCATCGTAGAATAACCATATTCCATATTGTAAGTATTAAATATATCGGTCTCCCACAATCTTTCTAAGTCTCCTGGTAAAGATCCAGCAGCGGCAACGATTATTGCATCATTATCGATTGTTTCATTAACTTTAATAACCGCATTTGTTTGTGGTAATTCCGTTTCTAAGGCTTCAATGTATTGATTAAGTTTTTCTTTACTAAAATGACCTGATATTTCAGCTTCAAAATCATTTTTATTAATATCTACATGAGATAATCTTTCTCTTTCTTCTGACCATTTATTTTTTAAATCATTTACTTCATCTAATGTATTAAATTGACATTTACTTAATGCTTTATCCAATAAACTAATTGATATTTTTGCGTCTCCAACTACTTGTATCGCATCTAATTTATAAGCATCAACTCTATTAACATTAATGTTTATAAATTTTGCATTATCAAAGTTAGCTACTGTCTTTGAGCTAGTTGTAAAGTCTGAATACCTTGTTCCAATACCAATAATGACATCAGCTTCTTTTGCATATAGATTGGCTGCTAAATTTCCTGTAACGCCAAGACCACCAAGATTCAATGGATGAGAGGCTTCTATTGTTGATTTACCTGCTTGAGTTTCTGCAATAGGAATATTCGTTTTTTCTATAAATGCTTTTATAGCATCTTGAGCTTCTGAATACTTAGCACCACCACCAACAATTAATAGTGGTTTTTTAGCTGTCTTCAATAGTTCAACTGCTACATCTATTGATCTATTAGAAGGTTGAAGTCTATCAACATAATGTACGCGCTTTTCAAAAAATGTTTTTGGGAAATCGTATGACTCTCCCTGAACATCTTGGCTCAATGCTAATGTCACAGGACCCGCTGTTTGAGGGTTTGTCATGACCTCAAATGCACGAATTAAGGCAGACATGATTTGCTCAGGTCTCGTTATGCGATCAAAATATCTCGAAATTGGTTTTAACGCATCATTTGTAGTAATACCAATACTTTGAGGGTTTTCAATCTGTTGTAATACTGGATCTGGTTGACGAGTTGCAAATGTATCTCCTGGTAAAAATAATACTGGTATATGATTTGCTGCGGCTGTACCTGCTGCCGTTACAAGGTTAGCAGCACCTGGACCGACAGATGTTGTCACTGCAAATACTTTTTTTCGTAAACTTTGTTTACTAAAACCAATTGCTGTATGTGCCATACCTTGTTCATTTTTGCCTTGGATTATTTTTAATTCTTTTTGATAATTTGATAGTCCTTCTCCTAAACCAAGGACATTACCGTGGCCAAAAATATTCATGACACCTTCAACAAATCTTGTCTCTTTTCCATCAATCGAAATATATTGTTTCGTCAAAAATCTAACAATTGCTTCTCCAGTTGTTAACTTCACTGTATTAACCATGTTTAATACCACCTTAAGATTGTTCTTTAATTAAATTTTCTATTTTATCAACTGTAGGCATCGCTTCAGATGAACTATGACTACTTACAACAATCGCTGCTGAAGCTGCACCATATTTCAATGCTTCTTCAACTGACTTACCTTTAACCAATGCATAAATAAATGCGGCTGCGTATGAATCGCCAGCTCCAAATGTTTTAACGACATTCGCTTTAAATGCTTTACCTTCATAAGTATTGCCTTCTTTATCAAACGCATTTGAACCTTGTACACCATGTTTAATGACAACTAAATGTGGATTAGCTTTAAATAATAGTTCACTAATTTCTTTGTCTGATAATGCTTTATATCTTTCGACCATATCAAATTCATCACGTGTTCCAATTACGACATCAGCTTGTTCAGCGACTAACTCATAGTAAATAGAAGTTTCTTCTTCGTCTTTCCAACTATAAGGTCTATAATCCAACTCAAAAATTACTTGTACATTATGTTTTTTCGCTAGTAACAGCGCTTTTAATACTGCTTCTCTTGATGGAGATTTAGCTAACGCAGTTCCTGAAATAAGCAAATATTCCGAATTTTTAACGTATGATTCATCTACATGTTCAGGTGCTAAATATAGATCTGCTACTTCTTCTCTATACATTAATATGCTAGACTCACTCGGACTTTTAATTTCTGTAAACGTTAAGCCAATTTTATGTCCATCTTCATCTACATGTATTTGAGAAGTATCAACGCCTACTTCTTCAAAGTAATTCGTAATAAATCTTCCATGTTGATCATCTGATACATTAGCAATCATACCCACATCTAATCCTAACTTTGCCGTACCAATCATGATATTAGCTGGTGAGCCACCAACATATTTGCGAAATGATTCTGTTTCTTCCATTGGTCTATTAATTTCTATTGAGTTTAAATCTATTGCTGCACGACCTATTGCTATAATTTGTTTTTTATTAGACATTCACGTACACCCCTTATTCTCTATCAATAATCCATTCATGATCTGGTTGATTATAAAATTTCCAAACTTTTTTAGGTCCTGCCATAACATTTAAGTAATAACCATCGTAACCATCAGGTACAGCTACTGGATGATAACCTTTAGGCACAACAACAACATCACTATTCTCTACTGTCATCGTTTCATCTAATGAAAGGTCGTCTGTAAACACACGTTGAAAGACGAAACCTTTACTTGGATTCATTTCATGATAGTAAGTTTCTTCAAGTAATGATTCATTTGGTAAGTTATCAACGTCATGTTTATGTGGTGGATAGCTCGACCAATTACCTTGATCTGTATACACTTCAACGACAAGTAATTTTTCGCTCGCTGTATGTGTATCAGGTAAAATATTATGAACATGTCGTTTATTTGAATATTTACCTCTATCTTCTACTGAGTTCTCAGATGCTGGGATTAATTGTGTTGCTCTTTCTTCATCTGCTGGTGAATAACAAAGTACAACTCTTGAATCTTTATTCGCTTTAATTGTCACTTCATGATTTTTAGAAATATAGATACTGTCTGTTGGTATTTTTTCAAATACTGAATCTCTTGTTCCTAAATCTTCATAAGAACTTTCTCCATCTGACACATCAATATTGCCAGTTAAAGCGACAATACATAGTTCAAAATCACCTGTTGATTCTGTGTAAGTACCTTGTGATTTTATGTCTAAAACTTTAAAACCAATATAAGCTAAATCAATATCTTCAGGTTTCAAATCATGTATCACTTGTACATCATCACTTAATGGATGATGTACAGGTTTATTTAATAATCGAGCCATCTCTATTTTTCACTCCTTAAAATTGTGGATTACCATGTCTTGCAGTTACGACCTTACGATGTGTGTAGAAATCAATACTATCTTTACCGTTTGCATGTAATGAACCATAGAATGATGATTTCCATCCTGAGAATGGGAAGATTGCCATTGGTGCTGGTACACCTAAATTAATACCTAACATACCTGCATCAATATACTCTCTGAAGTATCTAATAGATGATGCACTGTCTGTAAATAAACATGCACCGTTCGCAAATTCAGATTGATTCGCTAATTGAATGCCTTCTTTTAGATCTTTTACTTTAACAAGTGATAGCACCGGTGCGAATATTTCATCTTGCCATAATTTCATATCAGTTGTAACATCTTCAAAAATAGTCGGTTTTACGAAGAAACCATCTTTGTTGTTGTCTTCTCTACCATCTAATACGAGTTTGGCACCTTCTTCGACACCTTGATCAACGTAATTTAATGTACGTTCAACATTTTCTTCTCTAATAACTGGACCTAAGAAAACATTATCTTCTAAGCCATTTCCGATAACGATATCTTTAGAAGCTTGTACAAGTTTTTCTTTAAATTCGTCATAAACACCTTCTTGAACAGCTACTACAGCTGCTGCCATACAACGTTCACCTGCTGATCCAAATGCTGCACCAATTACATCTTTAACTGCGCCATCAATGTTCGCATCATTTAAAATGATTGTATGGTTTTTAGCACCTGTTAAACATTGCGCACGTTTTAAGTTTTCAGTTGCTTTTTTATAAACATATTCACCTACTGGTTTAGAACCAACGAATGATACAGCTTTAATATGTTCATTTTCACAAATGCCATTCACAACATCATGTGCACCATGTACAACATTGAATACACCTTTTGGAAAACCTGCTTCTTCAATTAACTCTGCAAGTTTATTAACAAGTAATGGTGTCTTTTCAGAAGGTTTAATCACAAACGTATTACCTAACGAAATAGCCATCGGGAACATCCAACATGGCACCATCATTGGGAAGTTGAATGGTGTGATACCACCTACAACACCTACTGGATATCTATAGCTTGTTCCTTCTATATTTGTAGCGATACTTGAAAGTGAGTCACCCATCATTAAAGAAGGAGCACCTGCAGCGAATTCAACATTCTCAATACCTCTTTGTACTTCACCTAAAGCTTCTGTCGTATTCTTACCATTTTCTTTTGTAATAATTTCAGCTAATACTTCTCTATTGTCTGTTAGTAATTGTTGAAGTTTGAATAAAAGTCGAGCACGTTTAGGTACAGCAACTTCTTTCCATTCTTGAAACGCTTCATGTGCAATTTTTGCCGCTTCATCTAATTCTTCTCTAGTTGAAACAGGTACTTTAGCAATCACTTCTTTAGTAGCTGGATTGTATACATCTATTGTTTCCTTACTTTTCGACGCTTGCCATTGTCCATTAATGTAATTCTTTAAGATTTCTACCATTTACATATCCTCCAGTTATAAATATTAAAGTAACCGCTTTCATCACCTTTTTAAAAAATGAGTATATATTGATTAACTATTGGTTACTTGTTGAAATAATATTATAATAACGAGTAGAATATGTCAAATTTTGAGTAACTTATATTTTTTATAGTTGTTATATAAGCAAATTTTGGGTATATTGTAAGAAATGGGGGAATCGTATATGAAATCTAAACGAATTTATGAAATAGAATCTTTCATAAAAAAAAACAAAACAGCTTCAATTGATGAATTGAAGGACACATTTAATGTATCTGTTAATACAATAAGGCGTGACATCAACCTTTTAGTAGATATGAATGTAGTTAAAAAAGTTTATGGTGGTATTGAAGTTATCGAGGATGAATATAAAGCGGTTGATTATCAAAAAAGAAATGTTGAGAATTATCAATCAAAAAAACATATCGGTCAATTAGCTGCTGCACATATCGAAACTAACGACATTATTTATATTGATACAGGAACAACAACAATACATGTATTAGATTATGTCGACAAAAAATTATCATTTACAATTATTACGAACAGTCTTGATATCATGAATAAAGCTTCACAATTTGAAAATGTAACTTTATTTATCATTGGCGAAAAATACAAACCACGTACACGATCATTCATAGGAATAGATACTAATATTTTATTGAATAAATTTAATATTAATAAATGCTTTATGGCAGCTACTGGTGTTAATATTCCAAATGGTCTATCTAATTCAGAGATGGAAGAAAATTTAATCAAACAACTTATTACAAAAAAAGCACGAGAAACTTATGTTTTAGCGGATAATAGTAAGATAGGACATTCAACATTACTAACATACTGCAATTTAAGTGACGTAGACAAAATAATTACTAATAAAGTACTCCCTCAAGAAATACAACAGTTCTGCGATGAAAATGATATTAAGGTACTATATTAGTTAATAAATATAACACGCGTGGATTTTGTGGGGCACTAACGATCTTGTTTTCAACTCTTGAGCGTTAGCGCCTCGTTTTTGCGCATTTTTTAAAATTTATTGACCGCTAACGATCTTGTTTCGGTTTCTTGAACGTTAGAATTTCTAACGATCTTGTTTTCGACTCTTGAGCGTTAGCGCCTCGTTTTTACACATTTTTTAAAATTTATTGACCGCTAACGATCTTGTTTTACTTTCTTGAACGTTAGAATTTCTAACGATCTTGTTTTCAACTCTTGATCGTTAGCGCCTCGTTTTCGCGCATTTTTTTAAATTTATTACCCGCTAACGATCTTGTTTCACTTTCTTGAGCGTTAGAATTTCTAACGATCTTGTTTGCGACTCTTGAGCGTTAGCGCCTCGTTTTTGCGCATTTTTTAAAATTTATTGACCGCTAACTATCTTGTTTCACTTTCTTGAGCGTTAGAATTTCTAACGATCTTGTTTTCGACTCTTGATCGTTAGCGCCCCGTGTTCACGCACAATAAAAGACGTGATACACTAATTTCTATCGGTATCACGTCTTTATTTATCTTATATTAAGATGTTAAGGCTATTTCATTATAGAATTCGTCTATATTTATGGATTGCCCGTGGTTCAGTCTTGATTCTTCTGCTGCGAATGCCATTAAGTGACTGATTAAGGATTTACTTGCTATGGATTTAGATACATTTTGATCTGAGCTATTAATTGCATCTATAAAATCTCTTATAATACCTTCATCTCCGCCTCCATGTCCACTGCTCACTTCTGGGAATTTAATGACTTTTTCTTCTCTTGTTAAAAAGTCAAAAATACTTATTTCATTTGTTTCCATATTCCCTCTTATTTCCCCTTTTGTTCCCATTATTTGTACTATTCTTGTTTGTTCTCTTGTAAATGCGCTCATACTAAATGTTGCTGTTGCGCCATTTTCAAATTCCATATTCACAACTTGGTGATCGACAACGTCATTATCTGATTGGAAGACGCATTTTCCATAATCCGTATGATTTAATCTTTCAATGATCGCTTCGTTAGAATTTTCTTCTGTAAATTTCATCGCCCATCCTCTACCGATACCTAAATAATACCTTCCAGCGTGAAATGGACATTCATTTTCTGCTGGACATCCGTCTAAACATCTTAATGGTGCGCCTTCTGGTTTGTTAGCTTCATTAAAGTACATCAATGAACCAAAGGAATTGATCCTTTTACAATCTTGATCCATGATATAACTGATAATATCCATATCATGGCAAGATTTAGCTAATATCATTGGACTTGACTGTTCTTTACTTTTCCAATTTCCCCTTACAAAACTATGCGACATATGCATATATTCTACATTTTCATTGAGTTGGATAGATGCAATCTGACCAATATCTCCATTTTGAACGATAGATTTTATTCTGCTCCAGAATGGTGTATATCTTAATACGTGACAAATCGTTAATGTTCTATCCATTTCTTTCGCTTTTTCTACCATTTTAATGCACTCTTCAGGACTAGGAGACATCGGCTTTTCAAGCAACACGTGATATCCTAAATCTAATGCTTTCATCGTTGGTTCAAAATGGGCTTTATCTTGAGTACATATAATTGCTATATCAGCTTCTGGCTTTAAGTCCAATAATGCTTTCCATGATTCTTGTACGTATCGTTCATCAAGATTATGGTGACTGCTTACACGTTCTCTTCTTTCTTTAACAGGTTCTGCTACCCCAATTAATTTAATTTTATGGGGTAAAGATTTTATCAAATTCGCGTAAACTCTTCCCCCACGGTCACCTGCACCTAACAAAATCGCTTTTTTTATACCCATTGAATCGTCCCCCTTTATCATTCAATAGTTTCATATTACTACTATAAAAGTAAAAAATCACACATTTATCATTATTTTTTTGTTCATATTTGTTCAAAATTGTTATTATTATAAATAAAAAAACAGTAGGCATTCAAATTATAAAAATGAATGTCTACTGTCTAAGTATTGATATATTCAATTACTGACCTTGATTTTGTTGCATTTGCATCAATTCATCTGCTGTAAATTGTACATCAGTTCCAATAATAATTTGGATATTTTTATCACTAATTACTTTGTTTCCTAATGCGCCAGATTGTTTGATTTTATCTTGATCAACAACACTTGTATCTTTTAATGTTAGACGTAATCTTGTTGCACAGTGATCGATAACTTCTATATTATCATTACCACCAATTGCTTCATATATAAGCTTTGTCTTATTAGATACTTTCACACCACTATTGTTTGTTGAAGTACCCGCTTCATCTTCTTCAAGACTAGGATCTTGCTTTGCCGCTTCTTCCATTAAGCCATCTCTACCTGGTGTCTTAAGATTAAATGTACGAATCGCAAAATCAAATACAACGAAGTATACGACACCCATAATCAAACCAAGGACAAGTAACATTAATGGCTTATTCGCAATTGGAATACTTAAACTTAATAAATAATCTATTAATCCTGCACTAAATGTAAATCCTGCAGTCCAATGGAATGTTGCTGCTATAAATAATGAAATACCTGTTAATAACGCATGAATTCCAAATAACATCGGTGCTGCTACTAAGAATGAGAATTCTAATGGTTCTGTGATACCAGTTACGAATGAAGCGATCGCTGCTGTAACCATTAAAGAACCTACTACTTTTCTATTACGCTTTTCAGCATTTTTCCAAATCGCTAATGCTGCAGCTGGTAATCCAAACATCATAATTGGGAATAAGCCTGCTTGATAACGACCTGTTATACCCGCTTCACCCTTACTAGACCAGAAGTTTGCAATATCATTAATACCCGCAATATCAAACCAGAATACTTGGTTTAATGCGTGATGCAATCCAAAAGGTAATAATAAACGGTTAAAGAATCCGTATAACCCTGCCCCAAGAGGTCCAAGTTTAGAAATCATTTCCCCAAAT
This sequence comes from Mammaliicoccus sp. O-M54, assembly GCF_022386035.1. Lineage (NCBI taxonomy): Bacteria > Bacillati > Bacillota > Bacilli > Caryophanales > Staphylococcaceae > Mammaliicoccus > Mammaliicoccus sp. O-M54. The sequence continues at coordinate 97,086 of NZ_JAJNJE010000005.1, forward strand.
GACACTAATCCATTATATACTGGTGGCCAAATAAACATAAGCGCGATAGAAATCACTAACATTGCCGCCGCTGATAATATCGGCACAAGACGTTTACCACTAAAGAAAGCAAACGCTGTTGGTAATTTCGTATCTTTAAATCTATTGTAAATTGCAGCTGTAACTAGACCACAAATAATCCCGATAAATACATTACTAATACCCGTAAATGCGATATCAACTTTATCCTCAGCAATATGCAATACTTTCGCCATTGCTTCTGGCTTTAGTACTTGTGTAACCACTAAAAATGATACAAGTCCACTAAGTGCAGCTGCTCCATTTTTATCTTTAGACATACCGAATGCTAACCCTACCGCAAATAGTATTGGTAAATTATTAATAACGGCTAAACCACCATTTGCTAAAAAGTTCGCAACGCTATTTCCTTCCCCGTTAATTGCACCTGAATCAATAAAAGATGCGATACCTAAAAGTAACCCAGCTACCGGTAAAATGGAAATAGGTAGCATTAGAGACTGTGCAAATTTTTGCATATAAGCCTTCATATTTTTCTCCCCTTATATATTTGTTGGAAACGTAATCTCTATTACATATTTACCACAAAAAACATTTGATGTATATAACGAATTAATATTTCAAAAACTTAAAATAATCAATTAATTATTTTTAACAAAAAATAATAAGCATTTCGTTAATATTTATATCAACATACTTTCTAAAAAATTAAGAGCCTGCAACAATTTCAATGTTTCAGACTCTTATACGCTTATTTATTCACTTTTTTAACAACTGATGACTTCAATCCGATTTGTCCAAAGCCAGGTATTTTACAATCAATGTCATGACCATCTTCTGGGTCTACTAATTTGATACCTTTAACTTTAGTACCTTGTTTAATAGAATTAGATGATCCTTTTACTTTTAAATCTTTAATGACCGTTACAGTATCTCCATCATTTAATTCAACACCATTTACATCTTTAATAACTGTGATTTCTTCATTTGATGCATCTTCGTCGTTTATAGACCATTCATGATTACACATTGGACAAATATAAAATTGTCCGTCCTCGTAAGTATATTCTGAATCACATTTAGGGCAATTTGGTAATGTTGCTTCCATCTTTCAACCTCCGAAAGTTTATAATAACCTCTATAATTTATCACATTTTCATAAATACTGGTATTGGATTTTTCATAAATTTAAGGTTTCATGATGATATATGACGTAATCTCTTTCACTTTAGCGTCTTTTTTATGATTTTCAAATTTATACATTTCAGCAAAATAAATTTCTTCACCAGAATTCAATATAATTGTGCCATGTGTAGAACCTTCTTTACCGTGCGTAAGCATTGATTTAATTTCAAGGCTAGATACTTTTTGCAAGTGTTCATTTATTTCTTCTAAAAATGCTTTTCTACCTATTAGTTCAAAAGAACCAGGTACATTCCATACTAAATCATCTGTTAGCCATTCAGTGAGATACTTTTCGTCACCAACTATTGAAGCAATCACAATATCTCGTATAATTCTTCTTTTTGGTGCATTATCACATTTTAAATCTCCCAGTACAGTGAATTTCACATTTTTTAATTCCTTATCTAATTGACTAAATGATAACCCTTGATCTGATAATGCTTCTTTCAAAATGCCTATTGCTTTTGGTCCCATACCATGAAGTTTCGCTAAATTATGTTCATCTAATTGAGCAACCTGTTCTAACGTCGTAACATTGATCGTATTCAAAGCATTTGTTGCTGGTTTCCCTATTTTCGGCAAATTTGTCATCCGAACACAGCTCCCTTTATGAAATGTCTTTTCGTTTAAACCCTATAAATCCAATCATGATGAGCACTATAGATATTATGATTAATATACTTATACCCGAATAATTCATATCTTCAACAGGTATTTGAGGAATATGATGAAATGGCGTTATATCTTTTAACCAGTCTTTAATATTTAACAATTGTCCTAAGTAAACCACGAAAAATGTATAAGTTAAATATAAATAAACGATAAAGTGTCCTTTATTAAACCATCCTAAAAGTACAACACCGAGTGCTACGAAAGATATAATCGCTGGTATATGCACAATCCCTGCCTTTATAATTGTCCAAAAACTAAATGGATCATCTAACACAGATGCTTGGGCAATATACAAACCGAATGCAGCTATAAAAATCATAAGAATAGCATTAAATAATGAAACAACTAAATAACTACTCAACAATTTAATTCTTGAAATAGGTCGAGACATTATAAGTTCTATTCGATGAGTATCTATTTCGTTTTTTATTTTGTATAAACTTAATAGTGCAGGTATTGTTGATACGATAGCCATTATAATCATTAAAGTAGGTAAGAATGCTTCTATATAATGATCACCTTTACCAGCTACCATTTGCTGCAACATTTCATTATCTTTGATAAAATCGTCTAACTCACCAAATATTGATCCATACGAAGCGCCAAATACAAACATCCCTATTGCCCAGGAAATAAGCCCTACTTTATACAATTTAAGCTGTAAACCGAGTGGAGATAGCCATATTTTATGTGCTGTTCTTTTACCTGGTTTAGAAGGCAGTAAGCCAGACTCTATATCTCTTCTGAAATAAAGTATCATCGCTATCATTAAGAATATAATAGCCGTTATCAAAGTTATGACGATTGGCCACCAATTATTTTCAGAATAAGCAAACGTTCTTGTAATCCATCCTAGAGGTGAAACCATAGAAATATCTTCATTTATGACATCACCAACCGCTCTCACTAAATAACTTAAGAGCAATACTGTAATACTATAGCCTGTAACACTACTACTTGTTTCAGTTAACTGTGCGAATATAGCTGTCATCATACCAAATAGAATACCAATTGCCCCTAATGAAACTGCATAAACAATTGAACCTTGCCAATCCACACTATCAATATTCATTAAAGGTAATATCACCATAATCAAAATGGTTATCATGATATTCACAATTATCATCTCAATAAGTGCACTTACGAGAGGTGATACTTTTCCAACTGGCAATGCTCGAATCATTTCAATTCGACCTGCAGATTCATCTCCTCTTGTACTTTTTGAAACAAGTAAAATACTCATTATTGCAACGAGAATACCTGTAAATAGTAACATCTCATGTGTAAATAACACGCCAACTGATACGTGTTCAAATTGTCCTGGTCCTAACATTGCTTTCATTGCAGGATTTTTAGAAGTTTCAACAATTGGTTGCATATCTGATTGGTGTGGATACATACTTTTAAATGTTGGTGGTATGATAACTGTTAAAACGACAATACCTAATATCCAAAACACCATTTTCCATTTATGAGTCTTGAGGTAAAATAACGTCAATTGTCCAACACCGCTAAAGAGATTATTCATATTACTCACCTCTTTCAATATTCACACCATAATGTCTCATAAATAAATCTTCTAATGTAGGTGGCATACTTTCTAATTTCAGCAACTCAAATCGACTTAAATATTTAATAATATTAGAAACTTTCTCTGAATCCACTTGAAAATGATACATCTCTCCTTCTTTAGATATATCATGTACACCATCTTGCTCTTCTAAATCTGTTAAAGCTCCTTTAGACTGAACGACGAAATGCATTCTCGTTAAATGTCTCAAATCATCCAACGTTCCCATTTCTACGATTTCACCTTTTCTAATAATGCCGACTCTGTCACATAATTTTTCTACTTCACTTAATATATGACTCGATAATAGAACACTTTTGCCCTCTTTTTTCTTTTCTAATACACATGCTTGGAATACTTGTTCCATTAAAGGATCCAATCCAGATGTCGGTTCATCTAATATAAGCAGTTGTGCATCAGTAGTAAATGCAGCGATAAGTGCAACTTTCTGTCTATTACCTTTAGAATATGACCCACATTTTTTAGTAGGGTCTAAATCAAATTTTTTAATCAGTTCATCTCTTTTTTCATCATTTCGAGCACCACTTAATTTCAGAAATAAATCTATCACTTCTCCACCTGTTAAGTTTGGCCACAAATTCACATCACCTGGAACATAGGCTACTTGTTTATGAATTTGAACTGCATCTTTCCAAGCATCTTTATCAAATGCCTCAATAGTACCAGAATCAGGTTTAAGCATGCCTAAAATTGCTTTAATGGTCGTAGATTTCCCAGAACCATTTGGACCGATAAATCCAAATATTTCTCCTTCTTCAACAGTGAAATTTACACCGTTTAAAGCTTTAAATTTACCAAACGTCTTCGAAACATCATTTACTTTTAACAATGTCATATTAATCACGATCCTTATAGAAGATTTTACGCATTTCCTTAATATATAAATCAAATTCATCATAAAAGCTTTGATAATCATTCTGCTCAATCATTTGATGCGTTATTCGTGTCTTCATAGATTCTGCTAAACCATCAATCGAGTACTTTATAATATTGATAGACATTTCAACATTTAAATTATCTTTAAAAAGATCCTTATCTAAATCTTCAAATAGTGCATTTTGAACTTTACTTTGTAATTGTTTAATATGTTGGTCTTGTTCTTCAGATATATAATGATGTTCAGATTCCTCCAGAACAATTTTCGTTAAAAACTTCGACATATGAGGATGAATCGTCATTAAATTAGATTTTATTTTTGCTTGTTTAACTAACCTATTAAAAATATCTTTCTCAGAAGTATCAATCTGTTTAAAATAATATTCCTCAATGAAATCTAATGAATAATCCACAAGAAATTTAAATAGTCCTTTTTTATTTTTAAAGTAATAAAAAAGCATCCCTTTACCAATACCAGCATTTTCAACAATACGATTCGTAGAACTTTGTTGATAGCCATAATTAGAGAACTCCATCAGCCCTGAATTGATTATTTTTTGACGCTTTTCTTCATCTAAATTATAGAATGCATCATTCATCATATACACCTTCCAAAACATATTAGACCAGTTCGGTCGACTACATCATAACGCTATCGACCACATTGGTCAACTATTATTACTAAATAAAAAAGCCGCCAATTCGCAAAATACGAATTGGTGGCTTTTTTAGTACTTACAGCACTATGTACTGACCCCTTTGTTTGCATACACAGATAAAAAATAAATCCAATTTAAATTAAAGACCTAAAGCTGTAATCAAATCTACGATTGGTTGTAAGATACTTGTTAATATAAGAAATCTCCTCCTTTGTTTAAGTTATTCTTATTCTATATCAAATAATTATAAGTACAAAAAATGAGTAAACTTACATTACTCATCGTGTTATATATCCTCACCTTTGTCTTACATTTAAAAACATTTATTTATATTAATATGCAAAATACAAATAATCGTAGTATAATGCTTTTTATATTGTTTTTTAAATCTTATTGTTTACATATGTTTTATTGCATCTAAGGAGAGCGAATAGAAAATGGAAAATCATGAGTTAAAAAGAAGTATGTCTAACCGGCATATTCAGTTAATTGCTATTGGTGGCGCGATTGGTACCGGTCTTTTTCTTGGGGCTGGTAAGAGTATTTCATTAGCGGGTCCATCTATTTTATTAGTTTATATTATTATTGGTTTTTTCTTATTTATTATGATGAGAGCTTTAGGGGAATTATTACTTTCAAATAGTAACTATAATTCTTTCATTGATATTGCTGAACATTATTTAGGTCCTTTATTCGGATTTTTAACTGGATGGACGTATTGGTTTTGTTGGGTTGCAACGGGTATAGCGGATATTACGGCGGTTGCTAAGTATATTCAGTTTTGGTATCCGGATGTTCCTGCATATGTTTCTGCAATTGCGACTGTTGTTATTCTCTTAGGTTTAAATCTTATGACTGTTAAATTATTTGGTGAGGTCGAATTTTGGTTCGCACTTATTAAAATTATCGCCATTATATTATTAATTGTTATTGGTTTATGGATGATATTTAATGGCTTTAAATCTAGCACGGGTATTCAATCTGGATTTCATAATTTATATAGTCACGGCGGTTTCTTCCCAAATGGTACTATGGGCTTCTTACTGGCATTCCAAATGGCGGTATTTAGCTTTGTAGGAATTGAACTTGTAGGTGTAACAGCTCGTGAAACGAAAGATCCTGAAAAGAATTTACCTAAAGCGGTTAATTCTATCGGTATTCGTATTTTAATTTTCTATGTATTAAGTTTATTAATCATTATGAGTATTACACCATGGAATAAAATTGATCCTGCTGAAAGTCCTTTTGTTAATTTATTTGTATTAGCTGGTATTCCAGCTGCTGCGGGTATTGTTAACTTTGTCGTGTTAACTTCAGCTGCAAGTGCTGCAAACAGTGGATTATTCAGTAATAGTCGTATGGTTTATGGTTTAGGTCAAACAGGCCATGCTCCTGAAGGATTAAGCAAGACAAATAAACGTGGTGTCCCTTATCCAGCATTAATATTCTCAGGCGTTGTATTATTCTTCGCTGCGATATTAAATTATTTTATACCGGATGATGTATTTACACTCGTTACGACATTGGCAACGATATTCTTTATTTTTATTTGGTCTATCATTTTAATTTGTTATATCAAATTTAGAAAAGAAGACAAATCTTTACACGAAAAATCTAAATTCAAAAACCCATTCGGTGTGATTGGATCATATCTTGCATTAATATTCTTTGTATTTGTATTAGTTATTTTGTTCTTTGCAAATGATACACGTACAGCATTAATGTACTCACCTTTATGGATTATACTATTGCTTGTTGTTTATTATTTGAATCAACGCAAGCAATCTACTTCAAATAAATAATTCTTATAAACAGTAAACATCGTCATATGACATGTTTACTGTTTTTTTATTGAACAAATGTTATATACCATCGAATAATATTTAAATTCTTGTTATATATTGAATGCAATTAATAGTGTAATATTTATCTATATATTCTAAATTTTTAGAAAATACTATTAACTTCTTGATTTAGATATGCTAAAGTTTGACTATTAACTTTAAAAAGGAGGGAATGCTAATGGTTAGTGAACCGCTTATTTCAGCAACAATACTATTCGCATTAATCGTTCTCGGGGAAATTATATCTTATCTTACAAAGGCTCGTGTACCAATGCTCTTAACAGCAATGGTCAGTTACTTGCTTTTATCTTGGGCAGGCGTCTTACCTGAAAAGATATTAGATAATGCCATTTTACCTTCGCTAGGCGCGCTTATTATTGCACCAGTTATCATGCATATGGGTACAATGATGCCGCTTCATATACTTAAATCACAATGGAAAGCAGTTGTTATATCAATATTAGGTATATTGGGTTCTACAACCTTAATATTAGTCTTCGTTACGCTCCTATTTGATTTCCGTACTGCCGCTTCAGGTGTTGGACCTATTGCTGGAGGTATCGTCGCGCTGCTCATCACAGTCGAAAAGCTTCAAGATTTAGGATTGGCCAATCTCATTGTTTTACCAGCTATCGTGCAAGCACTTCAAGGTGTTATCGGTATGCCATTAAGTTCTATCCTTATGAAGCGCTATTCAAAATATTACTTAGCAAATAGACATTCAGATAAAAATGTCGCTAATATTTCTAATAAAAATGAATCCAAGAAAGAAACGATATTTAATAAGAATCCGTTACTTCAAAACAATGTCATCAGACTCTTTATTATGTTCTTCTTAGCAAGTATTGCCTTCATGATTGGCGAAGTAACAGGCATTCATTTCACACTCATCAGTTTATTATTTGGTGTCATCGGCTTGAAAATTGGCTTGTTTGAACAAAAAGAACTGGAACGTAATCAATCATTCACAATTATGATGGTTATTATCATTTTAATCGTTATCGGTTCTATGGGCGGCATTAAACCACATGATTTATGGGAATACCTACCTGCTATTTTATCTATTCTTGTTATAGGTACAATTGGTATTTTAATTGGTGGATTTATCGGTGCTAAATTAATTGGATGGAAACCAACTAAAGCATTACCTGTTGCTTTAACAGCATTATATGGTTTTCCAGGTGATTTTATTTTATGTGAAGAAGTCAGTCGATCTGTTACTGACAATGAGGAAGACAGAGAAGATGTATTTAATGAGTTATTGAGCCCAATGATTATTGGTGGGTTTACGACAGTTACTGTTGCATCTGTTATTTTAACATCTATATTAATGAACTTTATTAAGTAATTGAGGAGGACTTAGATATGATTATAAAAAACATCAATTTAATAGACGGTACTGGAAAAGACATTCAACGAGGTGTTGATATAAAGGTTGAAAATAATGTCATTTCTGAAATTGGTACTCATTTAAATGGAGACAATATAATAGAAGGCAATGGTCAATATCTATTACCAGGTATGATCGATAGTCACGTACATGTTATGTTGGAAATGGAACCTTTAGAGAGAAGATTAGCTACACCTTTTTCATATAACTTCTTCAAAGCAATTGATCATTTAAAACGAACAGTTGATGCAGGTGTTACAACCGTTCGAGATGCTTTAGGCGCAGATTTAGGTTTAAAAGAAGCTGTGAATGATGGTTTAATACTCGGACCACGTTTACAAATAAGTGTTAACGCATTGACCATTACAGGTGGCCATGGAGACAGTTATACTAAATCTGGTATACAACTCCCTATTTTGCAAGATGGCTATCCTGGATTACCGAGTGGTATATGTGATGGTGTGAATGAAGTCCGTAAAAAAGCACGCGAAATGTTAAGAGCTGGTGCTGATGTATTAAAAGTACATGCAACGGGTGGTGTAACAAGTGCAACTGACCATCCAGATTATACGCAATTCTCATTAGAAGAATTAAAAGTCATTGTAGAAGAAGCGCAATTTAGAAATAATCGAAAAGTTATGGCACATGCTCAAGGTTTACAAGGTGTTAAACAATGTATAGAAGCAGGCATTCACTCAATTGAACATGGTATCTATTTGGATGATGAAGCTGTTCAATTAATGAAAGAAAAAGAAATGTACCTCGTACCCACATTACTGGCACCTCTTTCTGTTATAGAATTCGCTGAAGAACTAGGTATGAGTGAAAATTCTATTAAGAAATCTAAACAAGTCATGCAAGACCATATTGATAGCTTTAAAAAAGCACATCAAGCTGATGTGAAAATAGCAATGGGTACAGATGCAGGTGTATTCAAACATGGAACTAATTTAAGAGAATTAGAGCTTATGGTTGAACACGGCATGACAGAAATGGAAGCCATTGTTTCGTCTACTAAGACAGCTGCTGAATGTTTAGGTTATGACGAAGACTTAGGTACAATTGAAGTAGGCAAGAAAGCAGACTTTATTTTACTAGATCAAAATCCTTTAGAAGATATCAAAGTATTAAGAGATCCAAATAACATTAAAGTTGTTTCAATAGACGGTCAAATCGTCAAAGACATTAGATAATATCATAGTATTTAAAAATGTATTCTAGAAATAGATACATATGAAAACCCCCTAAAAGTTGTCACTTTTAGGGGGTTCATTTATTACATATTACCGATTGATAAATATTTAGTTTCTAAATAAGGTTCAATACCTTCGATACCGCCTTCACGACCATATCCACTTTCTTTAAATCCTCCAAATGGCGCATGTGCTGCTGATGGCGCACCATCATTCCAGCCTATAACACCGAAATCAAGCTTCTTATAAATATCAAATCCTGTACGATAGTCATTCGTGAAGAAATAAGCGGCTAAACCATATTCTGTATCATTGGCAACTTTAATAATGTCATCTAAGTCTTCGTATGCCATGACTGCAGCAATTGGTCCGAATGTTTCTTCGTGCATTACTTTCATTTCAAGATTAGCTTGTCTAATAACGACTGGCTTTAAGAAATTTCCACCTAATTTTAATTGTTCTAATGGTAATGACAATTCTCCACCATTTTGTACAGCATCTTCAATTTGGTCAATGACTTTATCTACAGCTTGTTGATTAATAAGAGGTCCCATTTCAACGCCTTCCTCTAAGCCATTTCCTACATTTAATGCATTTACTTTTTCAGTTAAACGTTCTGTATAAGCTTGTTCTATATCTTGATGTACATAAATTCTATTTGCGCTTATACAAGTTTGACCTGAATTTCTAAATTTAGTCGCGATTGTTTGATCAACTGCAAGTTCAATATCTGCATCTTTATGAACAATAACTGGTGCTAATCCACCTAATTCCATCGTGACATTTTTAACTGTATTTGCAGAATCTTTTATTAAATGTTTACCAACTGGTGTAGATCCAGTGAATGTTATCTTCTGTATAATTGGACTTTCAGTAAATATTCTACCTGCGTCTTTACCACTTAATACAACATATTGAATGGCATCTTCAGGGATACCCGCTTCATGTGCCAATTCAACCATTCTTATCGTCGTTAATGGTGTTTCTAAAGCTGGTTTACAAACAATTGTACAACCTGCTGCTAATGCTGGCGCCATTTTTCTCGCAATCATTGCTGCTGGGAAATTCCAAGGTGTAATTGCACCAACAACACCTACAGGGAACGGATCAGTGATAATTTTTTTACCTTTTTGATTAGCAGGTATTGTCTTACCATAAATACGTTTTGCTTCTTCTTGATACCATTGAATGTAACTATTCGCATAGGCAACTTCGCCTAATGCTTCTTTATAAGGTTTACCGTTCTCTAATGTAATTAATTCTGCTAATTCTTCTTTATGTTCATCAATTAATTGATACCATTTTAATAAAAGAGATGAACGTTCATGTGCGTCTTTTTCACGCCATGATTCATATGCAACTTGCGCTTTATCAATTTGTTGAATGGCTTCTTCTTCAGAAGTATAAGGAATCGACTTAACGACTTCATTCGTTGCTGGATTGTATACTTTTAGCTGTTTCAAATACTTCATCCCCTTTTGATTTTGTTAAATATAATACTGCTGCTATGCCGTACCATACGAATACGATAATCCATTCATGTGGCCAAATAAGTGATGACGGCATTCCTGGTAAATAAATTGCGATAAATGCAATACTTAAAATAACAGCAATCCAACCGACTACTTTACCACTTTTAATACGATATGGTCTTTCTAAGTTAGGTTCACTTTTTCTTAATTTCAAAAATGCACATGCAACTAAGAAGTAACCTAATACAACACCGATGCCACCAGCATCAACAATCCATACTAATGCAGGTCGACCTAATAAAGGTGCAACAAATGCTAATACACCAAGGAATATAATACCGTGTGTTGGTGTTTTGTATTTAGGGTGAATGTATGCAAACCACTTAGGAATCATATTATTTTTTGCCATCGCATATAAAATACGACTACCACCAATAATAAATGCATTCCAACTTGTGATAATACCAGCAATTCCACCTAATACGAGTAATATACCAAATCCACTTGATCCAAATAAATTCACCATTGCATCTGCCGTAGCTAATTCACTTGTATTTAATTGACTTGGTGTTAAACCAGTTGCAACACCAAACACAATTAATAAATAGAAGATAACCGATGCTATGATAGAGACAACTAAAATACCACCAATTTTTTTAGAAGGTGCTTTTACTTCTTCAGCTATTTGTGGAATAACATCGAACCCTACAAATAGGAATGGAATCATGATTAGTACAGACATTGTTCCACCTACACCACCATTAAATAATGGTTTAAGATGTGTAAAGTCACCATTGAAACCTGCACCAAAGAATAATAATAAACCGACACCTACAATAAATATTGTAAATACAGTCTGCATAACTGCAGCTGGTTTAACGCCAAAGTAGTTTAATGACGTTAATATAACACTACCTATAGAACCGATAAGTACCCAAGTTAAGTAAACATCCCATCCAGCTAAATTCCACAATAAGCCAGAATGTTCAAATGGTATGACATAGTCTATAACAGTTGGCAATGCGACTGCTTCAAATGTAATAACAGATACATAGCCAAATAACACTGACCAACCAGATATAAATGCTACACCTGGACTAAATGCTTTCTTAACGAAGACAAATCCGCCACCTGTTTCAGGAATTGCAGAGGCAAGCTCTGCATATGTTAATCCAATAAAAATTACTAATAATCCACCAATTACAAATGCGATAATACTACCTAGAAATCCTGCTTGTGAAATCCATTCTCCCGAAAGAACAACCCAGCCCCATCCAAGCATGGCGCCAATCGCGAGAAATAATACGTCTGCTATGTTCATTGATTTATTAAATTGAGAATTCATAATTATACCCCATTTTTATTAGTCAAATTTCTTAAAGACTAGATTCTAAGATTGATAATCCTTTGTTTAATTCTTGATCTGTAATGACTAATGGTGCTAAAAATCTAATCACATTTCCGTTAATACCAGCTGATAATAATAATAAACCATTTTCATTTGCTGCTTTAACAATTTGTGACGTTTTAACTTTATCAGGTGATTGCGTTTCTGGATCAACAATTTCCATTGCGACCATTGCGCCTAATCTACGAATATCTCCTATAAATGAATGTTCTAATTTAAATGCTTCTAATCTTGATTGAATCGTTGCACCAAGTTGTTCAGCTTTAGCATTTAAGTTTTCTTCTTCAATAATTTCAATTACTTTTAATGCTGCTTCACATGCAAGTGGATTTCCTGCATATGTACCACCAATTTCGCCTGGATTTGGGCTATCGATAATTTCACTACGTCCAACAACACCACTTAATGGGAATCCTGCTGCTAGAGATTTTGATACAGTCATTAAATCTGGAATAACATCAAAATGCTCAATTGCAAATGTCTTACCAGTACGTGCAAAGCCTGTTTGAATTTCATCTGCAATAAATACGATACCATGTTCTTCACAAATATCTTTTAATGCATGGATAAATTTCTTATCTGGAATGATAAATCCACCTTCACCTTGTACTGGCTCAATCACTACACATGCCACTTCTGAAGGATCCACTGTTGCGATAAAGAAATTCTTCAAATCTTTAATGACTGAATCTATGTATGCCTCATCACTTAATCCTTCAGGTTTATCTGCTAAATAAGGATATGGTGCTTGATATACTTCTGGTGCAAATGGGCCAAACCCAAATTTGTATGGTCTTACTTTGCTTGTCATAGACATTGTTAAATTTGTTCTACCATGGAAACCTCTAATAAATGATACAACTTGCTGTCTACCTGTATATTTTCTAGCGATTTTCACAGCATTTTCTACTGCTTCTGCACCAGAATTTAGCAATACTGTTTTCTTTTTATGGTCACCTGGTGTAATTTCTGCTAATTTCTCTGCTAATTTAATATAGCTTTCATACATAATCACATTGAAACCAGGTAAAATAAATCTTTCAAGCTCGTTTTTTAAATGTTCAGTTATTTTAGGATGTGAATGACCAACGTTTAATGTTCCGATTGCTCCTGCAAAGTCAATCCACTCTTTACCATCTTTATCTGTAACTGTTGCCCCTTTTGCAAAATCAGCAATATGTGTATTACCATTACTGACACCTCTTGCTACATATTCGTTACGTAAAGATTCTAATTGTTCTTGAGTCTTACCCATCAAAATCCCTCCTATTGTTTATTTAGTACATATTAAAAAAAGATTGGTATAATGAAAAGTACCAGTTTTTAATTTTTAATAGTACCAGAGGGGGCGAACGATATGACTCAAACTTACAAATATAGAGAAATTTATCTCAAATTAAAACAAGATATACTCTCTCAGAAATATAACAGTCACGAAAAATTACCATCCAAAAGACAACTTTCAATCGATCAAAATGTCAGTATTAACACCGTTAAGAATGCTTATGAACAACTTTTTGCTGAGGGTTATATTTACACAAAGGAAAGACAAGGTTACTTTGTTGAAGCATTAAATAAGTTAATCATTCAAGATCAACATATTACGCAACCTTTAAACAATAGCCCAACTCAAATTAAATCTTCATATCGTTATTCTTTATCACATATGACAACAGATATCTCACAATTTCCAATAGACTTATGGTCAAAATATGTGAAAGAAGCTTTTCACCTTTTCAAACATGAAATGTCAGAAATTCCTGTTTATAAAGGACCGCTTGAACTAAGAAAATCAATCGCTCAATTGATTTCATACAAAAGAGGTGTCGTCTGTTACCCTGAACAAATCATTGTCGGATCAGGTACAGCGAACTTACTCAGTAGCTTATTCAAAGCAATTTCAAACAATCAAAAAATTGCTATCGAAAATCCCGGCTATTCAAGGATGAGAAATCTATTTATCGGCATGGGACAGGATGTCGTTAATATTCCACTAGACAACAAAGGATTATCTGTTGAACATGTGAAACAGGCTAAGCCTGACTTTGTCGTGACAACACCTTCACATCAATTTCCAACAGGTACGATTATGCCAATTTCAAGAAGAATTGAATTACTCAACTGGGTAACTGAACATAATAAATATATTATAGAAGACGATTATGATAGTGAATATAAATATGGTACAGACAATATTCCTTCATTATATAGTTTGGATAAGAATGAACGTGTCATATATTTGGGTACATTCGCGAAAACATTAATGCCAAGTTTGAGAATAAGCTATATGGTCTTACCCTATCCACTTTTATATAAATTCGATGCGATAACAGATACATCCATTACAGATTTAAGCTTAATTAATGCTTACGCGCTACATTTATTTATTAAATCTGGAAACTATGAGAAGTATATTCGTAAAATGCATCATACTTATACTGAAAAGAGAGAGCTTTTTCTTAAAGTATTAAAAAAAGCATTTAAAGAAGATGTCTCAATATACGACATGGAGGCAGGACTGCATTTTCTAATTAATATTAAGACAGACTTAAGTTATCAAGAGATTGAACAAAAGGCGCATGACCACGATATAGAATTATATACGATTAGACGTTTCATGGCTGATGAACCTGAAAACACACCATTTAAGACACTCATTATCGGGTTTGCGAAAATAAATCGAGAAGATATCGAACCTGCTATTTTAAAATTAAAAGACATTATTTATGAGAGTCATCGATAAATAAAAAAAAATACTTTCATAACCAACGCTTCTAAACAAGTTTGGTCATGAAAGTATGATTGTCTTCTATTATATAAACTATTTCTTATAATTGATTTGATAACTTGTGACACTATTAAATGTGTCGCCTTTTCTTAAAATTGATGGTGCTGTTTCATTTAATAAATTAATATCATTAGGTAATGATTGCGTTTCTAATGTAAAGCCACTATGTACATTAATAGAGTCTTCATGATCATTCCAATCTACTTCGTTCAATGTAAATATGACAACTTCATTCTGATCAGTCGTCATTTCAAGTTCCAATTCATCATTCGACACTTTGAAAGTGCCATCTTCTAATGTCACTGGATGATCAATACCATTAAATTGATTGATTTGTTGAAATCCACTGTCGAATATATCTTTAAAAGTTATACTATCTTTCCCAATTTCTACATTAATATTCTCTGTATCAAGAGATTCCACAATTTGATTATCTTTAAGCGGATAGAATTGAACGTTATGATGAAGTTGATGATTTTCAATAGAAGCATTTGTTTCATTCAAATTAAAATACACATGATTCATCGGATTCAATAAAGTATCTTCAGTACTCGTTGCTTCATATATAATTGTCCATTTCAAATTTGTTAAATCATATTGATGTGTTACGGTCATGTTAATATCACCTGGGAAATGATCAACTGAATGTTTCAATTCTACATGATATACAATGCGAACAATATCATCTTCATTAACAATGTCATAATCACACACTTGAGTATATAAACCGTTAGAGCCACCATGTAAATTATGAACACCATCATTTTGTTCAAGCTGATAGGATTCACCATTTAATACAAACTGACCATTTTCAATTCTTCCACCATATCTTGCAACAGTCGCACCAAAGAAATAAGGATTTTGCTCATAATATTCTATTAAATCATCACTTTCAGTCGGACCAAGGATAACGGATCTATCATCAATTTTCCAATCGACAATCCGCATACCAAAATTCGTAAATTGAATCTTTGAACGCTCATCATAGATTGTAATCAAATCTATATTCTTCTCTTTATCTAAAGTCTCAATCTCAAATGACATTAGCCTCATCCTATTCTATAAAGTGTACATGCAGTTAGTTAAAGTTTAGCATATTGTTCCAATCAATTCTCATTTACATGATCAAACGAATCAGCGTAAAAGTCATATTTCATATTATTCGTTGGTAAAATTCTTAATTTAGCTTTCCCTACAATTTGTTCGTCGGTAATGAGTCCAACATCTTGGCGACTATCGTTACTATTCAAACGATTATCACCGAGGACTAAATATTTACCTTCTGGAATTACTTTTTCACCATCAGAATTTTTTGTATCTGAAACATCAAAGTTTTCCGTTAAATACTCCGTGAATTTATGCTTCTTATTAAAATCTAAATAAGGTTCTGCAACTTTTTCATGATTGATATATAATTGATCATTCTTATAACTGACAGTGTCACCAGGTACACCTATTAATCTCTTAATATAATCCTTTTCTTCATTCGCATGAAAAATAATCACATCACCTCTATCAATCGTACCAAGCGTTTTCGAAATTTTACTAACAATCAAATTGTCTTTATCATTAAACGTAGGATACATAGACTGTCCATGCACCTCATATCTACTAAATAAAAAAGTCGTAATAAGCCACGCCACAACAATAGCAATAACGATAGACGCAACCCATTCCATTAAATTCTTAACCACTGTAACCCTCCTCAAACTCATACTATTATTTACATGTTATTCAAACGATAGCATATATTCAAGCATTCTTCCCTTTATTGCTCATTTAATATTTAAATGATAATATTACATTATTATATTATACTGAAAAGAGGTATTCTCATGAAAGTATCTTGGATATTGTGGTGGATTTTAACTATCATTGAAGTTGGTGCATTTTTAACGTTCTCAATCTTTTTATGGTTTAGAGAAGTTGATGCCACTGGAGCTGTGCAAACAACAGAAATAAAATGGTTCTCTATCGGTATCATGGCAACACTTTTTATCATTCCATTCTTAACACAACTTGTTTGGTTAATCGTCAATCTCATCACTTCTAAAAAGTTAAAAGCTCAAAATCAAAATATGTAAATATAAATTAACGATACACTCCGTCACTTTCACTTAGATAAGAGATAAAGTCATAGAGTGTATCGTTTGTTTTTTTATTCTTTATTTTGGCCATCCTAAATAAATAGCAAAGATAATAAGAACCGCACCAACAACTATAGATCCTTTATAAATATTATGTTCTTTTCTACGTTTTATGCCAACTACTACAATCACTAAACCTAATATAAATGAAAGTAACATTATATAAAAACCCATATGACATACCTCCTCATTTTATATATAATTTTACCATAAAATGTCATAAATGGTATAATGTTATATAATCAGAAAAATAACGCTATGAAAAAAGTTTAAGGAGTGTTACGTATGAAAGTTAAAGAATTAATTAAGCAAAGCTACGATGACTTATTAGAGTTAGAATTAACAAGCTATAATATAGCAGTCGTACTAGTTGCGGTTGTTGTCTTAAGTGTCCTCATCACACCTTTATTTGGGATTCCTGTCGGACTTTTAGGTGGCGCATATTACTTAAAAAATTATAAATAATAATTAAAGCCCGTTTTCAAGGAAACGGGCTTTATTGATCAATTCATTATATACTTGCTTGAATTAAACCTATTCCAATTACGACAACAAGATAAATCACAGTCCATATTACTGCTGTCTTTCCTTTAAATCTACTTGTTGCATATAATACAACTCCAAATAAATATGCTGCTAATAATGTTGATAAATCAAATACCCCGAGATAATCATTACTTTGGCTAAATACTGCCAAACTTGTAATAGAGTGTTTAACTGGATCTAAACCTACAATTGCTATAATAGCTAAAACAATGAAATTAAAGATAGTTGTAATTAATTTTACAAACGTTGCAGCTGCAAATAAACTTGAAGCTTTAACATCAGATTTCATAATTTTTGAGATGATAAGAAATATTAGAAATGAAAAAGCAATGCCTATAATTGGTGCTAAAATACCACCTATGTATGCAAATACTGTAGTAAAGGTAGACATTTGATCAATTTCAGTTTCATTTAATCCAGCTTCTTTTAAATCAGCAGTAAGATCCGTTGTTATTGATGTAATCCATATTGAAGCAACTGATAAAATAATGACTAAAATCATATTTAACAACCACTTAGGTCGTTCTCTATAGTTGGTTAAAGTTGGTGCAAATAATAAATTTGAATGTTTCATCACTATACTCCTTTGCTTTTTGTATAATTTAAGGTTAACATTCATAAAGCATTAATAAAATACTTAATTATATAATTAATATTCTTAAATTTTATAATCGTTATTTAATTTTTGCATAGAATATGATATTCATGTACTTCTTAAAGAACTATGCAAATTAAATATTCATATGATTACTCAACAGAAATAGACAAAATATACCAAATTATGCTATTATGTAAATGAAAAAGGCAACGTGCGGTAACACATTGCCTATGAGCCCGTTAAAAAGACGGTGGAAAATTTATTAGTTATTAAATAACTATCGCCTCCTCCAAAGTTAGCGATGGTTATTTTTTTGTGCTTTTTTATAGATATTTTTAATTTTACGCTCTATCAATCATGTATGATTCCACTATTGTTTGTGAATTACATAAAAAAACATGAATAATTAATTACAAATTTAATATTCTTAAATCTCATAAGTATTATTTTTTATTGTTCCTAACTGTGATAACATTTCCCATGTGAGAATAAAAATATATAGGAGTGGAATAAATTGAAGCGTAAATTATTTTGGATAATCGGGATTATCGTTATCGTTTTGTTAGTTGTTGTTGCGCTTATTGTAAAACAAACGACAAATGACACAGATGATAAAAAAGACGGTTATGATACATATAAAGTTAAAAAGGAATCTCCTTTAAGTATTTCTGGTAAGGCTGCACCTACTAAAATTAAAACTTATAACAATAATGATCAGTTAGGTGAATTTGTGAGTACTGTTGTTGAAGATGGTCAATCTGTTAAACAAGGTGATCAATTGATTAACTATAATGTGAATGATCAAAAGCGCCAAGATTTACAAGATAAAGTAAATGCTGCACAAAACAAGGTGGATCAAGACTACCAAAATATTAATCAGCAACCGAACAATAATGATTTACAAAACACTTTATCTAAAGATTTAAATACATTAAGTGAAGCTAACAAGCAATTATCACAGTATGATCGTCAAGTAAATGAAAGTATGTATGCTTCATTTGATGGTAAAGTCGAAATGGAGAATGATAATGACGCTAACAGTGGTGAAGCGATTTTAAAATTAGTCGCAAGTGAACCTCAAATCAAAACTTCTGTATCAGAATTTGATATTACTAAAATTAAGGTTGGCGATGCAGTTAATGTAACGGTGAACAGTACTGGTGAACAAGGTAAAGGGAAAGTGACAAAGATTTCTGAATTACCTACAAGTTACGATGATAGTAACCAAAGTGAATCGATGAATACTGCTGATCCAGAAAGTGAAACAACGCAGACTTCTAATCCTGTTTCAAATAATCCAAGCATTGGAAAAGGTAATTCTAAATATCAAGTAACGATTGGTAAATTAGACATTTCTGTACGTAGTGGATTCTCAACTGAAGGAGAGATTCCTTTAGATACGATTAAATTACCTAAGTCTGTATTAACAAAAGGCAATCATGTATTTGTTGTCGATAAAAATCATAAAGTTCATAAACGACATATTAATATTAAACGACAAAATGGTGAAATATATGTTGAGAAAGGACTTAAATCTGGAGATAAACTGATCATTTCACCTAAGAAAACATTAAATAATGGTGAAAAGGTTGAGATAGCATCATGATTAATTTAGTAAATGTTAATCGACACTTTAAAAACGGAGAAGAAACAAATCATATATTGAAAGATATTAATATATCTATTGATACAGGTGAATTTATCGCGATTATGGGCCCTTCAGGTTCTGGGAAAAGTACATTGATTAATATTTTAGGTTTTATAGATAGAGGATACACAGGTGAATATCTGTTTGATAATGAGAATTATCAACAAGTTTCAGATAATAAACTTGCCTTTATTAGAAATAAAACAGTCGGATTTGTCTTTCAAAATTTTAAATTGATACAAAATAATACGATTATGGAGAATGTTAGTATCCCCCTATTATATTCAGGTATGTCTTCAAAAGAACGTAAACAACGTGTTGAATCTGTCTTAAAAGACGTTGGAATAGCAGATAAAAAACATCTTGTACCGAATAAGTTATCGGGTGGTCAACAACAACGTGTCGCCATCGCGCGCTCGATTGTCAATAAACCTAAATTCATTATTGCTGATGAACCAACAGGTGCGCTTGATTCTCAAACTTCTAAAGATATTATGGATTTATTTGTGCGACTTAATCGTGAACAAAATACAACGATGATTATTGTTACGCATGATCGTAAAGTAGCTGAACAAGCTGATCGCGTGATACACATATTAGATGGCCGTGTTCAGCGAGAAGAGGTGATAGAATGAAGAACTTACCGAATATCATATCAGTCTCTCTCAAATCTATCATGAAGAATAAACGCCGTAACATCTTTACGATGATTGGTATTATTATCGGTATAGCTGCAGTCATTACCATTATGTCTTTAGGTAATGGTTTTAAAAAGACAGCATCTGATGAATTTGCTGATACGGGTGCGAGTAAAGGACAAGCTATGATTAGCTTCATGCCTGAAAATATGGAAGGCTCTAAAGAAAATCCATTCGACAAACAAGATATTGATCTCGTCAAACAAATAGACGGTGTCACAGACGCTAAAATTAAAGAAGATGACAGTCAAAGTTATGGGGCAAAAATGACCAATTCACAAAAGCAATCTGACATCAATATCTTTAAAAAAGACTATGTCGACAATGCATCTGAAGGTAAAGGTTTCACACAATCAGATAATGAATTGAAAGAAAAAGTCGTCACAATCGATCAAACAATTGCTAAAAAAGCGTTCAAAGGTGACGCGATTGGTAAGACGTTATTTATAGATGACCAAGGATTTAAAATTGTAGGTATTGTCAATAATCCTATGTATGAAAATACAGTGAATATGCCAAGCGAAACTTTCAATCGATATATGGGTGACTTAAGCCAGGACCTTCCACAACTTGAATTAAAAGTAGATAACGATGATAACAAAAAAGAAATCGCGAATAAGGCAGCTAAGCTCTTAAACAAAAGAGGTTCAGGTATGAGCGAAGGTAGTTATCAGTATTCAGATATGGAAGAAATCATGAAAAGTATCACACAAGTATTCGATGCCATTACGTACTTTGTTGCAGCAGTAGCAGGTATTTCATTATTCATTGCGGGTATAGGTGTGATGAACGTTATGTATATTTCAGTCGCTGAACGTACAGAAGAAATTGCGATAAGACGTGCTTTTGGAGCTAAAGGTCGAGACATTGAAATACAATTCTTAATAGAAAGTATCGTGCTATGTCTGATCGGTGGCATTATCGGATTAATCATAGGTATTTTGATTTCTAAACTTGTAGAAGCTGTTACGCCTGATATGGTTCAAAGTGTTGTAAGTCTAGGTTCTATTCTACTTGCTGTCGGCGTTTCAACATTAATTGGTATTGTATTTGGCTGGATACCAGCAAGATCGGCATCTAAGAAAGAATTAATAGATATTATTAAATAGTTTAAATATAATTTAACCGCCACATGAGTTGTCGTCCAACTCATGTGGCGGTTTTATTCATTATACTTCTGTTAATGCATCATTAAAATCTGCTTTCATTTTGTGCCATGCTTCATCGATACGTTCATCTAAACCGAATAGACCGCTTCTTCCCAATATATAAATATCTGGATTGGCTTTTTGAATTTTACTAAATGTCTTCTTATTTGAAGAGCCATCCATTTCAATTAAATATTTGTATTGATGCTCGTCTCTTAACTTTCTCAATTCTACTATTTTATCTAATGTTTCATCGATAAATTTTTCTCCAGCAAATCCTGGGTCAACGGTCATAATTGTGATCTTATCTAAATATTGAATATAAGGTTTAATCACTTCAACGGGTGTTTCTGGATTTAATACGATGCCTACTTTTTTACCATGATCATGGATTTTATGAATCAATCGGTAAGCAACACCATTGACGACTTCTGCATGTATGCATATATAATCTGTATCTACTTTTAATAATTCATCCACCCAAAATGATGGTTCAGTGACCATTAAATGTGCAGAAATGGGTACGTCAGAAATTTTCTTCACTTGTTCAATAAACCAAGGTGACAGTGTAATATTCGGGACATAATGACCGTCCATAATATCTATATGATAAGATTCTACGTGCTCATTCAAAAATGTAATCTGCTCGCTAAATTTATCTAAGTCCATCGTCATTAATGATGGTGAAAACTTTACATTCTCCATGTATTAAACCTCCATTAGTATACTTTAATATCGCCTAATTCTATGTCATCTTCTTCGATTTCATCGATCATTTCTTCTGATTCATTTACAGGTTTCTTAAGTAGTACAAGTACTAGAGCTGTAACAATAACATTTGCTACGATAGCGATGACGAAACCTAATGGCTGAGACATTGTTGGAATTGCTAACATGCCACCAAACGGCACTTTCGAGTCAGCGTTCATCACCATTGAAATCGCGCCACCTACTGCACCACCGATTCCTGTTGCAATAACACATCTAATAATGTCGTTTAAGACAATCGGTAAGACACCTTCAACAATTTCAATAATACCCATTGGGAATGCTGTTTTTAATGTTTCTACTTCTACTTTTTTATAAATATTTTTACGCATTAATCTTCCAATCCAATATGCAAATGCGAATCCAATTGGCGTAGCTGTGTTAACGACTATCAACGCTGTTATAGGTTCATGAATACCTTGTGCTTGTAGTGTTAATACAAATGCAAATACTGTCTTATTAATTGGACCACCATAATCGACACTTGCTAATACTCCGATGATAATGCCATAAATTAATTTAGAAGTACCACTTAGAGATTGTAAATACTCAGTTAAAATATGCGTAAATTGTGTAATTGGTGCTCCGATTACATAGACCATAATGAGTCCACCTACAAGCGAAGCAATAAATGGAATTACAAGCATCGGCATTAAGCCTTTAGCCCAATTTGGCATTTTGATATATTTAATAATTAATACAACAAGATAACCTGCCAAGAAGCCACCTATTAAACCTCCGATAAAACCTGATCCAACTGCATTAGCTGTTAAACCAATAACGAGGCCAGGTGCTATACCCGGTTTATCAGCAATTGAATAAGCGATACCTGTTGCAATGACAACTGGTAACATGCCCAGTCCAGCACCGCCAAGTGTTGCAAGTACATCCCAGAATGAATAGCCAGTCTTCGTTAAATCTGTTGATGAATCTCCACCTAACGCCATCCCAATTGCGATCATGAATCCCGCTCCACATACAACTGGAATTAAATAAGATATTGCCGTAAGTAAATGACCTTTTAAATTCAACTGATTAAAAAATGTTTTCACGTTATCTCCCCCTTTGTTAGTTAGATAAAATTGCTACAACTTCTGTTTTATTTTTAGAATTTAATAATTGTTCAATCACTTCATCATTACTCAACTTTCTTGCGATTAATGATAAGAGTTTCAAATGTTCTTTAGAATTGTCGCTATCTTCGCCAACTGCAAGTAATATAACGACTTTCGCACCTGTATCATCTAAAGATGGCCACTCTACTTCATCTTTTAAAACACCAATTGCAATACCAACTTTGTTAACGCTACTACTTTTCCCGTGTGGAATCGCCACAAAGTTACCAATACCTGTTACGCCTTCTGACTCTCTTTTATAAACAGCTTCTAAAAATGCTTCTGAATTGTCTATATATTGTTCTTTATCAAATAAATGAACGAGTGTTTCTAAAGTTTCTTCTCTATTATTTGTCTCAAGTTCTGTTAAGATTGTGTTCTCATCTAATACATCTATTAAATTCATATGGCATCTCCTTTATTGTTGTGAAATTTGTTCGATTTTTTCTATTAATTTATTTGGAGATTTTATTGCGACATCTGTCGGTATTTCGATGACTTTTTTACCTTCAAATCTTTCTTTAGCGCTTACCTTTACATCTACAGCAAGTAACACGATATCAGCTTGTTTAATATCTTCAGGTGACAATTCATTTTCTACACCTATTGTCCCTTGTGTTTCAATTTTGATATTATGACCTTTCTTTTCAGCTGCTTTTTCTAACTTTTCAGCTGCGATATATGTGTGTGCAATACCTACTGTACAAGCACAAATACTCACGATATTCATATTTCATTCCTCCAATTATAATAATGACTCTACAAAGTCTTCGTCTGCTAAATTTCTCATAAATGCTTGAATATCTTGCAATACTGCTTGATCTTCTTGTGGTTTAAGATTTAACAAAATAATCAATTTCAATGACTGGTCATGCCAGTTCATAAGATTTGTCTCATTTTTTATTAAAAATATTTTAGTCTTTAAAATATTCTCACTTTGAATATGTGGTAAAATCACTTCTGGAAAAATTTCAATATTCCCATGTTGTTCTCGCTCGTGTACTTCTTCAATAAAAACACTTTCAGACTGAATGTACTGATCTTTCTTTAACTGACTACCTATTTCTTCAATGACATCTTGATATATTATGTTAGCTGTTTTAATTTCATAAAATAACGATTCATTCATTGTTATCACCTAACATTTCTATCATCTTTCGCAATTTAATTTGATCATTCTTATTAAACATTGCGCTGATGACCACGATTGGAATTTGCTTTACTTCAGGTATATGAACAGTTGAAATAATCAAATCGATTTTATGCAAGTCATCTTCTTGTAAATCAAAAGAAGATTTAACATCTACAATCTCAATTTCTGGTACGTTTCTGTCTATTTTTGTTTTCAATAATTCAGAAGTACCTATGCCTGTAGTACAAGTAATCAGTGTTTGTATTTTCTTCGGGTTTCTCTCAAGTTCTTTCGCAAAATACAATGTTAAAAAGCCTATTTCATCGTCATTCATTTTTTTAATATGATATGTTTCAGAAATTAGATCTGAAATCTGTCGAATAACTGTAAAAACATGTGGATATTCAATTTTAATTTGTTCTATTAAAGCATTCCTGACATTTAACCCATGTTCAATTCGATTGAGCATCGGTTTAATATGTTTAAGAAGTTGCTGCTCTAAATCAATATTTTTAAATGAATGATTTAATTCTTGACTCGCACCATCTATCAATGCATTTGTTATATCGATGACTTCTTGTGAATATTGCATGTCTTCTTGATTATGCTGAACATTTTGCGTTTCAAATCTGGAAGAAATAAGATATTCAAACAAATAAATTCGTTCATTTTCAGGTAATTGAGTATGAAGATATTGTTCAACATTGCCAATTACCATGTCACTCATTCTATAAAATGATTGATACTCATTTTTTAACTTTATCAATTCAGGTGTCTTTCTATCTTTGTCTTGTTTGATCACACCTCTTTTTCTAAAGCGCATGATTAAAATATATAAATGAGAGAAAATGTTCACATTATAAGGATAAGGAATAATCATATCTTTATAACTCTCAATCTTATTGATTTGTTCTTGCACAAAATGTGCATCTTTATCCTCATTTTGATCGATAACATTATAAGCAGAGAAATTAGACAGTTGCCCATCTCCAATGAGTTCTAACAATGCATTTCGAATATCACTTTCATCACCATTTATAGATAAATGACGATTCTTTCTTTCTAAATTTAAACTAAAACGTTTTAACATCTCTTCAATTTTTTTCTCATCTGTGTTCAGAACACTCTCAGAAATATAATAACGTTCGATAATATTAAAGATAGATATCGACTTAGGGGAGATTAACAATAAATCTTTTGTCATCATATTTCGTCTTTCAATAGGAGAAAACAAATCATTTTGATGAAGATGCCCCGTTTCATGCTGTTCAATATATTCTTTATCATCAATACGATAGCCCTTACCTTTTTCAGATATAATAAGAGGCTCTTTATAATAATCATTTATACGTTTAACAAGTCGATAAATCGTTTTAGTAGAAACATCTAGATGTTTCGCCAATCGATTCGAATCGACAAACGAATGCGCATTTAATAAGTAATGAATTAACTTCTCTTGATTATCACCTTCCATGACTTTTACAACCTCCCTGTAGCTTCATCATAAAACAAATATATGTAAGCGTTTTACTTTTGTTTGTCCATTACAATAGACATTAAAATATCATTCATTATAAACTATCATGTTACTAAAGTAATGAATTAACCTCTTTTACACTTCTACATTTGTAAAAAGTCTGCATGCCAATTAAAATTGCGCACAAAAAAAACTCACTTTAGCAAAATTGCTAAAATGAGTTTGAATTTAAAGTTCTATTAAACGCCTGAATACGCCATAAACCCGCCATCGACTGGTACAGTAATGCCATTTACAAATGATGAATAATCTTTATCTAATAACCATAAAATCGTACCGATAAGTGCTTCTGGTTTCCCAAATTCTCCAAGAGGTGTTTGACTTAATATTTTTTCTGAACGTGCCGTCAGACTTCCGTCTTCATTTAATAATAAGTCTCTATTTTGTTCTGTTAAGAAAAATCCTGGTGCAATCGCATTAACTCTAATATCTTCCTCTGCAAAATAAACAGCCAACCACTGCGTAAAGTTATTAATAGCAGCTTTTGCAGCACTATATGCTGGCACTTTAGTCAATGGTGCATAACCACTCATGGAAGAGAAATTAATAATGCTTGCATGTTCTGACTTCAGTAATTCTTTGCCGAATACTTTAGCAGCGACAAATGAGCCAATAAAATTATTATTAAATACATGTTCAAATCCACTTTGTTCTAAATCAAAAAAGTTCTTTTTATCTTCAGCATTATATGACTCTGAATCTGTAATAGCGTCAGGATTATTACCACCTGCACCATTAATTAAATAGTCAATTTTTCCAAATGCTTCTAAAATTTCATCTTTAGCTTTCGTAAGCGATTCTTCATTCGTAACATCAACTGAATAGTTACGAGCAATACCACCTTCAGCTTCTATTTCTTTAACAACTTCTACACCTTTATCATAAGTACGATTTAAAATGGCAATTTGCATGCCTTGCTTGCCTAGTTCTTTCGCAATTGTTCTACAAAGCACACCGCTTCCACCTGTAATTACAACAACTTTATCTTTTAAACTTTCATGTTTACTAAACATTTTTACCAGACTCCTTTTCAAGTTGATATGCATCCCATAATCCATTTAAGTACATAATGCCTAATGCTCTATCATATAATCCGTATCCTGGACGACATTCTTCATTCCATAAATGTCTACCGTGATCTGGTCGAATGTATCCTTTATAATCTGCATCTGATAAATGTTTCATAATTTGTGCAATATCAATATTACCGTCTTCTGTAAAATGAGAAGTCTCTACAAAACTGCCATTTTCGGAGATGCGAACATTTCTAATATGCATAAATGGTGCATGCTCATGGTATTTCAAAGCAATTTCTGCCATATCATTATCTTTAGAAGCACCCATAGAGCCCGTACATAACGTAATCGCATTATTTGGACTATTATTAATCTCAAACATTCTTTCGTAGCTATCTGCACCAGTTATAATTCTTGGTAAATTGAAAATAGAATATGGTGGATCATCTGGATGAATTGCCATTTTAATCCCACAACGTTCTGCAGTTGGAATGATTGCGTTTATAAAGTATGCAAAGTTTTCCCATAATTTTTCTTCATCTATATCTTTATATGCTTCAAATAGTTCTGAAATTTGATCTAATTTTTCTGGTTCCCAACCTGGCATTGTTAGATTTTTACTCGCACTTGAAACAGTTTCTATTAATTCTTTCGGATCTAAATTTTTAACTTTTTCATAATCAAAGTATAGTGCTGTAGAACCATCTTCTAATGGATGGAACATATCTGTTCTAGTCCAATCAAATATTGGCATGAAGTTATAACAAATAACTTCCACACCATATTCAGCTAAATTCTCAATTGTTTGTTTGTAGTTTTCAATTAATTCATCACGTTCACTATTACCTAATTTAATAGATTCATGAACATTCACACTTTCAACAACTTTTGCATTAAATCCATGTGATTCAATATATTCAACTTCTTCTTTAATTTCTTCTTTTTCCCAAACAGCACCAACTGGCTTTTCATGAAGTGCCCATACAATCCCAGTTGTATTAGGTATTTGTTTAATATCTTCTAATGTAATTGTGTCATTGTTTCTTCCGTACCAACGAAATGTCATTTCCATTTTATCCATCTCCTAATTGCCGATTATCTTTCTATTATACCTTTACCACTCAAGAAACTTTCTACTTGTTCTAAATATGGCAATCCTTCGTTATCGCCTATTACTTCTGTAACCATTCCGCCTACTGCATTTGCGAATCTTACACGCTCTTTTGCTGTATATCCTTTACTTAAAGCAAACAAGTATCCGCTTGAAAAGCCATCTCCAGCGCCTACTGTATCGATTGGACTTACTGGAAAGACTTCTGTTTCAAATTGTTCTTCATTGCTTACAAATTGTGTAGGTAAATGTCCACCTTTGACAATGATTTCTTGTAAGTCTTGTTCTTTTAATAAATCTTCAATATTTTCAAATGGTGTTGCTATTTTAAGAATTTCTAGTTCTTCATCGCTTGTTAACAGAATATCAGTATAAGGTAATAATGCGCCTAGACTTTCACTTGCTGTTTCTTTAGACCAAGTTTTTAATCTAATATTTGGATCTAAAGTTACAGTTGTATTTGCTTTTTGCGCTTTTTTCATCATTGATTGAATCAGTTCGATTTTATGATGTAATAATGCGACAAACACACCACTGACGTGGAAATAATCAATATCATCAAAGTCAATATGTGCGACATCTTCTTCTGTTAAGTCTTTAATGGGTGCATTGTCTCGATAATAAAATGAAGCACCGCTTCCATCTGCATTGATTTGTTTAAAATAAACGGACGTGTTTTTACCTGGTACTTGTTCGATATGCTCTGTATCAATACCTTCTCCACGTAAATTATTGATAATGTGTTGACCAAATTCATCTTTACCAACTTTTGAATAAAAAGTTGTTTCTAACCCTAATCTACTCGCACCGATTGCTACATTTAATTCCGCGCCTCCAATTGTTCTTTGGAATGTATGATTAAATTTCAAAGGTCCTTTATTACTAGGATTCATGGCTATCATGGAATCACCTATTGTGAAAAGCCTCATTTCTACCACTCACTTTCATCGATTTCTAACAGCTTCTACATACTTTTGAGCTTTTTCTGAAATAACTTCATAATTATTTCCTGTAAATTCTTTCGTTAAGTCGCCACCAATACCTACAGCGAATGAACCTTTTTCAATCCAATCTGATACGTTATCTAAATTCACGCCACCAGAAGGCATTAGTTCTACATTAGGTACTGGACCTTTAATATCTTTAATAAATCCGGCACCTAATTGTCCTCCTGGGAACAGTTTAATTAAATCAGAGCCATAGCGTAACGCTTCTATAATTTCTGTTGCACTACTACAACCTGGTAAGTATGGAATAGAATATACATTACATAATTTAGATATATTGGTGTCTAAATGTGGACTTACAATATATTGTGCCCCTTTATTAATTGCAATTTGTGCAGTAGCAGCATCTAACACTGTTCCTGCACCAAGAACGATATCATCACCGTATTGTTTATGTACTTGATTAATCACTTCTTCAGCATTCGGTACAGTAAACGTAATTTCTATATTTTTAAATCCACCTTTAATGATTTCATCAACTATTTTCTTTGTTTCATCCTCGTCATTCCCTCTAACAACTGCAACGAGGTAATTTTCATGTAACTGGTTTAAAATTTTATACTTTTTCAAAATAGCCCTCCGTTCCACATTGTGATACAATGTATTGTATAGTAATATTTAGTATTATTATAACGTTTGTGAAAACGTTGTCAATTATTTATTTTCATCTATGTTACTTAATTCATAGAATAATTTATGCTATATTTTTATCAAAGAGGTGATGATTATGGCTTCTAACGTTCAATCGATTGACCGTGCATTAAACATTTTAGAAATCATATCTGAAAAAGAACAAATATCATTAAAAGACTTAGTAGATGAAACTCAATTATCTAAAGCAACTGTACATAGACTTGTTAATTCATTGATTAGCAATGGCTACGTTCAACAAAACGCATTGACCAATCAATATGAAATAACTTTTAAAATGTTCCAACTTGGAAACAAACGTGTACAAAATATTGATTTTTTAAATGTAGCTAAAAGTATGATTAGTCAGCTGATGACAACAGTTGGGGAAACATGTCATTTAGTAGTGGAAGACAATAACGAAGTGGTATATATAGATAAATTTATACCAAGTAATAACAATCGATCGATGGCATCAAAAATTGGGAAACGTGCACCTATGTATTGCACAGCAGTAGGTAAATCTATCCTTTCGACGTATGAGAATGAAAGAATCCAAGAAATATGGAATCAATCAAATATTGTTAAACTAACCGAGAATACAATCACAGACTATGATCAATTCATTGATGAAATAGCAGTCATCCGAGAACAAGGTTATTCAGTAGATAATGAAGAAAACGAAAAAGGCATATATTGCGTAAGTACTTATTTCGTAAACTATCGAAACGAAGTCCAAGGCGCTATCAGCCTTTCATTCCCTACAACAGAATTAGATAAGAAAGAGTTCTTTGTAGATGAATTAAAAACATGTGCTAACAAAATTTCTAGATTACTTGGGTATCATTAAGAAATTTAGTAATTTTAGAGCGGGGGTGGCGCACGATATCTCTCAGTCTTCGTGCGTTACACTCTGATTTTATACCCTAGCGCACGATATCTCTCAGTCTTCGTGCGTTACACCCTGATTTTGTACCTTATCGCACGATATCTTTCAGTCTTCGTGCGTTACACCCTGATTTTGTACCTTATCGCACGATATCTCTCAGTCTTCGTGCGTTACACCCTGTTTTTATACCCTAGCGCACGATATCTCTCAGTCTTCGTGCATTATGATGAATAGTTTATAAGGGGGCGTTTACATGTATGTACCAAAATATTATCAGATGAGTGATTATGAAAAAATCAAAGATTTTATGATGCATAATAATTTTGCAACCATCATTACTTATGACGAATTAAAACCTCTTGCTACACATTTACCTGTTAATATTGAAGAAAAAGATAATACCTTATATGTATCAGGCCATTTTGCAAAGGCTAATAAACAATGGCAAACAATCGAATCAAACGAACATATCCTTATCATATTCCAAGGTCCTCATGCTTACATTTCTTCTACATGGTATGAAAAAGAAGATGTTCCAACTTGGGATTACCAAAGTATACATGCGTATGGTAAAGGGCATTTGTTAAGTGAGTCAGAGTTAGTAGATGATTTGACGATCCTTTTAAATAAATATGAAAACCATCGACAAAATGGTGCTACTTGGAACAATTTATCAGATCAAACGAAAAAACAAGTTAAAGGTATTGTAGGTTTTAAAATGGAAATTGAAGAAATTGATGCTGCTTATAAACTAAGCCAGAATCGTAGTGACATTGATAAAAAGAATATTGTTTCGGAGCTTAATAAAAGTGAAAATCCTGTAGATACAGTATTGGCCAAAGAAATTGAAAATAATAAATAAATGTTGTTACATATAAACCCCCTCACTTTTAATATTAGTGAGGGGATTTTTTTATTTATCTAAACTCATAGTTCTTAATTTCATTTACGATCGTATTATATTTATTTGTCTTGTATCTTGATTTGTTAGACACTACAAAGAAATTTCGATTTAAATCTAAGTCGTTTGTGACGATATAATCTTCATCAAATGATTTTATAGAGAAGTTGGATAATATCGTAAAGCCCATATTTTGTTTAACGAGTTCTAAAATTAATTGGTTATCGTTAATGACGACTTTACGAGATGTTAAATTCAATTGCTGTAATAACATATCTTGATAATATCTTATTCCCGATCCTGTTTCTCTAACGTAACATCTTAATTGATTTAAATTTTGGTTTGTTTGTTTATTTTTCACGAGTAATAATTTATCTCTTGTTAGGACTTCACTATTGATTTTGTCGTCCAGTACTGGCTTTTCGATAATGCCTAGGTCTAGTGAGTAATCTTTCAACTTACTTAATATATCAGCTGAGTTATAGACATAAATATGAATATTGAGTTTCGGATATTTTGTTTGTAGATAGATTGTTAAATCTAATAACATCGATTGGCCAAATGTGTGACTCGTTCCTATGACAAACTTCCCTTTCACATCTTCTTTATGCTGATTAATTTTCGTTTGCAACTGCTCATCTAATATTGCTAATTGGCATGCATAGTTATATAACTCTCTTCCCTCTTCTGTCAAAATTATATGTTTTCTTGTATTTTCAAAAATCTTAATTTGATATTTCTCTTCAAGTGTTTTGATATCTCTACTTATTGATGGCTGTGATTTATATAACTTTTCGGCAGCATTCGTAAAGCCCTCTTCTTCTACAATAACTTTTAAGATTTGTAATTTATCTTCCACTGCAACCACCTCATATCATTTTTGTTATATTATATATTTAAAAATAACATTTCACAAATATTCATCTTGCGCTTAAACTTACGTTGAGGTGAACATTATGGGGGAGAAATTTAATAAACGTTTTTTACTCGGTATTGGCTTTACTTTTTTAGTTGCTATTGTCAGTATACTTTTATCGTATTTACCGGTATTTAATAAAGTCGGGGCACTCGCAATTGCGATTATTACAGCTATTTTATATAGACATTTCAGAGGATATCCTACGCAAATCGAATCGGGGATTGCATTTTCATCAAAAAAATTATTAAGATTTGCGATTATTCTATACGGGCTTAAGTTAAATTTATGGACGATTATTCATCAAGGTAGCACATTATTATTACTAGATGTTGGTGTCGTCGCTTTTGCGATATTGTTTATTTTGTTTTTAAATAAAATCATTAAAGGAGATAACAATTTAGTCTTGTTATTAGGTGTTGGAACTGGTGTTTGTGGTGCAGCTGCAATTGCCGCGATATCACCTATCCTTAAATCTAAAGATAGTGATGTTGGGATTAGTGTAGGTTTAGTGGCCATAATGGGTACAATATTCTCTTTAACTTACACGTTATTATTCGCTATTTTTCCAATGAATGCTCAATTTTATGGTATTTGGTCAGGTTCAAGTTTACATGAAATTGCACACGTTATTTTAGCAGCAGATGCCGGTGGTCAGTCATCATTAGGCATTGGCTTATTAACAAAATTGGGTAGAGTATTTCTATTAATACCATTAAGCATTATTTTCTTAATCATCGTTAATAGAAAGAGATCACATAAAGTGTCACAAAAAATAGACTTTCCGTACTTTTTAATTGGATTTTTAATTATGAGTGCTGTGAATACGTTCATTCCTATTCCTGAAGCCATATTAAATGTAATCAGTACATTTACAACACTCATATTAATTATGGCAATGGTCGGTATCGGTTTAAATGTATCTTTCAGTGACTTAAAAACAAAAGCATTCAAACCAATGATAGCAATGCTTATAACGTCAGTCGTGTTATCAGTAATCACATTTATTGTCATTGGATTTTTATAATAGCAATATCAGGGTATAACATAGAGATGATTCAATTTGAGAAAG
This sequence comes from Mammaliicoccus sp. O-M54, assembly GCF_022386035.1. Classification (NCBI taxonomy): domain Bacteria; kingdom Bacillati; phylum Bacillota; class Bacilli; order Caryophanales; family Staphylococcaceae; genus Mammaliicoccus; species Mammaliicoccus sp. O-M54. The sequence continues at coordinate 131,061 of NZ_JAJNJE010000005.1, forward strand.
ATTGTGATTAAATGCTGTTATACCTCAAATTATATTTAATACTCATAATTTCCATGTTCAATTATTTATTGATACCAACTGATGTCCCTGCAACTTATAAAGATACATTTACTAAAGCAACACATCATGATTATCAAGAAGCTTTTAAATTAGGTTCACAAATTCCAAATGAACAGCTTAAAATCAAACCATTTCATTCAAACGATAAAACTATCAATCAAGCTGTTGGTAAAGTCACATCTGATAAAACAGGCAAGTCAGGAAATGGCGCAACAGGGTTTGTCGTCGATGATCATACAGTTATCACTGCGTCACATGTCGCAAGTGATGATGACGGAAACAAGGAAAAGAAACAATTTTATTTCTTTCCTGCTAAATCTAACCAGTATACTCCGCTGAAATTCAAAATTAAGCAATTTTATAAATCAAACGAAAGAGATGTCACAGTACTCATTACTGAAAAATCATTAACACCTAAAATAAAACCTTTAACTATAGCATCCGAACGTGAAATTCAACATTTGAAACCTAAATCAGCACTATTTATGGCAGGTTATCCAAATGAAGAACCATATGACGGTCAATATATGTATCAATCAAAAGGATTCTATCTTAAACCAACTCAAGACTATATCGAATATATCGGACACATGCATCGAACAATAGGATTTTCAGGATCTCCAGTATTTAATCAAGACAATCATGTCATCGGTATACATGCACATGGCATTCGTCCAACAGAAAAAGTCAAAAACCCATCAACTAGAGACAAATACACAGGCGGACCACTCATCACCGGTAAGACAAAAGCATTTATAGAAGAACATAAAAAATAAAGCTGGGATATAAAATCCTAGCTTTATTTTATCTATTTATATAGATATTAAGACATACAAGCATCTAGGACAGAAATGTTCTAGACTTTTTTCATATTTTTAGAAATAAAGGCTGAATATTGCTAGTGGGGTGTGACTAGCAATGTTGGAGGGCCGAATATTGCTAGTGGAGGGTGACTAGCAATGTTGGAGGGCTGAATATTGCAAGTGAGACGCGACAAGCAATGTTGGAGGGCTGAATATTGCTAGTGAGGCACGACAAGCAATGTTGAGGACCCTGTATTTATCAAGACTGACCAAACAAGCAACATAGCTGCTTCGTATGTTGCAAGATTGATCAAACAAGCAACATAGAACTCCTGTATATTGCAAGACAGCCCAAACAAGCAACATAGAACCTCTGTATATTGCAAGACATACCAAACAAGCAACATAGAGCTCTTGTATATTGCAAGACAGCCCAAACAAGCAACATAGAACCTCTGTATGTTGCAAGACGCATCAAACAAGCAACATAGAGGCTCACGTTTACATTGATTTTTCCATATAAAAAAGACTGGGACACAATGTAATGTCTCAGTCTCATTTAATATTTCTATGCAGTATTAATTTTTGTATCTGCGCTACAACGCCGATTATTATATATGCAGTATTAATTTTTATATCTGCGTTACAACGCCGATTATTATATGTGCAGTATTAATTTTTATATCTGCGCCACAACGCCGATTATTTCTGTGCAGTATTAATTTTTATATCTGCGCCACAACGCCGATTATTTCTGTGCAGTATTAATTTTTATATCTGCGCCACAACGCCGATTCTAATTCGTGCAGTATTAATTTTTATATCTGCGCCACAACGCCGATTCTAATTCGTGCAGTATTAATTTTTATATCTGCGCCACAACGCCGATTACTTATTAATGAGATTATACTAATTCATGTTAAATTATACAATAATTTTCACTCTAAAATTCGAGATATTTTTCATTATTGTCTGTCAGATAAAGCTCTATCTAGATTTTTATCTATTAACCATTTATAACAGGAATGAGTAAATGAGAATCATATTTATCACCTGCGTAAATATTGTGAACGCCTTTATTAACTGTTTCTTCGTGTTCATAACGTGTTTTGAGACCTGGTGTACTATTACCTTTAACGACTTCACTTGCTTTTACGACTACTTCAAGTTGTTCACCTTTTTTAAATAATGTACTTGAAGGTAAGATTTCAATTTCTACTGGCACGATTTCATCTTTAGCTAATTTAAGCTCAGTTTCGTGTTTATGCCATGGTTGTAATGGTGTTGATTTTTCAGTATCTAATTCTCTGTGTGATATACGTAACCAACCTGATGCGACTTGACCATGTTCAATATGGTTGAAGTCTGGGAAGTTTACTTCTTCACCTTGTTTATTGATTTTTTTAATGCCTACAAATAAATCCATATCATCCGCTTCTTCTGCAGATACCCATAATTTCAATTTCATATTACCAGTTAGTTCAGTATCTTCATTAAATACTTTATTAAATCTTACTTCGTCTTTGCCTTCTGATTCACTATTATAAGAAACTTTAGTTGACGCTTCTGGTTGCAAATCTTTTAAAGTCATATCTGATCCATCTAAATATAAAGCAGTTTCTTTAGTGTTAGGTAATGGGAAGTTTGTTGCTATTTTAGTATTACCTCTATAGAATTTATCTCTTACTTCATAACTTACTTTAGGTGTATCTTTCCAATCATTTTCAATACCTTTTAAATAATAATCGAAGAATTCTTTTTGTTGTTCAAGAGATTCACGTGCATAATAAGATTCCCATTCTTTACGGCCATGTATTTTGAGCCATTTATCTTCTGATGATGCTTGTTTAAATCCTTCAAAAGTACCGCGGTTATGCAATCCTTGAGTTGACCAACTTGCACATACAAACATTGGTACTTTAATTGCTGATAAATCTGCTTGTTTACCTTTCCAATATTCGTCAAACATCGTATGAAGTTTTTGTTCTTTTTTCAAATCTTCAATTTCTGTTTCTGGCCATCTTGCAACAATACCTTCATACCAGAATCTATAGAAACCAGTATCTGGTATACCACCATGGAATGCAATTTCTCTGTACATATCATTTAAACCTTCCCAAGGTATCATCGCTTTTAAGTGTGATGGATTTAATGAAGCTACCCACCATTGTGTTACAGCTAAATATGAAACACCATTTGTACCGACATTGCCGTTACTCCATTCTTGTTGTCCAGCCCATTCGATAACTTCTGCGTAATCTTTCGCTTCTGAAAGCCCCCAAGGATATAGTGCACCTTTAGATTTCGCACTACCTCTTAAAGCAACTTTTACAACAACATAATCATTTGGTACCCAGAAACCTGGATCTGGTGATTCTTCCGGCGTAATACTTGATGTAGGAATTGCACCAAGTGTTGGCCATAATGAGCCCATATTTGTAATTTTTGGTTTGTTATCTTTACCATATGTGTCAGCTGACATGACAACCGGGAATTTCCCAGGTTTATTAGGGCGAATGACGTTTACATATAATACTGCACCGTCTGACATTGGTACAGCAACATCTTTTTCCATAATCATTTCTTGATTACCATATTGAATACTATCAACAACAATATGATTGATGCCTTCTTTTATATCTTCAATTGGTGTTACTGTTAATTTTGGATTACCTAGCATTTGTTTAGTCATATATTTCAAACCCTTTCTATATATAGTGTTATTTTGAATACATACAAAGCTTAATCCCCATACACATATTTCACAATCATCACGACAACTAAAGGTGTTCGAAAATGAACAAACTGATTAAAATTGTTCATTATTTATGCTTGAAATGGCATTTTATGATTTATTTAAGGTAATTCTTTATACTAAATATACAAGTCTTGATAAGAGGAGATGTTATGAATGGCACAAGATAGAAGGAACCGAAAAACTCAAAGTGCTATTAAAGATATTTTTCTAAAATTACTACAAAAACATTCATTTTATGACATTACAGTCCAACAAATAGCTGATCTTGCTGATATTAATAGAGGTACTTTCTATTTTCATTATGTAGATAAATATGATTTATTAGAAAAAATGGAGAACGAAAAAATAAATGATATCCAAACATTTATCACTGAGCAAAATAAAAACGCTGTCTCTGATTCTCCAAAAGATATTGTCCATAATATTATGGCGTATTTAATTGAACATATTGATCATCATTTAGAGTTTTATAAAACGATGTTTAACATTGGGCAAGTTTCCATGTTACAAGAAAAGCTTTACCAATTGATATTTGATCATTTAAGTTCATATAAGAATATCAACAACACTATTGGTGATATTCCATTACTATATTTCACAAGCTATGTATCAGGTGCAGGTATTTCATTTATTAAACATTGGATACAAGACGAAAATAGAATCGATAAATCTCATTTAATCAAACATTTCACAACCATCGTCAATAATGGTCCCGTCCCATTAATGGAAAAAGAACAGTTCCCAAAATAATTTTAGGAACTGTTCTAAGTTTTTTTATGCTCATCAATTTATAAACCAGCTTGATTGTACATTTGGTCCTAGTACATTGGCATCGACATTTTGATCAAGTTCTGATGAATAGTAACTATCTGTGTATTGCCATAATACATGTTCTCTTTCAGGTTGTGTTTCTTGATATGAGGCTAACCAATAACCATCATAAGAGCCGACAGCATTCGCTGTATGATTAACCATAAAGTCTTCATAAGAGTATAATAATACTTTCTTATCGCCTGAATACTTCCTCATTTCATTCAACCAAGCGAGTGTACTTGCATTCGTATCTCCTGAAGCAACTGATTCTTCCTCATAATCATTGATATAGAAACTTGCATTAGGTGCTCTATTATATAGCGATTTCGCTTCTGTTCTTGCTTCACTTGCATTTTCATACATACTATATGTATATACACCATACTTCATATTATTGGCAGAAAGTAATTTTGAATTTGTATCAAATGTTGCATCTTTATAGTCTGAACCATACTGTGCTCTTAAAATAATAAAGTCATAATTGGCTTTAAGCTTTTTAACTTGAGCTGACGTTAATTCACCTTGCCATTCTGATAAATCAAGTATCGAATCATCTTTAGCTACTGTCGAAGATTCCTCTATTTCTTGTTTGTTTCTAAAAGTATTTTGATTTTCTATGTATTTCTTATAACCATGACCCATCGTACCTTCTTCTTGGGCCGCTTCTACTTTTTCAGATGATACATTGATGATAAACATCATCGTCACGACTGTTATCATCATTTTTAGAAATCTTCTAGACATTTAAATACTCCTTTGTCATTGATGCATATTTTATTAAACTTTATCTATTACAGGTTTTCCATTCTCGTCTAACAATGGTGTTAAACCACTGCCTGTACCTACCCAAGCATTGATATAATTAACACCTGTTTCACGATCAACAAAAATCGAAATGCGACCTAATCCTTTAACATTATCTACCGATTTAACAAAAAATCGATTATTATCTTTTGAATCATTATCTTTGTTACCAAACATATTTTTCCCTCCTTTTCTCATATAATGGTATAATATTTGCCATTATAATTAAATGATAGGAGCTAAATTTCATGAAAATCATCACAACTTTTGATGAATTAAATAAACAGATTGATGCACATACATTCACACTAATCTATGTATCTAGCGAGAATTGTTCGGTATGTAAAGCTGATCATCCAATCGTTCAAAAAATGGTGGAAGACTATGACATTCCAGCATACGAAATTGTTGCTAACCAAATGCCAGAAGCAGTCGGACAATTAAATTTATTCACTTCACCTGTCGTATTACTTTATTACAACCAAAAAGAAGTTCACCGACAAGCCCGTATAATAGACTTTGATGAACTTCAATATCGTATAGAGCAATTTAACAATCTATAACACTATTCAACAATCGTATAGAAATCAATTCTCGTTACAGTGCCTGTTTCGTCAGAAGTGAAGGCAATTTTATAACCATTTAAACTCCAAGAATATTGACCTTCAACACTTCGTGGACTGCCTGATTTACTGAAATCTGTACCGTAAGAATCAACAACATCATCTATCGATAAATTAAATTGATTTGCATTTGTCGGTTGTGCATTAGCATCTAAACCGTAGTTACTATATACATTTAAATTTTGATCATATAAATTTATATTTTTAGCCTTATCTTGATGTTCTTTAGCATAATCTTCATGTGCAGGTGTTTCATATCCATTTAACGTGAAATTACCTGATTCAAATCCTTTTTTGAATGTATCCGTTATGAAAAATCCAGGGTCATAACTCACATACCCATTGTAATAAGAAGTATAAGGTTGAGAAGCTTGGCTATCCATATTACTGTTGCTCGCCGCATCAATGGAATGACCGTTACCTGCCGCGCCTACTGTAAATACTGTCGCTACTGCTAAACCGGTTGAAACAAAAACTTTTGAAAATTTGTTCATTCGATTACTCTCCCTTTTATAGATTATGTATCATAAGATGATACACCTTCATCCTACACTTTTAAATTTCAATTACAAGGAATATTAAATAAAACATTTATTTGTTTTTATTACTTTTGTTTAATAGTAATCATTTTAATAAATTTAAAAACCCCAACCCGATATTTTCGAGTTGGGGTTTAATATATTCTTTATTCTAATACTTCTTTTGCTTTGTCAATAATGTCTCAAATTACACCGTCATGTTTTTTAATAAATGTGTAAAGATATGCCAAGATAAAGCATAATATTGCTGTAATGCTGAACGAAATAATATAGAATACTGAATTAATGTCAAAAAGTATACCTGCAACTAAAATTCCAAAAGGCATCATTACTTGTGACATTGTTTGTGACAATGCTAAATATTTACCTTTTATTTGTTCTGGCACATTTTTTTGTACATAAATGTTTATCGGTACATTACTCAGTACAACGCCGCTTCCGATAATAAATATACTTATAAAATATATTACAAGTATCGATAATTTATATAAATCTGTTATAAACGGAATACATAATATGAGTATTCCTACAGCTAAAGTAATCATGGCAACTTGCATATTTGCTACAAGTGTTCCTTTATTCTTCAACTTAGGATAAATCAAACCAAACAATATACCTGCTAATGGAAATCCTGTTTCAATGATTCCTAACTGTTTAGAATTCATATTAAATATAGTGACAAAACTTCCTGGAATACCTACCGTAACGAAACCAAACATAAAGTTAATGATAGATCCTGATAATAGTATTAAAAATATATCTTTATTTGATTTCAAAAATTTAAATACAACTTTATAACTGTTAAAGAATGTATCCTTAACTTCTTCATAGACTTTATTTACCGGAACTTTATTAAACGCAATATTAAGCACTATTATTAATGAAATGAGCTCTGTTACAAACATAATAATCATAAAAGTCTTAATATCGAAATAAGCGTATACTATTCCACCTAAAATTGGAGCACCAATTTGTAATACATTCTGAATGACATTTCTATATGAAACTGTTTGATCTATAAAACGTTCACTAACTAAACTTAATAAACCACTGTTAAAAGTGAGTGATACAGCCATATCTGTAACTGTCAAAATGATTACAATTATGTATATGTATAGAAGTTGGTTTAAACTATTTGGTATTAAGTAAATACTTATAATTGATAAAATCGAAATGCACTGCATAGATATAATAAATGCTTTTTTATTAATCTTATCTATATAATATCCGATAGCAGTACTGCCCAATATAAATATGAGCGAATATATAATCATAATATTAGAAAAGGCTTGTACACTTCCTGTTATCTTTAAAACATGAAATGAAAGCGCAAAGGTAAATAATTTACTGCCTATAATGCTAAAAAAGGTGAATAAAATAATAAATATATAGTTTTTCTTCATATTGCATACCACCATATAATGACTTACTTTGATTATATACAAATTATCCTATGTGTGGAATAAGTAATTATGCAACCTCTAAAACATTTCCAATTTTTAAGATTAGCACTTGTTATTCTCAAATAATTTTGTATAATTGAGAAATGTTATCAATTAGAAAATGGGAGGCAATCATGAAAAAGTATATTACCGTCATCGTTTGTGTACTTTTATTATTATCTGCGTGTAGTAATAGTAAAGATGAAGTCAGTCATAAAGATACTGTCACAATTAAGAAGACTTTTGAATATAAAGAAAAGAATAAAGATCATAATAGAGGCAAGAAAAAAACTGAAACTGTAACAATACCTAAGAATCCTAAAAAAGTTATTGTCATGGATTATGGCGCTCTAGATATTATGAAAGATTTGAAATTACAAAATCATATAACAGCTATTCCTAAAGGTCCAAATGGTGATTTCTTACCAAGTTATTTATCAGAGTTTAAAGATGATAAATATACCAATTTAGGGAATCCCGGCAGACCAAATTTTGAAAAAATTGCTGAAGAAAATCCGGATTTAATTTTAATATCATTTAGGCAAGCTTACACTAAAAACTTAAAAGAATTTAAAAAAGCCGCGCCTAACGCAAAAGTACTTTACGTGAGTCCTGATGATGATCGTTACATAGAATCTGTTAAGGAAAATGCACAAAATATTGGAAAAATATTCGACAAAGAAAGTGAAACTGAAGCACTCATAAAGAAACTTGATCAAAAAGTTAAATCTGTTAAAAGTAAAGTGAATGATGATACCGTTATGTTTGCGAATATTGACCAAAAAGGCATTAAGACATACGGTAAAACTGGTAGATATGGTGGCTTTTTAAGTGGTGATTTAGGTATCAAACATATTGATCCAGACATGCCAGCAAACTCAAGCGGCCAGTTAGTATCATATGAATATATCGCCGAAAAGAATCCAGACAAAATCTTCTATATAAATAGAACAGATGATGATTCAAAAGGATTACCACAAGAACTTAAAAATCCAGTTATTAAAAACGTCAGTGCAATCAAAAATAAAGATATACTGAAATTTGATTCCAATACATGGTTCTTCGGTTCTGGTGGCATTAGTTCAACAATTAAACAATTAGATGATATAGAGAAAGCTTATTAATTCAATATTTTATACAGCCCTTTTGTAATGATATAATGTAATAAATTACACATATTTTTACAAAGGGGATTTTTAATGTATACAGATAAAGAATTAACTTTCCGTACGAATAGGTTGACGATTCGACCTTTAAATTATGATGACCACAAAGGTTGGATTGAAGGTTTTGAAAATCGATATCCTTCGCAATATAAACACGACAAAGGGAAAATCAATATGGAAGAATGCGACGAAACTTGGTTTAAAGAACTCGTTGATAAACAACAAGCGCTCATTAAACAAGACGATACTTTTATATTTGGAATATTTTTAGAAAATGGCAAACATGTAGGCATGCTGGATATTAAAGTATTAAGCAGATCAGACTTCCAATGGGGAGAATGCGGCTATTTCTTACACAATCAATTTTGGAATCAAGGTTATGCATTTGAAGCTATGAAAGAAGTCATCAGTCAGTGTTATAAAACATTAAAACTACATCGAATAGAAGCACATATTAATGTGGATAACGAACCTTCTAAAAAACTCATAAAAAAATTAGGATTTGAATTTGAAGTATTAAGAAAGAACTTTATTTATGAATTTGATGAATGGACAGATAACGAAGTATATTATATTAACTTACATAACGAAAAATTGATAGAATCTTAATCATTGAGCGACCCGAAAACAAGGTTTTCGGGTCTATATTTTTATTTATCGGCCTGCAAATCCTGTTTTCGGGTCGATATTTATTTTTATCGGCCTGCAAATCTCGTTTTCGGGTCGATATTTATTTTTATCGGCCTGGAAATCCCATTTTCGGGTCGATATTTTTATTTATCGGACTGATAATCCCGTTTTTGGGTCGATATTTTTATTTATCGGCCTGTATTTCTCATTTCTGGACCGGTAAATTTTTTTATCGGTCCATATTTCCCATTTCTGGACCGGTAAATTATTTTATCGGTCCATATTTCTCATTTCTGGACCGGTAATTTATTTTATCGGTCCATATTTCTCTTTTCTGGACCGATAATTCCCACGCATCGGTCCAGAAACCTCCTCTTCTTCCTCCTCCTTCTTCTATTTCACCTTTATTTCCTATTTTATATTCCTTAACAGTATGAAGCGCCTCTTCAAAAGTGTATAATTACATTACAAGTGTGTATAAGCTATTTGAATACCCCAAAATAAATGTTTATGACACGCATGTCAAAATGGATGTGACAAAGTTGCATTTACTAATCATTGTATATGTACATACATCTTCGTATGATTAAGTTACAAAATACTTTTTATATAAGGGAAGGTGTGTTCAATATGGCAGAACAAGCTGAAAAGAAAAAAGGCATTGGTCCTAAGGTTCAAGCTTTTGGTTCATTTTTAAGTAGTATGATTATGCCAAACATTGGTGCTTTTATTGCTTGGGGGCTAATTACAGCACTGTTTATCAAAGATGGTTGGCTACCTAACGAAGAACTTTCTTCAATGGTTGATCCAATGATTAAATATTTAATTCCATTACTTATTGCATTTAGTGGTGGTCGTTTAGTTCATGGTTTACGTGGTGGTGTCGTTGGTGCGACAGCTACTATGGGTGTTATCGCGGCATTCCCAGACACGCCGATGTTAATCGGTGCAATGATTATGGGTCCATTACTTGGTTGGTTAATGAAAAAAGTTGACCAATTCTTAGTTCCTAGAACACCTCAAGGCTTTGAAATGTTATTCAATAACTTCTCAGCTGGTATTCTAGCTTTCATCATGGCGATTGTTGGTTTCAAAGGATTAGCGCCATTAGTTGAAGGACTTATGAAAGTCTTAGGTATGGGTGTTGACTTCTTAGTTTCTCATCACTTATTACCATTAGTAAGTATTATTATTGAACCAGCTAAAACAGTATTCTTGAACAATGCAATTAACCACGGTGTCTTAACACCTCTTGCATCTGAACAAGTAGCTCACGCTGGTAAATCTATTCTTTATACTTTAGAATCAAATCCTGGACCAGGTTTTGGTATTCTATTAGCTTATATGGTATTCGGTAAAGGTACTGCAAAAGCAACTTCATATGGTGCTGGTATCATCCACTTCTTAGGTGGTATTCATGAAATTTACTTCCCATATGTTTTAATGCGTCCTTTATTATTAGTTGCCGTTATTTTAGGTGGTATGACTGGTGTTGCAACATTTAGTATGTTTGACTTCGGTACTACTGGACCAGCATCTCCAGGTTCAATCTTAGCTTATATCGCTATTACACCTAAAGGAAGTTACTTAATTATGTTACTTGGTATCTTCTTAGCAACATTAGTTTCATTTGTAGTTGCATCTATCATCTTAAAATTCACTAAAGACCCTGAAGGCGACATTGAATCAGCTACTGCTGATATGGAAGCTCGTAAAGGTAAAAAATCTTCTGTTAGCGGTGCTTTAACTGGTTCTAAAGAACAAGAAAAAGGTGAAGCTTCTGAAGAAACAGAAGAAAAAGATGAATCTGAAGAACTATTAGATCAATATGACACAGAAAATATTGATGCACATGATTTCTCTAATGTTAAAAAAGTTATTTTTGCTTGTGATGCTGGTATGGGCTCAAGTGCTATGGGTGCTGGTATGTTAAGAAATAAATTCAAAAAAGCTGAGTTAACTGATATTGAAGTTACAAATACAGCTATTAACCAATTACCAGACGATGCTGATGTTGTCATTACGCAAAAAACATTAACAGATAGAGCAATTAAGAAAAATCCTAAAGCCATTCATATTTCAGTAGATAATTTCTTAAATTCACCAAGATATGAAGAATTAATTAACGAACTGAAAAAATAATTTTTATACAAAGGAGTGAAGAACGATGATGATCAGTAACCGGGAAAAGAGTATTCTCAAATTACTATCTGAGCGTCTTCACTCTTTTTTAACAATTCATGATATTGCACAAGCACTTGGTATTTCCTCTCGAACTGTTCATAGAGAGATGAAAAGCGTTGAAGATACACTGAATAAATATCACTTATCTCTGACAAGAGTTCCTAAATTAGGATTACGTATTGAAGGAGAACCAGAAGACATTGACAATTTTGTACAATCATTGACTGAACAAAATACTATTGATTTATCTGATGAAGAAAGAAAAGTTATTATTCTATACAACCTTATTCAATCTAAAGATCCAGTGAAATTATATAGTCTTGCGAATGAAATTGGTTCATCTACGCATACACTTAACAAAATCATTGAACAATTGGAACCTGAATTACACACCTTTGAACTTTCATTAGAACGAAGACGAGGCGAAGGTTTAATTCTGAATGGTGAAGAAGTCAACAAAAGACAGTTACTTGCTAGAATCATGTTAGAAAAATTAGATGGTGACAGCGTGTACTCTGTAGTAGAAGATCATTTCGTATATCATACGTTAAACGAAACACATCTTCGAGGTATTGTTGATATAGATAGATTGTTTAATGTTGAACGCTTGTTAATGGATGAACTCGGTACATTACCTTATACATTAACTGAAGCAAGTTATCTCACATTAACGATTCATATCGTTTTAGCAATTGAACGTATTAAGCAAGATGGACATGTAGAAATTGAGGATGATATTTTAAATGAATTGATTTCGACTGATGAATTTAAAGTATCAGAGAGACTTACCAATGTATTAAGCGATATATATGATGTAACATTTAATCATTCTGAAATTGCTTTTATTACAATGCATTTAAGAGGCGCAAGACGTCGCCACGAAACAACTTATGAAAACAATGACATTCATAAGCAACGCGTTACCGAACTTATAGAATTTGTAAAAGATCAAGGATTTTCATTTAAAGATGAAGATGCCCTATTCAAAGGATTAAATTTACATTTAGAACCTGCGATTAATAGACTTGAGGCAAACATTGAAACCTACAATCCGCTTACCGAAATGATAGAAACCTATGATCAAGAGTTATTTGAAGCTGTTTCATCAGGTTTAAAGATTGTATTCATGAATTATCATTTTCCAAAAAGCGAAGTTGCTTATATCGCACTTCACTTTGGTGGCATGTTACAAGCAAAACAAAGACGTTCATTACATGTTCTCGTTGTATGTAGCAGTGGAATTGGTACAAGCCGTATTCTATCCAATCGTTTGAAACAGCATTTTTCTGAAATCACGCAAACTACCGAAGTTTCTGTCAGTAGTTTGAAGTCGATTGATTTTTCAAAGTATGATGGCATGATTTCAACTGTAGCTGTAGACACAAAGTACCCACACATTACAGTTAATCCTTTATTACCAAAGCAAGACGCTGAAAATGTGAAATACTTTTTGAAATTACAGCAATCTGTTGTCCATGATCCTCAAAATACGCAAAATCAAGAACAACCACTATCATATGAAGATTATGATCGCACTGTAACTTTTATAGAAGAAAGTTTGGCACTGATTCAAAATATGATCGTTGAAAAGAAAAAAGTAACACAGTTAGAACGATATCTCATTCAAACATTGTCGAAGCATCGTGTGATTGACAATACACATACGTTCAGTGAAAAGCTTAACAGCCGGATGAATTTACAAGGCTTTGCATTAACTGGTTATCCAGTTGCTATTCCCCATCTTTCTGATGAATCAATCAAAAAGCCACAATTGATTATTACGGAATTAACAAAACCATTAATGCTAAAAACGATTGAAAATGAACAACAAGAAGTAAATTGGCTTGTATGTATGTTTATTCCGAGAAATTCGGAACAAGGACAACTTATGAGCGAAGTGTCATCCTTAATTACAGAACATTTGGATGATATTGATCAGTTGTTAAATGATAGAGTAAAGATAGAGAACACACTCAAATCATTTTTCTTAAATAAATTAAAACAAAAACTAACGAAAACGGAGTGAATTAACATGACAAAATTATTTAATCCAGAAAACATTTTTATGAATCTTTCAGTAAATTCTCAAGAGGAAGCTATCGAAAAAGCTGGCCAAGCATTAGTTGAAGAAGGTGCTGTAACTGACAAATATATTACTGCAATGAAAGAACGCGAACAAATCGTTACAACATATATGGGTAACTTCTTAGCTATCCCACACGGTACAGATGAAGCTAAAACTGAAGTATTAAAATCAGGTCTTGTATTACTTCACATTCCTGATGGCGTAGATTGGGACGGCAATGAAGCTAAAGTAGTTGTTGGTATCGCTGGTAAAGATGGCGAGCATTTAGATATTCTTTCTCAAATCGCTATTGTATTTAGTGAAGAAGAAAATGTTGAACGTGTTATCAATGCACAATCTAAAGATGAAATCCTTGCAATCTTTGAGGAGGTTGAACTTTAATGAAAGCCATTCACTTTGGTGCTGGTAACATCGGACGTGGCTTCATAGGTAAAGTATTAAATGATAATGGCTATGAAGTAACATTCGTCGATGTTAACGAAACAATTATTAATCAAATTAATGAAGAAAAAGCTTATCAAGTTGTTATCGCAAATGAAGAAAATACTAAAGAACCTGTTTCAGACGTTAAAGGTATCAATAGCATTACTGAAACAGACAAATTAAAGGAAGCGATTTTAGAAGCAGACGTCATTACGACAGCTGTAGGTGTAAACATCTTACCTATTATCGCTAAATCATTTGCATCATTCTTAAAAGAACGTGAAGCTGGTAAACCATTAAATATCGTTGCTTGTGAAAATGCTATTATGGCAACAGATCAACTGAAAAAAGCCATTTTAGATATTACAGGTCCTTTATCAGATGACATTAGCTTCCCTAACTCAGCAGTTGACCGTATCGTACCTCAAGGTCAAAAAGAAGGATCATTAGACGTATTAGTTGAACCTTTCTTTGAATGGGTTGTAGAAGCTTCAAAATGGCAAGGTACACAATTACAAGATGTACACTATGTTGATGATTTAACACCTTATATCGAAAGAAAATTATTAACAGTTAATACAGGTCATGCTTATTTAGCATACTTTGGTCAATACAAAGGTTACAACACAATTCTTGAAGCGATTCAAGATGAAGAAATTAATGCAGGTTTACGTGAAGTATTAAAAGAAACAAGTGAATATCTTGTTTCTAACTTCGCTGAGTTTACAAAAGAAGATCAATCTTACTATGTTGATAAAATAATTGGTCGTTTCCAAAACCCATATTTATCTGATGATGTAACAAGAGTTGGTCGTGGCGTATTACGTAAAGTTGGACCAAACGATCGTATCGTTAAACCGCTAGTAGCTTTATCTAAAACGAATAAAAAACATTCTGAACTCGTTAAAGCACTTTGCTATTTATTAGAATATCAAGATGAAAACGATAAAGAAACAGTAGAGAAAAACGACTATATCAAGGAACATAGCGTTGCGGAATTCTTAAGTAAATATGCAGAATTAGAATCTGACATTATCGAAGAAGTAATCATTCAATATACTTCAATCAATAAATAATTTTTAAGAAGTCGTATGTTAAATACGACTTCTTTATATGGTTAATTTTATAATATTCTCATTTAATATCGGCATATTTCGTAATTTTCAATTTATTTTATTGATAGAATTAATAATAACCATGCACTTTAATTTTTTGAGATTATATTATACCTACCTTTCGTTTGTGACAGTTATATTATTTATATTATTATTTAATTAAATCCTACTCTTATTAGTTTACATACAGTTATTTTTAGGCTAAAATAAGTAAATAATTGATAAACTGTATTTATGAATTAAAAATTTAAAACGCTTCCATGTTGATAATGCGAGGCTTTACCACCAAACTGTATTATTTCAATTACAGAAGCAAAATACTCACTTCTAGGGGGATTCAAAATGGCAATTTCTAAAATAGAAAATTGTTCCGATTTATTAGCACTTGTAACATATGTGGACAAATTAAAATCAATCATTAAAAAGGATTTTTCACTTAGCTTTGAAGAATTCGCAGTATTAACTTACATTAATGAAACAGACGATGAAGAATATCATCTTAAAAAAATCATTAGCAAGTTAAACTACAAACAACCACAAATTGTAAAAGCAGTTAAAAACTTATCACAACAAGACTACTTTACAAAAAGAAGAAATGAATATGACGAGCGTACAGTTTTAATTCTAGTTAATAAAAAACAACGTAAATCAATTTCTGAAGTGCTTGAAAAAATCGATAACGAAATCGCTAAAACTGAAATTAACGAATAATATGACGAAGCGGAGACATTCTATGATGTCTCCGCTTTTTTGTGTGGTGAGGGGTATGGGTGATCTTGGCTTTATTTAGGACTTAAGCCATGACTTAGACAATCTCTTGGCTTTATTCAACACTTAAGCCACGACTTGGATGATCTCTTGGCTTTATTCACTACTTAAGCCACGACTTAGTCAATCTCTTGGCTTTACTTTGGACTTAAGCCACGACTTAGTCAATCTCTTGGCTTTATTAGACACTTAAGCCATGACTTGCCTCATCTCTTGGCTTTACTCTGGACTTAAGCCATGACTTGCCTCATCTCTTGGCTTTACTCTGGACTTAAGCCACGACTTGCCTCATCTCTTGGCTTTATTCAGTACTTAAGCCATGACTTGGGCTATCTCTTGGCTTTATTCACTACTTAAGCCACGACTTAGTCAATCTCTTGGCTTTATTCACTACTTAAGCCACGACTTAGACAATCTCTTGGCTTTATTAGACACTTAAGCCATGACTTGCCTCATCTCTTGGCTTTACTCTGGACTTAAGCCATGACTTGGATGATCTCTCGGCTTTATTCAGTACTTAAGCCATGACTTGGACTATCTCTTGGCTTTACTTAGGACTTAAGCCACGACTTGGACTATCTCTTGGCTTTATTAGACACTTAAGCCAGGACTTGGATGATCTCTTGGCTTTACTTAGGACTTAAGCCACGACTTTGATGTGCACCCCAATATTTTGATTTGTTTAGGTCAAATATTTGGGTGCACATCACTTCTCAACCGCTCATCCTACTCAAAACCACTTCACACCCACTTCACACCCCACCTTCCTCACCTTACCAATAAAAAGCTAAGACATCATCAAATGTCCTAGCTCGCTTTATTATATGACTTGTTTATCTCTTACAGGTTGGTTTAAAAAAGATGATACGACTTGTTTGAATTTTTCACTTTCTTCAATAAATGGTGCGTGCCCTGAATGTTCAAATATTTCTGTTTGAGCGTTCTTAATATTTTCCGAATCATTATCAATATCAAAAGGATCATGTTTACCTTTCACGATAAGTGTTGGTATATCTATATGATCTATTTTGATATTTATACCATTTATAGATCTAACAGAAATTGCATCTTCTTCTGGTGTCATTCGATAATATTTTTTCACTTCTTGATACCATTTAAAAGTCGATTTAACATCATGAAATATTTCATTGAACAATATTAACATTGCTTCTTCTTTACTAAATCCTGCGACTTTATCTCTATGTTTAGCTATTAATTTAATAAGTGGTTGTTTCCCTTGATTGGAAATTGAAGATACGAGTACTAACTTTTCTACTTTATCTGAATGTTGGTTTGTAAATTCTTGTGCAATGACGCCACCCATATCATGTCCTAATATATAAGCTGATTCTATGTTTTCAGCATCCATTAAATCTACAATATCATCTATATGATTTTGGATGGAAATTTCTTGTTGTTTATCTGATTTACCATGTCCCCTAGAATCCATTGTATATATTGTAAATTGATCTTTCAGAAGCTGTACTGTTGAATTAAATGTCGCTAAATTCATATTTAATGCATGTAACATAATTAATGGTTTCCCTTTACCGTGTTTTTCATACACTATATGAGTCCCATCCCTTGTTAATAATTCTCCCATAATGAGTACCTCCCTACTTTACAGTAATAATATACCCATTTAACAATTTTTCACACTTATAATATTAAGTTAATGCCATAAAAATAAATGCAAAAAATGATTGTAGCCAATACATCATTTTCTGCATTTATGTTATACATATTTTCTTGTAGAATACATCATTACAAAATAAAGGATAATCACGAGGATAATAGACCAACTTGCAAATGTAACAATCATAATTACTGTTTCATTCATCGTTATAGCTGCGATTGTTTTTTGAATAACTGCTAATCCCATTGCAGCGACTTCGAGCTTTTTCATAAATATTGCGAGTATGACGAGAATAATCCCGATGCCAAATATGGCTTGAAAGACTTGTAACGGTAATACATACATTCCTAACGTAACATTAAATATTTTAAGCATACATAGAACAATTCCTATACTAAATAAGAAAATATTGGTCATCATCAATTTCTGATTAGGATAGAGATAACTATGTTTTTTTATAATTAAATATATAACGAGTGAAATAGACAATATAATTACAAAATAAAATATATACAATCCCGTTACGGCATTAAACGGAATGAGCTTTTTATCAAATAAATATGCTAATAATAAGAAGTGTAGTGTATAAAAAATGATTGGATTATAATTAACAACCACAATATTTCTCTCTATGATTTGAAGTATTTCAGCGTGAGATTTGTGTCGATATTCTGCATAATCTATATCTTTCTCATCTGACTTTTTCATATCCTTCTTTAATGAATGTTGCACTTTATCAATTTGTTTAGGTAATACACCGACATGCTGTAAATAATCATTTACATTTTCCAGCAATACATTATTGTTCGGACGCAAATAAATACACCACCTTCATTATAATATTGTATAAATTAATCCCCTATTATGCAATATGTATATAACATAACAGGGGATTAAATTCGCTATTGATTTAGTATTTACCTATATCAACACGATATACTTTAAATTGTTTACTATCAGGTGTTGCTTTTGAAAGCTGGAAGTGTGCTTGTCCATTATTCACGTATGCATAACCGCCCGTATACTTATTATTTTGTACACGTTTAGTCGTATTGTCACCAAGAATTGAGACAAGCGAATCTAATTTCACATTTGTTAATTTGTCATAAATCATTGTAACGCGTTTAACTGTTTCTTTATTACCTTTAACTTTGGCAGTAATAATCATATGTCCATTTTTAGTATCAAATTCGTAATAATTTTCTCTATCATTACTATCATCAGAATATGAGAACATTAAATTTGGATACTTTGATTTAATTTTAGAAATCTTATCACCAATTTTAATACCTTCGATTGTTACTGTACCGTCTTTATAGGTCTGCACATTATTTTCGTTAATATTTAATTGATTTTTAGTTGCAGCATTTGCCTCAGCAAAAGTTGAAAATGGCAGAACCATAAGTACCATTGCAATTATTAAGAGACATTTTTTCATATGAGGTTCTCCTTCAGTCTGTGTCTTATATGCTATGCATTGAACTGCGTTAATTATAACATAAAGATTACAAAATGACCACTTTTATTACAATCATGTAACAAAACCGTGAAATATCGCTTGATTAACTTAAAAATTCTTCCAATACTTTAATGAATTTCTCTTTTTCTTCAATAAAAGGTAATTCGCCTGAACCTTCAAACAGTTTAAATTCAGCATTCGGCAACAGTTCACTTATTCTTTTACCTTCGCTATATAATATTTTGCCATCGTATTGTCCAGAAATGACGAGCGTACGAGTTTCAATATCTGGAAGTAACGATATAATATCAAAGTCTTTAAAAGAGCGCTTAACAGCAATTTCTTCTTCCATCGTTTGAAGGTCATTCGACGGAATATGTGATTTTACAAACTTTTTAGCTTGTTTAATATTTTTATATCTGAATCTTAATAAATATTTTTCCTTGTCCTCATCAGACATCGTTCTAATTTCATCAGCATGTCTATCATAAATACGGTTATCTGGGAACGTTGAATGATCGTCTGTAGGATTAATTAACACCATGCCATTGATCAAATCAGGATTCTTATATGTGAGACCTGTTGCAATTGTTGCGCCAAGTTCTAGGCCAATTACATATGCTGAATTAATGAATAATGCATTTAATAGTTGTTGAATATCTGAAATATAGTCATCTACTCTACTATCATGTGGTGTATCACTTAAACCATGACCTCTTAAATCAATAGATATAACTTGATAATTTTTACTTAATTTTTTAATCAGTGGTTCAAAGACATCCATGTCTTGAAAAACACCATGTAACAAGATAATTGGATAGCCGCTTCCTTTTGTATTATAGTGTATGGCAACATTTTCTTTCGTTAAAAATAAGTTCATCATGCTTCACCTCTTTCGATTAGTTTACAAACATCTATGAGATCACTTAAACTTTCGATTGTATAAT
The DNA here is from genome assembly GCF_022386035.1 of Mammaliicoccus sp. O-M54. NCBI lineage: Bacteria > Bacillati > Bacillota > Bacilli > Caryophanales > Staphylococcaceae > Mammaliicoccus > Mammaliicoccus sp. O-M54. The sequence goes on from NZ_JAJNJE010000005.1 coordinate 151,317, forward strand.
CTAATTCATGCTCCTCTGGTGTGCCAATGACTGAATTAGCCATCCATGCAGTCTTCATGCCCATAGCATGTGCTGCTGCGATGTCATTTAAAGGACAATCTCCAACATATAATGCATGATGTGCCGTTATGCCAAGATGTTTCAATATATCTTCAAATATGATTGGGTCTGGCTTCATAGCGCCCACCTCATCAGAAGTTGAAACATAATGAATATATGGATAAATACCGATTGCATTCATAACGTGTGTAATTTCTTCACTCTTACCATTCGCTACAACACCTAATTTATAACCCATGCTGCGTAGTTTATCCAATGCTACCAATGTATCATAGAAAGGAAAATGGTATCTGTAGTGATGCATTTTATAGTCGTTATAAAATGTCTTCCACGATATCCTTTCTATATTTAATCTCTTTACGAGTTCTTGATATACCCATTCAACATCTTCTATACCATAGGGATTTAACGTTAAATATACCTTTTCAAAATCACGTCTTTGGACTGTTACCATTAACTCATGAAACCTCTCAAACTGTTCTTCCAAAAACTTCATTCGCGATTTCTCACGATCTACAAGCGTATCTTCTAAGTCAAAAATAATCGCTTGAATATCACACGAACACATGTCATCATCCCTTTCATAGAAACATTTTAAACTATTCCATAAAGAAAGCAATACAATTTTTACATACAAAACACCAACCCTCTATCATAAAGTTTAAAGGATTGGTGTCCGTATGCTATTGATTGTGATTTAATACTGATAGATACATTAAATATTCAGTAAGTTCTTTCTTTTTTTCGCTGTTCTGTAATCATTAAATACATCATAATCGGTATGGCAATAATTGAGAGTATAATGCCAACCGGAATTTGAATCGGACTTATGATAATTCTGCCAACAGTATCTGCAATTAATAAAAGTGCGCCGCCGATTAATAAATTCAATATCATTTGAACGTTAATAGGTACCTTGTACACCCTTCTAACAACTTGAGGTACAATCATACCAATAAATCCAATAATACCCGTAAAACTAATAATAACGGCTGTCATTATAGCAGCTAATAGCAAACATGTCCATGATATCAATCGAACATTCACACCCAGTGTAGTTGCTTTATCTTCACCTAATTGAATCATTTTAATATAATGACTCATCATAAACAAGATTAAGATACAGATTAAAGTAACAATCCCAGTGATTTCTACAGTTATTTTTTCGGCAGATGAAACACTACCAAACATATATGACACCATGCTATTAACTTTATCCGGCTTAAGCAATAAAAGGATATAGAGTGCCGAACTAAAGAACGCACCAATAAAAATACCTGAAAGTATCATTGTTGCTACATGAAATGTTTTAACCATCGTTTCTGTAATCAGTACAACTACGATAAGCGTTAACAAGCTGAAGAATATAGAAAATAGTGGCACAAACCAAATGGATACGCCGATAAATACGGCAAGTGCACTTCCGAATGTTGCCCCGCTTGCTAATCCTAACGTAAAACTATCCGCAAGTGGATTATTCAATATCGTTTGATAGATTTGACCACTCATGACTAGCCCCATACCAGCAATTAATGCTAACAGTGTCCGCGGTACTCTTAACTTGTAAAAAATCGTCCATTCTAGTTGATTATCAAATTTCCATGTTATACCCGTAGATCCTACGAATAAAGAAATGCCAATTGCAAACAATAGAACGAGAAACCATATCACAACATGGCGATAAACGTTATGATTATTAGTCATAAACTTTTTCAGAAAGTTCTTTTAGACCTTTCGCTAATCTTGGTCCTGGTCTAGAAATCATATCTGCATTGAGTGCATGAACGTGTTTCTCTTTAACAGCATTAACTTGGTCAAAGCCATCTCTATTGTTATTTAATTTTTGATATTCCGCTTCAGACTGTCCACTTGTTGTAATCATTACATCAGGATTTCTTTTAAGAATACTTTCTTTATCCGTTTTAATCCATCCTTCTTGATCATGATAAAGGTTCTTAGCTTTGATAGAAGTTAACATATCATCATAAAACGTATTTGATCCTGAAGTGTAAATGTCAGGTTGAGAAGAAATTTCCATAAATACTTTTTTACCTTGTTGGTCTTTAGGAACATCTTTTACAACATCTTCTATTTCTTTCTTCACTTTACTTACTAATTTATCCGCTTCTTTTTCTTTACCTGTTACTTTTCCAACTTGTTTGAATGTATCATACATTTCATTAATTGAATTTGCATCATCTATGTAGACGACTTTCACGCCTGCATCACTTAATTTTTTTAAATCTTTTTCTTGTGTAGATTTGTTCGACTCATGCGCCAAAATTAAATCAGGTTTTGCTTTTAATAACGCTTCTGTATCAAGTTTAAAGGCATCGAATTGTTTTTTATCTTTCACATCTTTAGGATAATCATCAACAGTTGATACCCCAACGACTTTATCTCCAAGTCCTAACGCGTATAATATTTCTGTATTACTTGGAATAAGCGATACAATACGCTTATATTCTTTCTTATCAGTTGTTTCTTGTTTCGTTTCTTTCTTGTTATCCGTATTATCTCCGCTTTGGCAACCTGTCACGATGATCATAGCAGCAAAGATTAAATAAAATATTTTGTTTATTTTCATACTTAATCCCTCCATATATTTAATTAAAAAATGGTACATAAAAAGGCGCAACTCAAATAAGATTGAGCTGCACCTCAATTAAAATAATGATTAAATTACATAGATTCTGGAGCTGACACACCTACTAATGCTAACGCATTGCGAAGTGTAATACGCGCCGCTTCAATTAAAGCTAAATGCGCTTTAGTCTTCTCTGCATCATCTGTTAATACTTTCTCTGCATTATAGAACTTATGGAACTGTGCAGCCAAATCTTGAATATAATTCGTAATACGATGTGGACTGCGTGATTCTGCAGCAGAAACAATTGTTGGTTCAAATTCAGCAATTTTCTTCAATAAATCAAATGCTTTTTCATGTGTAATTAAAGATAAATCAACATTTTGATCAATCGTGATACCTTTTTCTTCTGCTTGGCGAATAATAGATGATATACGCGCATGTGCATATTGTGCATAATACACTGGGTTATCTTGTGATTCTTTCTTAGCTAATTCCATATCAAAGTCAAAGTGTGTATCAGGACTACGCATCGTTAAGAAGTAACGAGCAGCATCAATGCCCACTTCATCCATAATGTCACGTAACGTAATAGCATTACCTGTACGTTTACTCATTTTCACTTCAACGCCGTCTTGTAATAATCGTACCATTTGCATAATTTGTATTTCAAGACGTTTTGAATCTACGCCAAATGTTTCAAGAGATGCTTTTAAACGATTAATATAACCGTGGTGATCAGCACCAAATAAATTAATTAACTTGTCAAAACCACGTTCTACTTTATCGTAATGATAAGCGATATCTGGTAAGAAATACGTATACGTACCGTCTTGTTTAATTAACACACGGTCTTTATCGTCACCAAATTCTGTTGTTTTTAACCATGTTGCGCCATCTTGTTCATAAGTATAGCCTAATTCTGTCATTTTATCTAAAACAGCTGAAATTTTGTTTGTTTCATATAATGATGTTTCACTGAACCAATTATCAAAATGAATATTAAAATCTGCTAAGTCTTGTTTTAATTTTTTCATTTCATAATCTAAACCAAGTTTACGGAATGTCTTAATACGTTCTTCTTCCGCTTCATCTTTAATTTCAGGATGTTTTTCAGCTAAGTCTTTACTGATTGCGATAATATCTTTACCATAATAACCATCTTCAGGTAATTCAGCATCTAAACCTAACGCTTGGTTATAACGCGCTTCAATAGAGTGCGCTAAATTTTCAATTTGTTTACCTGCATCGTTAATATAATATTCACGTGTTACATCATAACCAGCTGCACTTAACACGTTTGATAACGTATCACCTACTGCTGCATTACGTGCATGTCCAATATGCAAATCTCCTGTTGGGTTTGCAGATACATACTCAACGATGATGCTTTCATTTTTACGTTCTTCTGTTTGACCAAATGTTTCGCCTTTTGTTAAAGCTGTCTTAATAATTTCAGTTAAATATTGTTGATCTAAGTAGAAATTAATAAATCCAGGACCTGCAATATCTACTTTTTTAACATTCGCTTTATTTGTGTCTAAATTTTCTACGATTTGATTCGCAATTTCACGAGGATTTTTACGCGCTAATTTTGTTAATACCATCGCAATATTTGAAGAGTAATCTCCATTTGCAGGGTCTTTAGGTGTTTCGATTTTAATTTCTGGAACTGTTTCTACAAGTTCAGATTTAATGATACTTGCTTTAATTTCTTCAATTAACGTTTCTTTAACTTGGTTAATAATGTTCATTCATTTATCTCCTTATAATTAATTTGAAATTGGTATGTTCCAAGTAACCCAGTTTGATCACTTAGCTGATAATGTATCCTGAGTTTACCTTGTTGATCGTCTATAAAATGTTTGATTGATAATGTATTAACGTGCATTGTCATGCGTCCTGCATCAGTATCATAATAACTAATCGTTTCTTGTCCTTCAACAAAGTGAAAGACTGTTTTGACCGCGCCAGTACGGTGGATTTTCACGCCATCATCTTCTATTTTAAGCATATTTTTTACGATTTGTTCATCAATCGTTTCTTCATATCTAATTATATCGCTATTTCTTCTATGAAATGTACCTGATGTTTTTGTTTGAAATGTTTCTTTCTCGCCATTTTGTTTCACGACTTGTTTAATATTTATATTAATATTTTCTTTCATAATTGGCCACCTCACCGTTTAAGAACGTATATCATTATAGCATATTTGACAATTAAAATTAAAAAAAGCAGGGCGAAAAGCGCCTGCTTTTTTTAGTGTCCTAGCTATAGTAGCTATCAACTATTTTACTTATGATATTGTGAAAAGACAATAGCTATTTAGTTGAATTGTGATAATTCACAATTAAGTCACAAAATAGACATATTTAATTTATCTCTAAAGATGATTTTAGTTCATCACTGCTGTTATGCCACATTTCAGAATTATGTTCTTGAAGGAATTTTTTAAGAATTGCTCTATTTTCGTCACCAATTTGGTCAATCTTCACTTGATGTTTCATAGATTTATCCATCATATTCACATGTTCTGGCATACTTTTATATCCACGCTTTTTAGGTTTATTGACCATTAAATAGCAACCTGTTAGCCCTGCATAATATGGACCTTGTTCGCCACGTTCAGTTGTAACCCAGCAAAGCCAATATTCTTTTGCTTCTTCACCTTTGACTTCTTCTATATCTTTAACCCATTTCACACGCTTTTCTACTTCAGCTCTAGCATGCATGGCACCAATATCGATAAATGCAGTTTGTTCTGATACATCGACAAATACTGGCGCAACGTTGTCTAAACTTATAGAGCCTATATTTGTACCTTTATGCCCATCTAATGGATCATTTTTAATGATATTAAATTGAAATCCTTTCTTTTCAGCCACTTGTTTCACCTCATTTAATTCATGATTACATCATACTAGAGTATCAGACTGACATTCAAGTTTGTAATCTACACGAGTTCATTTAATATATTGATAATATCGCCTTTAATCGTTTCGTCTTCCATTTCTATAATTAATTCTTTAGGATAATACAGTTTATAGTCTAAACGTTTAATCCCTGTAATACTATGGATGATGACTGACTGGCTACTAATCTCTTTAATACGACCTGTCTTCTGTAATAGATGTATCGGCTGTCTATTTGATCCTGGTCGATCATAATCATACGGTAAGTCTGAGAACGAGTCACAAACGAAATAATATTCTGGGTCAATGCCACCTTTTTCAAATAGATCTGTCAGTTCACCAATCGTAATAATAGATCCATCAAATGGTAAGTATTTAAATAAATCACGATTAACAAATCTTTTACTTAAATCACTTAAGATTGGATCATCTTCTTCAGTCCACTCTTCTAAATAATACATCACGACCGCTTCATCAAGACGAATATAATCAGCGATTGAAACGTCTTCTTCAAAAAATGGAATTAAATATTTGGGTTGTTCTTTAAATGAATACCCTTGATCATAAAGTACTTTCGCACGCTTAAAGCAGCGATTAAGCAACACTTCTCCACCTCGACTCACCGGGTGAAAATAAATTTGCCAATACATTTGATAACGACTCATTAAGAAGTTTTCAACTGCATGCATACCACTTTCTTTAATCAACACTTCATCTTTAGACGGACGCATCAATCTCAGCACACGTTCCATATCAAATTGACCATAACTCACACCTGTAAAATATGCATCACGCTGTAAATAATCCATGCGATCTGCATCTATTTGAGATGAAATCATTGATATGACTAATTTATTTTCATGTGTCTTATTAATCACGTCTGCTACTTCAGCTGGAAAATCAGGCGACACTCTACTCAACACTTCATTAACTTCTGTATCACCTTTAATGATCAGCTGTGTAAATTTTTCATGATCCGTTAGGAAGATTTTTTCAAAACAATGTGAAAATGGACCGTGCCCTAAATCATGTAAAAGTGCTGCACATAATGCGAGTGGTCTATCCTTATTATCCCAATGTGCACGTCCTTCAAATACTTCGTCTATCATACGTCGTACAATTTCATATACACCTAGAGAATGTCCAAAGCGACTATGCTCAGCTGTATGGAAAGACAAATAGAGTGTTCCAAGTTGTTTAATTCTTCTTAAGCGTTGAAATTCTTTCGTTTTGATAAGATCCCAAATTAATTGGTCTCTTACGTGTATATAACGATGAACAGGGTCTTTAAAAACTTTCTCTTCAGGTAATTTTTTTGTTCCATAAGCTTCCTGTGTCACTTTGTTCCCTCCATTTCATCCAATTATTCTACAATAAACTCTATTTCTCCGACATTTTCATATACGGCTTTATACTCCCCTTGTGATAAAGGTTTAGGCAAAATAAATGTTCCACTTGAAATAAACATGCCAGGTTTTAATGAACGATTATATTCTTTAATTTCATTAATCAACCACTTAACAGCTTTAGCAGGATGTCCTTCAACTTCTGTACTAAATCCAGAAGCTAATTCTTTACCGTCTAAATATAATGTCCCTTTAATGTTATCTATATCTTCATAACTTAATTTCTTAGGTTCACCGTAAACAACGCCACCACTTACTGCGCTATCAGCAATAATTTCTGTTACAGATAAATTAGGGAACCAGTTACTAAAACGTGAATCTGGAATCTCTACCCCTGGTGCAATCAAACATTTATTCATAATATCTTCAAGGCTATCTTCTTCTGTTAATTCTTCTTGAACAATAAAGACTAATTCTAACTCTGCTAAAGGCTCATTTAAATCATTTAAATAAATATGTTTGTCCAGAATAGTTGTTTCTCCCATTGCACCATATAATGGCGTTGTTGAAGAAAAGATATCTCTCGTTTCTTGACTCGTTAAACTAATTTTATAACCTTTATGAATTTCAGTTTCTTCCTTACGCTGCAACACACCTTCTTGAATATCATATGCAGCATGTTCAGTTATATTCGATGGTAAAACACCATTTGGAATAATTGATTGATTCTCATAAGCTTCATAAAATTGTGAAATCCATTTATTTAGTGATTGTTCCATTACAATCAACCTCCTAAAAAGTTTTTTTCATTAACGTCGTGCGCATTGTGTCACCAAAAAGTAATTCTTCATATTCACGTATCACTTCAAAACCTTCCTTTTTATAAAAGGCTATACCGATATCATTCTTGCCATCCACTTCTAAATAAACTTCATGATATAAATCTTTGTATTGATCTAAACCTGCTTGTAATAAAGCTTTCCCATACCCTTCACGTTGCGCTTCAGGTAGAACATAATGAGAAGATAAATACAATTCAGTACCTTTGATAAAATTAGCAAAACCAACAATCTTATCTTCATCTTCTGCAACAAAGAAATCAGAATCATTAATGCGCTTTTGAAGCATCTCTTTAGAATAAGACGCATTTAAAAATGCCGTCACAGTGCTCGCAGTATAAATATTGGTATACGTGTCATACCAAGCCTTAGACGCTACATTTTTAATACCTGAATAATCTTCAATTGTTGCTTTTCTTACATTTGCCATAAATATCTCTCCTCTATCTACCTTACACATCAATCGTCAATTCATGATGTCTATTAATCTATGTTTGTAAATCCCCGTTTAATAATGTTCTAATGTACACATTTTAAATAACTTTATATCTCACGTTATAAATAATTATATCATTTATATATTAAAAACTATAATATTCAGAATACTTAATTATACCCGAAAACCCTACAGAAATGTAATATTTGTTAAGTATGTTAACACATATTTAAAATACAGAACTTCAAAATATAAAAAAATGGAAAACTAACAATCATTTTTACTAAATAATAATCCCCTTCCATTTATATATAGATTTTTAGGATGTTCATTTTAATTTGTCATTTATAAGTATAAATCATTAATTTTCAGAATTATCCGACTTGTTATTTTATTAACCGTATGCTATTTTTATTTTGTAATTTTATAAAAAGGAAATGATGATGCAATATTAAGTAGGAATTTCAAAGAAGATTTCTTACTGTACTTAACAGTTCAAATACCAAATTAAAAAGGATGGCGAAAAAATGTAATATTACTAACCCTTAATAAAAACAATTGAATAGTAAAATCTTTAAAGGGAGTAATATTTTTATGCATAAATCATCATTTCGCTTTTTATGGATTGGCCAATCTCTCGCAAATAGTGGAGATGTCTTTTATATGGTTGGTTTAATAGCAATCATATATGGAATATCAGGATCTGTAACTTATATGGCATTTGTGCCCTTTTTTATCACAACATCGCGTTTTTTAAGTGGTATGATTGCGCCATTGATTATTGAACGTGTCCAATTAAAATCATTGTTGGCATATTCACAATTTGGAAAGACAATTCTTATTCTCATTCTTGGATGTTATACAGAAATTTTTCCTTCTTCTAGCACCATTTTCCTGATTTTTTTATTAGTAATTGCTATTTCTTTTTTAGATGGATGGGCAAACCCAGCAAGAAATGCTTTAGTCCCTATATTTATTGAACAGGATTTTCTAGTGAAAGCTAATAGTTTTCTTGCCATTCTTGACCAAACGATTCGTCTTGGTGGATGGACAGTTGGGGGAATACTCGTTGCTATTATCGGTGGTGAAAATGTTATATGGTTAACATTTTTCTTATTTGTAGCATCTACTATCATGATGTTTCTAATTCAAAACGTCGATAAAAACGGATTTAGTCAAGAAAAACAAAAAAAGCCTACGAATTGGGACATATTAAAAGAAGGCTGGATAACCATATGGCATACGCCTACTTTACGTACCATAAGTATTGTTGAATTTTTTGAATCTATAGCAAACGTGGTATGGGTAGCTGCAATTATGTATATTTATGTTGAGCAAGTCTTACAAACGAGTGAACAATGGTGGGGATATATAAATGCCAGTTTCTTTGCTGGATTAATGATAGGTGGCTTTTGTAGTTTAAAATGGTCACATTTAGTAACTCGACTTTCTAGTTATGTTATTGTAGTGGGTTCATTTGGGGCTAGTTTGACGACTCTAATGTTTGGTTTAGTATCGACTCCATGGATCGCACTAGTAATATCTCTGATATTTGGAATAGTAAATCAAATTAAAGATGTAGCTCAACAGACAGCAGTACAAAAGAGTGTTGTTCATAGACTTCTTCCTAAAATATACTCTGCAAAAGACGCTCTAGTAACTGCGACTTTTGGAGTTTCTTCATTAGTTTTAGGTAACTTGACTGATATGTTTGGAGTGAGGTTCACATTTTTATTAGCAGCAACACTTCTCTTCATTTCTACAATTTTTCTGATGACAAACCGTAACAAGATTAGCTAATCGAATTAAAAAATATGTTAAATAAATATAAAGCGAAGTACAAATTCCATGTACTTCGCTTTTATTATTATAGTGTTTTAAAAGTGTGCTGTTCTTTAATGAAAACATGTTTTATTTAATCGGGTGCATACCGTCTTTCCAAGTTGTATAAATAAGTTTACCGCCTTGGTCTTTAAATTTCTTATTTGTTACGCCGCGCTCAAATGGTGCTGCTGGCTCGATGTTTAGCGTTGGTGAGACGTTTAATTCGTTGGCATACCATTTAGCCCAATCGTCTCCTTTTACAGGATCATCATCTGCTACGTTATAAATACCTGATTCAAAGTTTAATGCTTGAATGGCTGTTTCAACTGCATCATCTATATGAATAAATGATTGTACGCCGTCTGTCATCGTAACTTCACCATTTATAAATTGATTATAAATCATTCCATCTTTACCATACCAAGTACCTGGTCCGTATAATAAACCGTAACGTAAAATAACATGTTTGTTTAATCTAGCTGATTCTTTTTCTAATCCTTCTACACCATCAACTGTTATTTTACGATCACCGCTAGCGTCATAGTCTAAACTTGTTTCTTCTGTTGCTAATGTATCTCCAGCTTCATAAACAAATGCAATACTTTGTGATTGAATATGTGGTACATCATGTTTAATTGCCGCTTCTACAAGATTTCTTGTACCTTCTATTCTAACTTTCGTATTAGCTGACATATCAACTTGTTTTAAGTCTGTGATTTCGTTCATGATTATATCTGGTTTAAAATCACCGATACTTTTTTCTATTGTGTCATATTCTAATATGTTGCCTATATATGCTTTTACACCTGCATTATCAAGTTTTTCTTTACCTTTTTCAGAAGTCGTTAACCCAGCTACTTCATAACCTTCTTCAATTAAGCGTTTAGTTAATTTTGTACCTATTAAACCAGTAGCACCTGCAACAAAAATTTTAGTCATGATAATCCACCTTTTTTATTTATATTTTCATTGAGATATATACCCATTTTCAGAGTATAAAAACCATCCTAAAAAATATCAAACTTTTTATTATGTAATTACATAATAATTTATAATGTCACTATTATTAGGTTTCTAGGCTAATTGACTTCTGTAAGCGCGTTATTATATCATTATGTCAATACAAATAAGGAGTGTTTATTTTGATGAAATATTATACAATTGATGACCTTTGCCGAATGATTGATCACACTAACTTACATGCAGATGCAAGCCCAGAAGATATAAAACAACTTTGTGAAGAAGCAAAGAAATACCATTTTAAGATGGTTGCTGTTAACCAAGTACAATCTAAATTATGTTCAGAAATATTAGCTGGAACCGATATTGGAATAGGTGCTGCCATTGCTTTTCCATTAGGTCAGACTTCTATTGAATCTAAGAAGTTCGAGACGCAAGATGCAATTCATAACGGTGCGACAGAAATTGATTATGTTATTAATGTTACTGAATTGAAAAATGGCAATTTAGACTATATCAAAGAAGAAATGTCTTCAATAGTAGAAATTTGTAAAGCACACAATGTCACTTCAAAAGTTATCTTCGAAAATGCCTATTTAACTAAAGATGAAATCAGAACTTTATCACTTATCGCAAAAGACGTTAAACCTGATTTTATTAAAACATCTACTGGCTTTGCGACATCAGGTGCAACTGTAGAAGATGTTAAATTAATGTACGAGACTGTAGACGGCGAAGTTAAAGTTAAAGCAGCTGGTGGTATTCGTGATGCTGATACATTTATTAATATGATTAAAAATGGTGCAGAAAGAATTGGCGCTAGTTCAGGTATCAATATCATCAAAGCATTAGAAGAACGTCTTACAGAATCAGATCAGAAAACGATAGAAATTGGATGATAAATTATGATAAACAAACCTTTACATCAACAAATTAAAGAAGATTTACTGAATAAAATTGAATATGAAGACTATAAAGTTGGCGATAAAATTCCAAATGAAGTTGATTTGGCGACGCATTATAAAGTAAGTAGACCTACTGTTAGACAAGCGATCAATGCACTTGTTATTGATGGCTTTTTAGAACGTCGAAAAAAGCGAGGTACAATCGTTCGACAACGTAAAATCAATCAAGAATTTACACACGTCATCGAAAGCTATAATGATGAAATGACAAGAAAAGGATTAATCCCAAAGACAAAAGTTCTATCATTGAAATCAGAAGTTGCCAATGAAGAAGTCATGCAACAATTAGAACTAAAACCTGGAGAATCTGTATATAAATTAGTCCGTTTAAGATATGCAGAAGAAGACCCAATCGTACTTGTAACAACTTATATTCCATTATCCTTAGTACCTAATTTAAAAGAAATTGATTTTACTACGACACGATTTTACGAAGTGTTAGAAAAAAACCAAACACCTATCAAAGAAATTACGAGAAAGCTTGAATTAATCACAGCAGATGAAACCGTAAGTGATTTATTATCTGTAGAGATAGATGCCCCACTCTTCTACTTCCATAGTGTGGGTTATATAGAGAATCGTGTACCAATAGAATATTCCGTCTCTAAATACAGAGGCGATTTAAACTCATTTATCTTTAATATTTCATCATAATTTAGCCATGTTCAAACCATTATAAGCTCAACGATAGTAATAATGCAGTTCAATCATAAATAAAAAGGTGATATGCTATGACAAATATATTAGAGCACTTCAAATTACAAGGTAAAGTTGCAATCATTAGCGGTGGCACAATAGGAATAGGTCAATCAATGGCATTAGCATTAGCACAAGCAGGCGTTCAGATCATCATTGCAGATCATAACGCCTCATCAACAAACAAAACACTCTCTGGAATTAAACAGAGCGAAAACATTGAAACAGTTGCATTAAAAGTAGATATAACCGATCCAACATCGGTAAATCAAATGCTCAATAACGTCATAGAACAATTTGGCAAAATTGATATGTTAGTCAATAAAGTTGGGATGACATACAACGTAACAGAAGAAGAACTCACATTTGAAAATTGGAATAAAGTTATGAATCTAAACTTGAATGGAATATTTTGAGTGAGTTGATGTTTGAAGGCTGTGTTCTCACAAACACAGTCCTTTTTATATTAAATTCTTTTAAGTTCTATTTATTTCATACTTTAAATACGGTAAAATTATATATAACTTGAAATGAAAATGGAGTTTTTCATATGAAATATAAAGGTTTCGAACAAAATAAGATATTTATGATTTTAAACTGTATTATTTTCTTGATAGCTTGTTTACTACTCAAAAGATTCCCTATTTTTAATTACTCGGGCTTTTTAGGAACGATTCTTTTTATTGTTATGATACTCATATTAAGTGTTGTCATATATCAAGTTAACTTCTTTATCTATAGAAAAATCAAAAACTATACAAGTGAAAATAAATATGATTAGAAGTATATAAAATTAATGCATAAGCTCTGTAATGTTATGTAGCTTGATTCTGTGTAAATATATATATCGTAATAAAAAATCACTACAAGCATTGTTAAAAAAACAAATTGTAGTGATTTTTTTCTATTAAACTAACTTTTAAATAATGAACTATTTCAAAGGAGATACATCATGAAACTGTTATACACTTTTTTAATTTATTATTTTTCAATAATGATAGTATTTATCGTAGTCGAAAGTATACTTCAAGGAGAATTAGAGATATCAAGAATCCTCATAGTCCCTTTAATTTCAAGCATTATTATGATTGCATTTAAGAAACAAGAATGAAGACGTCTAGAAATTTTTAATTCCTTGATAAACAATTTTCAAATCAATGTTCTTATACTTTAATACATACGTATACATTCATATACTAGATCGAAGAATTCGTCGACTTTGACGTTTTTGGCTACTTTAACGTTATGTTCTTTTTTGAGTACATCGGATTCGTCACATACTGTTCGTCCGTAACTTGGTCCGCGGTTAATGTCGATTTCTACGTACATATCTTGAACTTCAAATAAGTCTTTATTTACGAGATAGCCTATTGTTGTTGCATCGTGTAATGGACCTGCTTCTAATCCAAATTCTTGGAATTGTGTTTTTAAAGTAAAGTTCATTAAATCACTAAACAATTGCCCAGCTTTATTATTTGTTGATTCCATACGTTTGATAATTTCAGGTGTACATAGTGTCTTGTTTGTTACATCTAGACCCATCATGACGATTGGTACACCTGATTTAAAAACAATATGTGCCGCTTCTGGATCAGCAAAAATATTAAATTCTGCTGATGGCGTAAAATTCCCATTACCGTATGCACCACCCATTAATACGATTTCTTTAATTTTAGATGTGATGGATGGTTCTAATTTCATCGCTAAAGCAATATTCGTTAATGGTCCAGTTGGTACTAGCGTAATATCTCCTTCGCTATCTAATAAAGTATCAATGATAAATTGTACTGCTCTTTTATCTTCGGGTTCTCTATTTAACGTATCAAATACAGGACCATCCATGCCTGTTTCTCCATGGACATTATCAGCAACTACACGTTCTCTCACTAAAGGTTCAGACGCCCCACTATATATTTTAACGTCCATATTCAAGTGTTGTGCGACACTCAAACCATTCTTAACAGTTTTCTCAAGCGTTTGATTCCCTGAAACAATTGTTATACCAAGTAAATCAATATTAGGATGAATGTATGCCATTAACATCGTTATTGCATCATCATGACCAGGGTCGCAATCCAAAATTATTTTTTGTTTTTCCATTATAATTCCTCTCCTTTTTGTAAGCCTTTTCTTTATTCTTGTATTATACTTCTGCAAAGATTAAAGTAAGTATGAGAAATATCATATAAGAGGTGTGAAATATTGAGAGAAATTTATAATGACAAACTTAAACAAGATTTAATAGACCAATTCAATTATCTCGATCTCTTTGGATTTGATGTGCAACAACACGTAAAACTCTTTTTCATTTCTCAAAAAGATCATATTATTCAAGACACTCAAAAACCCGAATATTTATTTTATCTTGTTAAAGGAAAGTCAAAATTATACGAATACATGGAAAATGGCCAAGTTTCTTTAATCGATTTTTTTGCGCCTTCTTCTTTCATAGGAGAAATGGAATTGATAGATGAACACGCTGCACCACTTAATGTCCAAGCAATAGAAGATTGCTGGTGTTTGGCAGTACCACTTAATGAACTTAAAGACACTTTATTAACGGATCCAGTATTATTAAAGAATTTATTATCTTATATCGCACATAAGAATATGAAAAACATTCGAACTTCGACACGTAACCAATCATATCCATTGTCTAAAAGACTCGCTTCTTTTATTTTAGTTACAGAACAAAATGGTAAATATGAAGAAAAACATACACAAGTCGCACAATATTTAGGCGTATCTTATCGACATTTACTGTTTGTTATCGCAGACTTTGTACAAAAAGGATATTTAGCAAAAGAGAACAATAGCTATAACATATTAAATATGGATGAACTAAAAAAGTTAGCAAATATATAATATGGTATAAAAAAGCATATTTTATTTAATTTGATGCATATCGTCTTTACAAGTTGTATAAATAATTTTACCTCCTTGGTCTTTAAATTTCTTGTTCATAACGTCGCGCTCAAATGGTGATGATTAGAGTTGGTGTGACGTTTAATTAATTGACATACCATTTTTAAACACAAAAAAGATTTAAAAATAGAGATAGAGAGTCCTTTTGAATATATATAGTATAGTGAAGATAGAGTAAAAGCACCCATATAATCAACAGGTGCTTTTTTAATATATTTTTTCATCATTATATTTTAATATCTTAGCACAAAGTCTTATTTGCATTAACATTGAGTAACCAAATGATAATGCTCCTACAGATGAAACTTGAAATGATAAAGCAAATATTTTTATTAAAGCAACATAACTAATAAAAAATGGTATTAAAAATATAAAAATAAAGTTAAAAATTATATTTCTTTTGGATATATTACCTCTCCTTTAATTTAAAATCCAAAAAACAAACCAAAGAATATAATTGGGTATAGTATCACTATATTAATTACATTTAATATAATACTTATCACTAAATATTTAATAATTTTTTTGTTTTTAAAATAATTATATAAGAATAATAAAATTGACATTACTAATAAAAGAGCTGAAGCGTCAGTAAATATCACAAGTGCATCTCCACCATAGAAATTCGGGAAAAGATTATTGCCGAAAAATAAAAGTATAATAAATAAAATATAATTTAATAGATTTATCACATTGATTAATTTCAAAATTATACGCCTCCTTTTTTACTCATATACCAATTATCCAAAAATATGTATATAATTAGCGATAAATAATATGAATTTTCACATAAAAATAACCCCATCACACATTGTGACAGGGTAAATAATATAAAATTCAAAAAGTTAGCAAACATCTAATATAGTATAAAAAAATCCCCCACTACATGTTGTAGTAAGGGGATTTATAGCTAATATTTATATTATGACTGTGTCTTTTTCAACTTCTTATTTAACTTCTCGTCTAATTCTTTTTGTCGACGTTTTCGTTCTTCATTTCTAAGTCGCAATCTTTCTTCTTCTTCTGGATCGCGTTTCTTTTGAAGTTGTTTTTGGATTTTTTCCATTAGTTCGTCTTCTGTTAAAGCGGCACATGGGCGGTTATTTACGAATGCGAATGTCTTTCTTCTACCTGGTCCACAATATGATTGGCATGCTACTTCTATTTCAGCTTCTGGGTCTAATTTTTTAATTTTTTTCAAAAGTGATGGCAAGTTAACCGCTTGGCAATCATCGCAGACTTGAAATTTATTTCGCATTTGTTTCCCCACCTTTCTTAATTGTTAATTTTGCAATAAATTATTATACCACCTTAACAGTTGTTTGAGAATGTCATTTTATCGTTTTTCCATATTTCGAATCATTTTATCATTGCGTTCTATCATTCTTTCGAAATATTTATCGTACAATGTCCATTCTTCCGTTGTGACAGGATCCATATTCAAAGTTGCACCTAAATTTTTCAAACTTCCTAACAATTTAAATAGTATGTCGTTAGTTGTATATTCAGTGCCTAATAATTCGTTCAATGAAGCCATGCTTTCAGGTATGATAGTCGGATAAATGAATTTTGTCTTTTCGTTTTTCAGTGCATGTTCATAGAATGCTTTCATCATTTCGGCACGTTCAGCGCCTGATCCTTCCACACATAAATAGATTTGAACTGCTATACCACCTCTCACTCTTCGTTGTGATATACCAGCAAATTTTTGATTATGAATACTTAAGTCATAACTACCAGGGCAGTATGATGCAGTAATTTCTTTATTCTCAATTTCATTAGTATCTTCTTTAAACATTTCACGAATAAGACGTAACATCACTTCATATCCTGTATCAATGGATACATCATGCTTACCTTTAAAGATTAAAGATATATTCAGGACACCTTTATCTAACACAACACCTAATCCGCCAGAATTTCTAACGATTGCACTATAACCTCTAACATCATTTAAATATGCAATACCGTCTTTTAGATAAGGTAATCTAGAATCATGTATGCCTAATATCACGACGTGATTGTGTATCCATGTCCTAACAACACTTGGACTTTTATCATTTCCTACTTGATCACAAAATGTATCATCGAAACTAAAGGACTGCATTGGCTGCAGTCCTGAAGTGTGGTCAATGTATCGCCATTCTTGTGTAAAATAATCTTGCAAATTTGCCATGATTATAATGTTTGAGCAGCTGTAATGATTGAAAGACTATATACGTCTTCAGCTGAACAGCCACGAGATAAATCGTTAACAGGTGCGTTTAAGCCTTGTAATACAGGACCAACTGCATCAAATCCACCTAAACGTTGAGCAATTTTGTATCCAATGTTACCCGCTTCTAAGCTAGGGAAGATAAATACATTTGCATCACCTTGAATTTCAGAATTTGGTGCTTTCTTAGCAGCAACTTCTGGTACGATTGCTGCATCGAATTGGAATTCACCATCTAATACAACATCTTTTAAATCTGTTTCTTTTAAGTTTTCTTGAGCAATAGAAACTGCTTCAGATACTTTTTCAGTATCAGGTGATTTAGCTGAACCTTTAGTTGAGAAGCTTAACATTGCTACTCTTGGAGACATACCAAATGCTTGAGCAGTCTTAGCACTTTCGATTGCAATCTCAGCTAAGTCTTGTGCATTAAGTTCTGGGTTAATTGCACAATCACCGAATACATATTGTTCTTCACCTTTAGTCATGAAGAATACGCCAGATGTTTTTGTAACGCCTGGTTTAGTTTTGATAATTTGTAATGCTGGACGTACAGTGTCTGCAGTTGAATGTGCTGCACCACTTACTAATCCGTCAGCTTGATTTGTGTAAACTAACATCGTACCGAAGTAGTTAACGTTATTTAACAATTCTTCAGCTTGTTCTTGAGTTGCTTTACCTTTACGACGTTCAACAAATTTTTCTACTAAATCTGCTTTTAGTTCACTTGTTTCTGGGTTGATGATTGTAAGACCATCGATTGATAAGTCTGCACCAGCTGCAGTTTCTTTAATTTTTTCTTCATTACCAAGTACGATTGGTGCAACCAAATCTGTAGCTTGTAATTTAACTGCTGCTGTTAATACACGCGCATCTTCACCTTCTGGTAATACGATACGTACATTTTTACCTGATAGTTTGTCGCTTAGAACATTAAGTAAATTAGACATAATTGCCTCCTATATATGATTGCTATTATTTTTCCATTCACAATTATAACATTTTTTCATAAATTTTCACGTATCTAAACTGTGAATTTATAATGGATATTTTTAAAATATTATCATTTATATTCTGAAAGCAACATTTTCCATTTTTTATTTAAAATTTTATCCTTTGAAACTATGAATTTTTCGTTTGGTTTTAAGTTTGGATCTTTACCGTTGTAATCTTTAGTTGCAAATCCTGTTGATAGTGATGGTTCACTATTCGCCTTGAATTGATATTCGTATACTTTACCGTTATCTGCAAACAAATATTTCGTAATCGGTTGATCCATTTTAGCGACACTACTGTATCCTTGAATATTAGTTAAATCTTGTGCTCGTTCATCATAACCAACTTGAGTATGCTGTCCTTGATACATCGTTAATCCGACAACATTATGGATCTTAAAATGTTTCCTCCCTGGTTTATTATGATCTGTTATTTGTATTTCACCATCATCAGTAATCGCATAGCCATCACCTTCCATTTGTTCGTTTCGACTAAAATAACGATTAGTTACTGCTTTATGCTGATCTTGGCCATATTCGTCAGCTATTTTTAGTAATTTTTGTTTCAATGCATCTTTGTCTTGCTCTGAAAGTTGAATCTGCTTAGTTGCTGCATGTTTCGTTTCACTATGCTGCTTTGTTTCTTCTTGCGAACCATTTTGACAACCGCTTAATATCATTATCATCACAATGGCCACACTTAAATAATTGAATACTCGTCGCAAAGTAACCGCTCCTTCTATTAACAAATAGGCGCCTCCATATCATCATATTTGAAGGAGACGCCTTATGGATATTTATTTAACTTTGAAATCTATGATTAGTCTTTTTTAATACCGAATTCATCAACTAATTTAACTGTTCTTTGTTCACCTTTACTAATATCGCCATGTAATTGATAAATTTTAACGACTAATTTACCTTCAGATACATCATAAACTGAGAAGTTCTGATCAGATGAATCTCGATTATTTTCATGACTATCATTAAAAGCATCTGTCTTATGAGGTTGCTCTCCTATCGCAAACAAACTATTATAATGATCTAATTGTTCTTGAGTTAAATCTTCTAACTCTGGTCTAACTTTCTTAATATGTTCTAAAGGACGGTCATATATACTGTCATACGCTTTTGTACCACCTGTATTAGGCAGTACGTAGACTGAACCTTCTGGATTGTCATAGTAAGTAATGTTATCTTGACCTCTAATTTGTTTGGCATCTTCTTTCTTAGCATTTACAAAGCTATTTTTAGTCGATGTATGTTCTAGTGGTTTCGTACGAGAAAGCACATGATCATGACCTTGTAACACTAAATCCACATCTAAATCATCAATTTGTTGAGTCAGTTCGTCACGTATTTTAGCAACATCTTCATCTGATACTGCATGATACGATTTAGAATACATTGGTTTATGCAGATTTAAGATAACCCATTTAGAGCCATTCTTTCTTGCATCTTTAATATCTTGTTTAATCCATTCCATTTGTTCTTTGCCAATTGCTTTTTCTTCAGGATTATCTTTAGATTTCTTATTATCATTCGTATTAGCGACAACCATATGTGCACCATTATAATCAAACGAATAATAAGATCCGCCATTGACCGCATTGTTTTCTTTAGGCACATTGACGTGTTCGTTATACTTTGTCAGTAATTTTTCATCATCTTCACTTAACGCATATTCGTCATGGTTACCTGGTGCAGAAGCTACAGGTAGTGACATAAATGATGGACGTGATTGATCATATAAATCTAACCACTCGTCTTCAATTTCTGCAGTTTCTACAAAGTCTCCTGTGTGTAATGCGAAGTTTGGATTGCCTGCTGTTTGAATGGCATTGCTTAACGTATCTGCTCCAAATTGTGCTTCATTTCTTACGTGTTCATTCCAATAAGCATTTTGTGTATCTGTATACTGTACGAATTGGAAAGGATCGCCGTTGTTGCCAGAAGTCTTAAATTGTCCAACTTCACTTTGAGGACCACTTGCACTACCTACGCGATAATAATATGTAGTATTCGGCTTTAATCCCGTTGCTTTCGCTTTATAATTATATTCAGGAACTGTCATTAGTTCAGACTTCCCATGTTTATCACCGCGCGTCCATTCAGCACCTTGTGCATGTTCATCTGTATAATATCCATTTATTTTCTCTTTACCTTGAGCATCTTTTACAGGTTCACCTTCGTCATCTTTTTCTACATCCGCAAAGATGAAATTGCCGTTCTTATCTCGTTCAACATATTTAGAATCCACTTGTTTAGAAGTTGCATCAAACGCTTGTGCATCATCAAATTGACCCGTCTCTGACACCCAAACTTTAGCATCATTAAATTGATCTGTCGTATACCAATTAAAAGCCATTTCTGTTTTCGTATCACCATTAAAATTCGTAATAATACGATTCGGTTGATTTTTCTTAGGTACAGGCGCTACCTCCGGCTTCTGTGACATCACTTTAATATCCGAATGAGCTTGTTGATTCACAACAGACGAATCACCAGAACCACCAGCACCACTCGCTTCAACCGTACCAGTTGTCGAAATCCCTAATAATAACATCATACATGCCGTACCACTAATGAATCTCTTTGCTATTGACTGATTATACATGTACACTTCCTCCTAATTAACCCTATAGTGATTTAAAAAGCAATCTATTAAGAAGTGTATCAATCATATTTTAACCCTATGTAAAGATAGTATGAGTATTGTATGAATGTAATATGAAGGGATGAGTTAGGCAAAAGTACACCAGTCAATATTAATGAATCTATAATGTAAAATTGGTAAAATCATTACATAAATAGAGTACATATAATAATCATTTGGAGGTTGTATATTTCATAAAAATCTTAGTTTTATTATAAGGAGGGTTTATTCTTGATTAAAGCAATAGCGGTTGATATGGATGGGACTTTTTTGAATTCAGAAGGTTCTTATGATAAAGATTTATTTAAAGATGTATTCTCGTATTTAAAATCACAAAACATAAAATTTATCGTAGCGAGTGGTAATCAATATTATCAACTTAGAAGTTTTTTCCCAGGGGAAGATAAATATATTTCTTACATAGCAGAGAATGGTGCTATATACGCTGATTATAATCATATTACCAATGTCGCAGAATTTGACGAACAATTATTAATGAATATCTTGGATGAATTAAGTAAGCATAATATTGAGTTTGTTTTGTGTGGTGTAAACAGTGCTTATATTTTAAGTAACTCAAATGATGCTTTTAAATCTGATATGTCAAAATATTATTATGAACTTAAAGAAGTGGATCATTTAAAAGACTTGCCTGAAGATAAGTTTGTTAAATTGGCTTTATCCGTTTATGATAATGGCCACGAATTTAGAGACTTATTAAATAAAAAGTATGGAGACCAAATTGTAGCCGTTTCTAGTGGGCATCATAATATTGATATTATTCTTAAAGGTGTTAATAAAGGTAGTACGCTTAATAGTTTATTGAAAGAATTAGGATTAACTCGAGAAGAACTGATGGCTTTTGGTGACGCTGGAAATGATAAAGAAATGTTGGAGTTGGCAAATTATAGTTATGCAATGAAGAATGCCAGTGAGGATATTAAATCAATCACAAAAGAAATTGCGCCATCTAATGATGAAAATGGTGTCTTGTTAACAATTAAAAAAGCACTAAACATATAATTCAAAAATTGATACAAAGGGAGATTATTATGAAAATAGAACATGTAGCATTGTGGGCAGACGATATTGATAAACTGAAAGATTTTTATATAAAGTATTTTAATGTAACGAGTAGTGAATTATATTTCAATGAAAAAACGAAATTCAAATCATACTTTTTGCATTTTGAAGAAGGTAGTCGCTTAGAAATAATGAATAAACCATTTTTAAAAGGTCATTTAGGAGATGGTAAAGGCTATGCTCATATCGCTATTTCAGTTGGTGATAGAGAAGCGGTTGATAGCTTTGCTCAGCAATTTAGCCAAGATGGATATCCATTGTTAAGTGGTCCAAGAGTTACAGGTGATGGTTATTATGAAGCGGTCATTCAAGATCCAGAAGGAAACTTACTTGAGTTGACAACTTATTAATAACTTAGCCTATAAAATAACAAAAAAGAAGCTCAACTCGAGCTTCTTTTTTTATATTACTTTATTTTTTTAATAGTTCTTTTTTAAATGTTTCTGCTTGTTTCTCTACTGAGATTAAATCTCCGTATAATGCTTCATTACTTGTGTAGTAAATGACGTTATTGTTTTTAACTGCTTTATTATTTTTCCAGATAGTTGAATTTGTAAATTCATTATTTGGTTTTTTACCGTCTTTTGTTGGAATAAATAAGTAGTCTCCTGAATAATCGTTAAATTTTTCTTGAGGTACTTTCATGAATTTTTCTTTTGGCATTGCTTTTTTAGCTTCTGGATCTTCTTTTAATTTGAAACCATCGAATAGTGCGTCACTACCTCTACCGAATCTTGCGCCGAACTGATAAATATCTTTAGCTTGTACGTCCATAATTGAAGCTGTTTTATCTGCTCCGATATGTTTTTTAATTTCTTTACCGTCTTTTAGTAGTTTATCTGATAGTTCGTCTGCTTGTTTTTTAGCTTTTTCTTCTTTGTTCACTAATTTACCGTATTCGATATGAGTTTGTTTATAATCTGTGTCTTGTACTTTTAGTGATACAGTTGGTGCTATTTTTGAAAGTTTATTATTATTTTTATTTTCTTTATACGTTACGATTAAATCTGGTTTAAGCTTCGCTGCCGCTTCAACATCTTCTGGATCTATTTTCTTAACATCTTTCATATCTAAATATTTAGAATCTGGGAATACACTTGTGATTGCTACTGGTTCTACACCTAATTTTTTCAAGTTACCATAGTTAGCTGTCAGTAATAGAATACGCTTTGGATTTTTAGGAATTTTTACTTTTTCGCCGCCTTCAGTCGTAAATGTTCGTTCTTTACTGTCACTTTTACTACTTGATGCTTCGTTCTTATTACCACATGCTGCTAACAATAACGCTAAACATAATACAAAACTTAATAATTTTTTCATTTCTACACCTCATATATTATTTTAAAACGATGGAATTAACGTATCTTCATGTTTTTCTTTTAGATATTTTTTAACTGCATCACTTTTCATAACTTTGTGCAATTCTTTAATCTTTTCTGAGTCTTTATTATCTTCTCTTGCAACGAGTTGAATTGAGAAACGTGAATCAATATTTTTCTCTAAGAACAATGCGTCAGCAGGTTTTAAGCCAATTTTAGAAATATAAGTTGGATAGTTATAGACAAGTGATACATCTTTTTCACTGTACGTTTCTGCTAAGTTCAGTAAGTCTACTTTCAACCATTTGAAATCTTTAGGATTTTCGACAATATCTTTCGTAGTGCCATTTACACCAACGCCGTCTTTCAATTTAATAAGACCTTGTTCTTCTAGAATCGCTAATGCTCTACCTTCATTTGAAATATCATTTGGTATTGCTACTTTTGTACCTTTTGGAATGTCATTGATGTCTTTATATTTTTTAGAATAAAAACCAACTTTTGCATCATAAATCGGTTGAATTGCGACTAAATTTGCTTTACGTTCTGAGTTGTATTTTTCCATAAATGGTTTATGCTGTGCGAAGCTTGCATCCGCTTCTTTACTACTTACCATATCGTTATAAGCAACGTTGTCATTCACTTGGACAAGTTTAATTTCCCAGCCGTCCTTTTTAGCTTCTTTTGCTGCTTGTTTAACGACGTCTGTCATTGGTGGTGCTTGAGAAGCTACTTTAATGACTTTGTCTTCATTATCTTTTTTATTCGCGCCACAGCCTGCGATGATAATGCTTAACATTAATAACATAACAAATAAACTTTTTTTCATTTCTACACTACTTTCTTTTATCTATTTTTTGAGCTATAAAGTTTCCTAACATTTGTATGATAAATACACTGATAATGATGATGATGATTGAGAAATACATGATTTCATTTTCATAACTTTGGTAACCGTATCTGATTGCGAAATCACCTATTCCACCACCGCCAACAATACCCATGACTGTTGAATAAGACACCATGCTTACTGTCGTCGTTGTATATGCCAATATAATGCCGCTACGTGATTCAACTAATATGAAATTCCAAATATATTTATATGTTGTGGCACCTAGAGATTCTGCTAAGACTTTAATATCACCAGGAATATCTAATAATACTTGCTCAACCAATCTTGAAAATATCGCAATACCTACAATACTTAAAGGGATAATCGATGGGTACGGGCCAAATGCACTTCCTAAAATCATACGTGTAAGTGGGATTAAACTGATTACAAATAGTAAGTACGGGAATGAACGTATAAATGTAATCAAGAAATTAAATGACCAATAATAATTGATATTTAAAGCTTTAATACTTGGGTTTGATAAAAATAATGCGATGCCTAGAGGTAGTCCAACTAGTAAAGTGATGAGCATTGAATAACCTAACATGATGCATGTTTCTTGTAAGGACTGAATCAATTCTGGTAAGTAGTAATTTATCTTCTCTAAAAATGTCATTCTTCTAAACTCTGCCTAACATTCTCTAAATAAGAATTCGTGTTTCTTTCTACACTTACTACTTTATTATCCATAACCTCTAACAATTGACCGTCCTCCATAACACATACTTTTTCACATAATTGTTTAACAACGCTCAATTCATGCGTCACAAAAATAATCGTAATGTTATATGCTTTATTCACTTTCTTCAACATCTTAATGATGATTTCCGTGTTATGTTCATCTAAACTACTTGTCGCCTCATCACACAATAAAATATCCGGGTTTCTCACGAGCGCTCTTGCTAATGCAACACGTTGTTTCTCACCACCGGATAATTGTGCTGGATAATAATCCTTTTTATCATTTAACCCTACAAACCCTATTAATTCATCTACTTTTGCATTATCTTGCTGATTAATAATTTTTAAAGGCAAAGCGATATTTTGCTGAACGTTAAGGTTATTCAACAAATTATAATTTTGAAATACCATGCCTATTTTTTCTTTATACTTCCTTACAACACGCTTTGATAATGCTTCTGTGTCTTTCCCGTCAAAAACAATGCGCCCTTCTGTTGGTTGTTCTATTAAATTCAATAATCTCAGTAATGTCGACTTTCCCGAACCACTTTTTCCGACAATACCTGTAACAGATCCTGGTTCTATCGTTAAAGAAAAATCTTTTATAGCAAAATTGTCATTATATTTTTTTGAAACATGTTCTAATTTATACAACTTTATACTCCTGTAAAATTATTTTAAAAAGGAAATCTATTTTCATTATCTAATAATTGAAATCGATAATCAATATCAATTAATACATTTAAGTATTCTTTCTTTCACAACAATGTAAAAAGTTGAGTCCTTTCAACCTTATCTAGTATGATAGACTTGTAATGAAGATATCTTTTCTAAAAGGAGCGAAAGTAAAATGAACGAAGCAGCAAAAACATTAGATGGTTGGTACAGCTTACATTTATTTTATGCAATTGATTGGGCAAGCTTAAAAACTGTACCTGAAGAAGATCGAAACACAATGATCAGCGAATTCAAGACTTTCCTTGAAGCGTTGGAAACAGTTCATAATAATAAAGAAGGTTCTCATGCTTTCTATAACATAACAGGCCAAAAAGCAGATTTAATGTTATGGTTCTTAAGACCAGACGTTAAACAATTAAATGCCTTAGAAAATGAATTTAACAAGTTAGATATTAGCGACTTCTTAATTCCAACATATTCATACGTATCAATCGTAGAACTTTCAAACTATCTTGCAGGTGACTCTAACGAAGATCCATACGAAAATCCACATGTTAAAGCAAGATTATATCCAGAAGTACCACGTTCACAGTACGTATGTTTCTACCCAATGGATAAAAGACGTGACGGCGAAGACAACTGGTATATGTTAGATATGGATCATAGACGTAGCTTAATGCGCTCACACGGTTTAATCGGACGTAGTTATGCAGGTAAAGTAAAACAATTTATTACAGGTTCAGTAGGACTAGACGATTACGAATGGGGCGTAACATTATTCAGTGATGACATGTTACAATTCAAGAAATTAATCTATGAAATGCGTTTCGACGAAGTATCAGCAAGATATGGTGACTTCGGAGCATTCTACGTAGGTAATATATTAAACATTGATGAATTAGATACATTCTTTAAATTGAAATAATATAGAAAGAGCCTGGAACTGAGTGAAGTTCCAGGCTCTTCATATTTTAAGTGCTAAAGATGTTGATTTCCAGGCCGATAATTTTATTTATCGGCCTGGAAATTCCGTTTTCGGGTCGATATTTATTTTTATCGGCCTGGTAATCCTGTTTTCGGGTCGATATTTTTATTTATCGGCCTGGAAACCCTGTTTTCGGGTCGATATTTTATTTTATCGACCTGGAAATCTCGTTTTCGGGTCGATAATTATTTTTATCGGTCCATATTACTCGTTTCTAGACCGGTAAATTTTTTTATCGGTCCGTATTTCTCATTTCTGGACCGGTAAATTTTTTTATCGGTCCATATTTCTCGTTTCTGGACCGGTAAATTTTTTTATCGGTCCATATTTCTCATTTCTGGACCGGTAAATTTTTTTATCGGTCCATATTTCTTATTTCTAGACCGATAATTTTCCGTAACGGTCCAGAATATTAATTAAGGCTGGGACATAATATAATATCCCAGCCTCAATCTCATTGCCAACTATATTTAACTAAATATATTGATGAATAATGTAACAATTGGTACGCCTAGTAAATCTATTAGGAAGGCGCCAACTACTGGGACTACTAAATATGCTTTTGGTGATGCACCGAATTTTTTAGTTATAACATCTAAGTTAGCCATGGCATTTGGTGTTGCGCCTAGTCCATGTCCGATAAATCCACCTATCATAACTGCTGCATCATAATTTTTACCTAGTCCTCTAAACACGACAAATACTGAGAATAGTACGATAAATACAATTTGTACTAATACAATAATTGTTAACGGTAGTGCCAACTGATAAATTTCTGTTAATTTAATACTCATTAACGCGATTGATAAGAATAAACTTAATGAAACATCACTTACTTGGTTTGTAATTTTCATATCAATGATGTTTAAGTTTCCGTAATCAGAGATGTTTCTTATGATAACTGCGACAAACATTGCCCCAACATAAACCGGAATATTAATTCCTGTTAAATTCGTAAATCCATCTCCAATATATGTACCAATCGCCATACATACTGCAATAATTGTAAATTGAACAATAAATACTGTTGTAGGGTTCATTCTACTATGTAAGTTCTCGTTATATCCCACTTCACTAAAATCAATACCTGTATCTTTAGCATCTCCAGGTTTCAAATCGAACTTTTTAATTAAATATCGAACCACAGGGCCACCTATTAATCCACCTGCAACAAGTCCTAATGTCGCTGCAGCAAGTGCCGCTGTTACCGCAGAGTCTACACCTAATGATTCTAAAGTCTTACCGTATGCCGCTGCATTACCATGACCACCTTCCATGGACATTGATCCAGCAGTTAAGCCAAGTAGTGGTGGTATATTTAACACTTTAGATAATGAAACACCAATTACATTTTGACAAAATGCTAAAATTCCGCAAAAAATAAAATATAAAATCAGTACTTTTCCACCAAGTTTTAATAATTTTAATGACGCACCTAAACCTATTGTTGTAAAGAATGCCAACATAAAGAAGTCCTGTAGAAAATCAGAATCTAATTTAATAGTAATGACATTTAATGATTGTAAAATAGCAACTACAATAGCAAATAACAAGCCACCTATAACAGGTGCAGGAATACATAGACGTCTCAATATAGAAACTTTATTTACAATACCCTCACCTAATAAAAGTAAGACACATGCTATAGCTAAAGTTGTGACAGCATCAAACTGTAACATTATCGTTCCCCCTAAAACCTTATATTTTTATCTAGAAATCGTTTTCAAACACTGATGAACATTATACCTATCTCAAGTAAATAATGCTACCTTCTATAAATGAGAAATAAAATAAATTCACAAAAAGATTATTATACAAATTTCTTTTATTAAAAAATAAGTGTAAAATATTCACATAGTTATATATCTAAAGAATTAGAAAAACGATAGAAATTCATTTTAATTTTGAATTTCTACCGTTTATTGTTTTCAACACCAATTATTTACGTCTCTTTATCTTATTAATCAAATTTTACTTTCTTTGCTATTTGATGTAATAAATTTCTTTGCTATTTTGAAGTCTCCTAAATATGGTTCATAAATACCATTAACTTTTTGATATGGATCAGCACCTTTGCCAGCAATAATTAGAACTTGATTGTCTTTTAAACTTGCTATAGCTTTTTGAATGGCTTGCTCACGATCAATAATAATTTCAATCTTTGATTTATCTTCTATATAACTTGCAATTTCATTACAAATTTCCATAGGTGATTCAAAATCCGGATCATCTGCAGTTAAAAATACATGATCTGCATATAAATTGAGTAGACTTCCAAATTCCTTCCTTCGTGATTCAGCCTTATTTCCTGTACTACCAATCAAAATATTTACCTTTGAATTAAGATGCTTTTGTTTAACTAATGAAATTAAATTATCTAGACTCACATAATTATGAGCATAATCAACATAAATATATTTATTATCGAAAGTAATATTTTCCATTCTTCCGGGTATTCTAATATTTTTTATAATATCTTTAAAATTAACATCTCCATCAAATTCAGATTGAATTAGCGATATAGCACTAAACACATTATAAATATTAAAATCTCCCAATAACGAAATATTCAAGTTGTCTAAAACAGATTTATTTATATTATTAGTTATAGAAAATGAGAAATCATTTCTAATATTTAAATAAAAATCTGCTTTTTCATTTTCAGAAGAAAAATTTAAAATAGGTTTTCTCTCTTCATTACAAATTTCCTCAATAATTTTATATACTGAACTATCATAATTCGCAATTACTTTCTTTGAATTGTGTATTAATTGTAATTTGCATGATAGGTAATCCTCAAAATCTGGATGTTCAACCGGACTTATATGGTCAGGCGTAATATTCAGAAAAACTCCTATATCAAATTTTAAATTATATAGTCTATTTTTTTTATATCCTTGAGAGGACGCCTCCATCACTAAGTGAGTTATTCCTTTTTGAGTAGATTCATGCATCATTTTATATAAATCTAAAGACTCTGGCGTAGAATTATATGATTTAACGTATGTAATGCCATCTATTGAATTTTCCATAGTCGTATACATAGCAACTTTATTTTCACAATAAATATGATCTAATAATTTTTTTGTAAAATATGCCGTAGTAGTTTTCCCCTTAGTTCCTGTATAGCAATATATAGATAATTTATTTTGAGGATAATTATAGAATTCCATTGCAATAACAGCCATCGCTTTTTGAATATCATTAACTATGATTCCCTCAGTAAATTCATTATCTATACTTGAATGATAGCTAGTTTCAGAAATATAAGTATGTACACCATTATTTATTGCTTCTCGTAAATAATCATATTTAAAAGTATTCCCTTTGCAAAAAAACAAGGTGTTCCCTTTTATATCTTTAGAATTATATGAAATGTGATCATACAATTTATTATCTTGATGCTTATAGTAATACATTCCATTTTTAACAATCACTTTTAATAAATTATGTTCTTTTAACACATTTAAGATTCTAATAGTATCTATACTTAGCAATTTTATCACCTTTAATATATTAATTTTATTAGTGTTAATATCAATTTTAAATTTCTAACTAAATTAATCTTCGGTCTATTTACTTTAGAAGACATTAATTTTTATAGCTCGTAGTATCTATATGATTTATATAATCTCTACTTTATCTATTACTTATTCACATTTTATTACATAATATCATTTTAAATTTAACAATAACTAGTTATATTTACAATCTATTACTTTTTAACATAAAAATGGTAGCATTGATAAAAAAAGAGAATAAGCAACGTTAAATTGCTTATTCTCTAATATTTTATTTTTTCACTTCTGTTTTGGCTTCCAAATCTATCATTTCTTCTTTTGTCTTATCTAATACTAAATAGTTTAACTCATCGTTCGTCATTTTCTTAAGTGATGGATATCTTATCATAAAGAATACAATACCTAGCACTAACCAAATGAACAACGCGATATAAGATGGTAATGATAAACTTGCTGGTGATCCTGGGATAAGTAATAAACCTAAGAATATACCAGCGATAATTGCACCGATAATCGCAAATGTTTTGTATTTTGGATGATACATCATGCTTCGTTTATCGTATGAAAATAGTTTAAATGCTGATAAACATGTTATGAAATAAGCGATTGAAACACCTGTTGATGACATATCTACAATCCATGTTAATGCTGTTCTACCTAACCATGGTGCAGCGAGTGCCATTACTAATATAAATATAATACTCACATACGGTGTATTATATTTTGGGTGTAACTTTTTAAAGACGCTTGGCATAACAGATGCTCTACCCATAGAGAATAACAATCTACTCGAACTCATAAAGAATCCGTTCAATCCTGTGAATATCCCCATCAATATTGCGACGATTAATACTGCTAAACCAACAAACGAGAAGGCTTCTTGAACGACTGAACCTGTCACCCATAAATCTCCACCTACAGATGATGCATCTTTAAACAACCAACTTGTTAAAAGTATCATCATCACATACGTAAGCGCTGAAGCAATCAAACTAAATACGATTAACTTGAACGTCTTACTTGGTGAAAAGTTAAATTCTTCTGCGGTTTGCGGAATATTATCAAAGCCTACATATGCCCATGGTGCAACTGCCAGAATTACAACGATTGAGGCAAGCCATCCCATGTCATTATTGACAACAGGCTTAAGATTTGAGAATGAAAAATCATGCGTGAAAAATGATCCTGCAAATAAAAGTATAACAACAACTGCTAATACCACACAGAATATATATTGCAGACTTCCTGAAAAACTAGAACCTTTTATACTTATCCAAGCAAATATTAACAATATAAGTGAAGATAGTATAATTTCAGTTATGTACACATCCCAACCTGCTACTGTATATAATTTACCTTGTTCTAAAAATCCCGGCATAATAAATTTAAAAAGCAAACTAAATGCTGAGGCGTTTAAAGCAACGATACAAATATATCCAAAAGTTAAAAACCATGATGAGAAGAATGATACATATTTACCGAATCCTAAGTATCCGAATGCAAAAGCACCACCTGATACTGGGAACTTTTCAACTAATGCACCGTAACTAACGGCAATAACAATCATCAATAATGCCCCGATAAATATACCGATTGAAGCGCCTAATGGTCCAGCCTGACTAATCCAGTCACCTGGTAGTATAAATGCACCCCAACCTATACTTGAGCCGTAAGCAATGGCCCACACAAATTTTTCTGATAAGTTCTGATCTAAATTTCCTCTTGATAAATCTTTCTTTTTCCTAGCCATACATGTTCCACCCTTATTTTTTTAAATTTCGTGAAACGTAATTAACCTTTAATTAAATTTTCCAAACAGCAATTACGAGTAATAACCAACTTGCTATAAATAACACGCCGCCAATTGGTGTAATAGCGCCAAGTATTTTAATTTGAGTTACAGCAAGTATATATAATGAACCACTAAAGAATACTATGCCAAACGTCATTAACCATCCAGCTACGTTTAAACTGATAGATGTTGTGCCCGAAATAATACCAATTAAAATTAAACCGAGTGCATGATACATTTGGTATGTTGTTGCTTTACCCCATATATCTAAGTATTTAGCCGATAATTTATTTTCTAAACCATGTGCCCCAAATGCACCTGCTGCTACAGCGATCATTGCATTAATTGCACCTATTATAATAAATAATTTCATTTGTTATCTTCCTTTCTTATTTAAAAATCAAATATTGAATCTCCATTACCTATACCATCATCTGTTGTTAATTGATTTTCTGTTTTATTTACAGATGGTTCGTTACGCACTTTACCACCCATTTTTCTAATTTCTTCATCTGAAATTTGTGGTTTTGCTTTTGGTGTTGGTTTAGGTGTTGAAGAAATATTTTGTTCTACTTTAATATCGTGCGTTAAATCGTCTTCTTTATCTACCAATCCACTTAACGTATGAATGGCATGCATGTGGCGATTAAAGACTTCATTTGTTGAAGCATTGTCAGCAGCAACGAGTTCTTCTTCTATTGCAGCAATTAATTGTGATCTACTTATCATTAAATGTCACCTCCACACCAATTAATGGGTTCTTTACCACTCGCAATAAGATATTCATTCGTCTTACTAAATGGTTTAGACCCGAAGAATCCTCTATAAGCCGATAATGGACTTGGATGTACAGATTGTATAATATGATGGCGTTCTGTATCAATAAGCTTGATCTTAGATTGTGCAGGTTTACCCCAAAGTATAAACACAACATCTTCTAATTCACTGGAAACATGTTTAATAATTTCATCCGTGAATATTTCCCAGCCAATATTTTTATGTGAATGTGCTTGATGTGCTTCTACTGTTAAGACGGTGTTTAAAAGTAATACACCTTCCTTAGCCCAATCTTGCAAGTGAGGTGTCGTTCTCTTACAACCTATATCGTCTTCTAATTCTTTATAAATATTTCTTAATGAAGGTGGGAATTTTGCGTCTGGTTGTACTGAAAAAGCTAAGCCATGCGCTTGATTCGGACCATGATAAGGATCTTGACCGAGAATAACCACTTTCACACTTTCTAAAGGTGTTAAATCAAATGCTTGATAAATATTTTCTCTATCAGGATAAATCGTCTTACTTTTATATGCTTCTTCTAAAAATGACTCCATTTCAGAAAAATCATGTTCGGATTTTATTTTATGAAAAATTTGTTGCCAATCCATATTATTCACCTCAATAAAAATGATAACATAGCACTCAAGAAAAGGTCATAACTATTTTTTACAATTAAAAAACGTGATATGATGAAATATATGAATTATTGGGAGGAATCATCAATGGCATTAAAAAAAGTCTTAACAATAGCAGGATCAGACACAAGTGCTGGAGCTGGAATGCAAGCAGATTTAAAGACATTCCAAGAGCATGACACATATGGAATGGTTGCATTAACAGCAGTCGTTACAATGGACCCACAAACATGGTCACATGACGTAACACCATTACCTCTTGATTTACTAGATAAACAATTAAACACAGCTATTTCAATCGGACCAGATGCAATTAAAACAGGTATGCTTGGTTCTGAAGAAATTATTAAACGTGCACGTCAAACATATGACGAAGCAGACGCTGAAATTTTCGTAGTTGACCCTGTAATGGTATGTAAAGGTGAAGACGAAGTACTTAACCCGGGAAATACTGATGCAATGATTAAAGAACTATTACCAAAAGCAACAGTCGTTACACCAAACTTATTTGAAGCAGGTCAACTATCAGGTTTAGGTAAACTAACTTCAATTGATGATATGAAAAAAGCAGCAGAAAAAATCCACGAACTAGGTGCACAATATGTTGTCATTAAAGGTGGAAAAGCTTTAGAATCAGATAAAGCTTATGACTTATATTATGACGGACAAAAGCATGTCCTATTATCAACAGATAAATTCCAATCAAGTTATAACCACGGTGCAGGTTGTACATTCGCAGCAGCAACAACAGCTAACTTAGCAAACGGCGAATCACCAGAAGATGCGATTATACATGCAAAAGCATTCGTAGCATCAGCTATTAAAAACGGTTGGAAAATGAACGACTTCGTAGGTCCAGTAGATCACGGCGCTTCAAACCGTATCGAAAAAATAGAAGTATATACTGAAGAAGTATAATAAAAAGCTGTACGCGTGTGCGTACAGCTTCATAATGTCGACAAGGTCTTAGACTTTGTTGGCATTTTTTTGTAGTTTTAATAGGAAGTGTTAGTAACGCGAGGGTCTTGTGAACACTTCTTACCAAACTTGTTCATAACGGGGGCGTTG
The DNA here is from genome assembly GCF_022386035.1 of Mammaliicoccus sp. O-M54. Taxonomy (NCBI): domain Bacteria; kingdom Bacillati; phylum Bacillota; class Bacilli; order Caryophanales; family Staphylococcaceae; genus Mammaliicoccus; species Mammaliicoccus sp. O-M54. The sequence continues at coordinate 186,164 of NZ_JAJNJE010000005.1, forward strand.
TGAACACTTCTGGCCAAACTTGTTCATAACTGGGGCGTTGTGAACACTTCTGCCCAAACTTGTTCATAACGGGGGCGTTGTGAACACTTCTCGCCAAACTTGTTCATAACGGGGGTGTTAATTACAAAACTCGGCCGAAGTGTTACTAAGGACGTCTATAATTACAAAAGTCGGCCAAAGTGTTACTAAGGACACCCTTAATTACAAAACTCAGCCAAAATGTTACGAACGGCCGTCTTATTTACAAAATTACTACGAAGTGTTACTATGGACAGCCTTAGTTACAAAACTCGTAACAACTGTAAACATGGCACTCACTATTTGCACTTTCTACCAAAACTGCTAATAACAGCCCCACTATTTGCACTTTCAACCAAAACTGCTAATAACAGCCCTACTATTTGCACCTTCAGCCAAAACTGCTTTTAACGATAAGAGTCCACCACATGGAATTCTCACAACCAACCCTCAAATATAAACAAAAGCCGAGACAACGTTTCTTGTCTCGGCTTCATTCAATACGATACGCACATGCGTACAGCTTTTCTATTATGATTTCATGATACTAAATTCTGCTGTGACTTTTGCCACTTCTTTGCGGTTCTTAAATAATGTCATTTGATATTGATAAAATGCATTATCTCCCTCTTTTGTTTCATTTAAACATTCTAATTCTGCGATGTAATTTTCTAACGTCATAATACGTTCTGTCTGTTCAAACTCACTTTTAATTTGTTTAAGTTTTGTATCATTTCTCATAAATGGCTTAAAACTATTAAACTCTCGAAGTACGCTTAACAAGTATTGAACTGGTACTTCTTCATAATACTGATATCCCATTATATTACAATAATCTAAAACCGCTTCATCGTTAAATGAAATGCGCATTGTTTCCAATAATTCCACCCGCCATTTCTTGAGGCTAATCTCAGTTGTAATTGTACTTTAAAGAGTATCATCATTCAAGTGAATTTTTACTACGACTTATTACTCTAAATGTCTTCTTCTTCACTTAAATACGCATTATTATCTAGTATAACTTCTACATTAGGATGATTATACAAAACAGATGCTGGTAAGTCTGTTGTAATGTCACCTGTTAATAATCGTTTAATCGCTTCTGCTTTCTTCGGTCCATAAGCTAATAGAATTATACGTTTAGCTTTCATAATAGATTGAATACCCATAGAAATGGCTTGTTCTGGTACTTCTTCAATTGTTTCAAAATATCTACTATTCGCTTCTATTGTAGACTCCGTTAAATTCACAATACTTGTCACACTATCAAATGGAGTGCCTGGTTCATTGAAACCAATATGACCATTTTCTCCAATACCAAGTATTTGAACATCTATTGGTCCTTCTTGATCTAATAAAGCTTCATAACGTTTTGTTTCTGCTTCTAAATCTTCTGCCGAACCGTTTGGTAAATGTATACGCGATTCGTTCCAAGATGGTAAATGATTAAAGAGTACGTCATGCATATATGTGTAGTAACTTTCTGGATGATCATAATCGATACCAATATATTCATCTAAATTAAATGTCGTGATTTCACTCAAATCAATTTCATTAATTCTAATCAAGTTCACAAGTTGTTCGTATACACGAACCATCGTTCCACCAGTCGCTAATCCAAGCACACTTTTTTTATTTGAAATAATTTGCTTTAATAACTCATTCGCAACATAGTGGCATGCTTCCTCTTTAGATCCTAAATTCATGATTTGCATAATTATCCCTCTATTTCTTTTATAAATCTTTTCGCTATTTCTAAAGGTCTCGTAATAGCGCCGCCAACAACTGTACAATGTACGCCTAAATCTGTTACACGTTTAAACATTTCAGGTGTAATAACGTTTCCTTCTGCGATTACTTTTGCGTTAACATTGTCTAATACTTCTTTTAAAAATTGAAAATCATTTTCGTATAATACATGACCTTTTGTATATTCTGTATAACCTCTTAAAGTTGTACCAACGTAGTCAAATCCTAATTTATCAGCCTGAATAGCTTCTTCTAAATCAGAGACATCTGCCATAATTTCAACGTTTGGTGCATGCGCTCTAATATATGAAACAAGTTCTTCAAGTGACTCTTTAGGTCTTTCTTGTTTCGTCGCATCTAACGCAATAACTTCACAACCACTTTCAATTAATTCATCGACTTCTTTTGAAGTTGCTGTGATAAATACTTTTGAACCTTCATAATCACGTTTTACAATGCCGATTACCGGTAAATCAACTTCTTCTTTAATAGCGATAATATCTTCTTTCGTATTCGCTCTAATACCTTTAGCACCTGCTTGAGATGCAGCTAACGCCATCTTACTCATAATAAAAGATGAATGTAATGGTTCCTCCGGTAAAGCCTGACATGACACGATTAATCCTTGTGGTAACATTTATAAAAACACTCCTTATTGATTTTCTAACGCTTCTTCTACTTCATTTTTTATAGTCGTAACATGCGGACCATAAATGATTTGAATACCTGTTCCTTTTTTGACGATACCTCTTGATTCTGTCGTCTTAATGAGATCTTCGTTAAACAAATGCTCATCATTAATCGTTACACGTAATCTTGTTGCGCAACAATCGACTGTATCTATGTTTTCTTTTCCACCTAAACCTTTAATAATTGTTTCGGCACGTTCACTTGCTTCAACAGTTTGAACCGCTTCATTATCTTCACGTCCTGGTGTCTTAAAGTTAAATTTCGTAATTAAAAATCTAAAAGTCACATAGTATAAGAAGAACCAAACTATACCGATAGGAATGACTAATAAATAGTTCGTCTTACTATTCCCTTGTAACACACCGAAGAGGATATAATCAATGAATCCGCCACTAAAGGTTTGACCGACAGTGATGTTAAATATGTCAGCCATCATAAATGCTAAACCATCAAATATTGCATGGATAACATATAATACTGGTGCTATGAATAAGAAACTAAATTCAAGTGGTTCAGTAATACCTGTTAAGAATGATGTTAATGCTGCAGAAAGCATTAAGCCACCTACTACTTTTTTCTTCTCTGGTTTAGCTGTGTGGTAAATTGCTAAAGCTGCACCAAGCAAACCGAACATCATTGTAATAAAACGACCAGACATGTATCTTGAAATACCTGAATAATAATGTGTTAAATCTGCATCTCCTAATTGTGCGAAGAAGATATTTTGAGTCCCTTGTATAATTTTCCCGTTGATTTCCATCGTACCACCAAGTGCAGTTTGCCAGAATGGTAAGTAGAATATATGATGTAAGCCAAATGGCCCAAGCATACGTAATATAAATCCATAAATAAACGTCCCGATGACTCCTGTTTTATTAACAAGACCACCCGCATTGAATATCCAACCTTGAATCGTTGGCCAAACAAAGAACAAAATAACACCTAGTACGATTGACGCAATTGACGTTACAATCGGTACGAATCTTGATCCACCAAAGAACCCTAAGAACGGTGGCAATGTGATTTTGTTATATTTATTGTGTAGCATGGCAGTCATAATACCGACGATAATCCCACCGAACACACCTGTTTCGACAGTTTGAATACCAAGTACCATACCTTGTCCTGCTTTAGCTAATGCTTCTGGTGCTGCAACATTATCCGTAATCGTTAATAATGCGTTCATCGTCGCATTCATAATTAAGAATCCTAACATTGCTGCTAAACCTGCTGTACCTTTATCACTTCTTGCCAAGCCTATCGCAACCCCGATTGCGAATAATACTGGTAAATTCGCAAAAACGATATTCCCCGCTGATGACATCAAAATAAATATATACTGTAATAAATCTACGTCTAAAATCGGATATGCTTTAATTGTGTTTGGATTACTTAAAGCACCACCGATACCTAATAACAACCCTGCTGCAGGTAAAATTGCTATGGGTAACATAAATGATTTCCCGAATTGCTGTGCTTTATCAAAAATTTTACTCATTCGAACACCTACCTCCCTATTTACCCTAAATATAACACCATGAAAATTATAGTCAACTTTATTATTTGTTTTGAAAAATATTTTCAATTATAATGTTATTTATTCTATAAATTGAGGTGTCCTTCATGAATTTTGAAAATCGTATTCAACAATTTTCATACCTTTTCACAAAGTCCGATGAAAAGATTGCTAGATTTATACTCGATCATCCAGTTGGTGATCATTTTTCAACAATTACTTCTTTAGCTTATGCAATTGGTGTATCAACTTCTAGCATTACAAGATTTAGTCATAAATTGAACTATCAACATTTTCAAGATATGAAGTTCAATATTCAACAAACTTATGAGAAGACGGATATTCAAAACGTTCCGCTCATTAAAAGAATCCATGAATATCATCAAACGCTTATACAACAAACTGGTGAATTTATATCTAATGATAAAATTAATCAACTGATTGATATTTTGACTAATAGTCGACAAACACTTTTTGCAGGTTTAGGGAGTTCTGGTTTAACGGCAACTGAATTCTATTATCGAACGATGAGAATGGGCATAGCTGGAAGTTCTGTAACTGATGCGCATCAAATGAAAATTGGTGCTTCGCTATTAGATAGAAATGATGCGTTAATTGCTTTTTCTAATAGTGGCAAGACAGAAGAACTGATTAATGCTGCTAAAATTGCGAAATCTCAAGGGGCAACTGTTATTGCGATTACAAACTATGCTGGCAGTGAACTGACTGCTTATTCTGACATTGTCATCATGACGATTGATCAAACGAGAGTGAACGATAAACAATTTATTAACACACAAATTTCAGCACATTTCTTGATTGATGTTGTCAGTTATATGTTGTTAGAGCGACAAGATAATATGAATCTTTATCAGCATACGAGAGATGTCATACTTCAAGACAATAAATCATAACTTGTGAGCAGAATGTATATAAATTTACTCAAGAATTTAGTAGAATAGTAAAGTATATACTATGAGGAGTGAAAGGCATGGAATTAATTCAAGTAGATCAAGTACAATCACTAATATCGGAATATGAAAATAAGCCAGTTTATCTCCATGTAGAAACAACAAATGGTGCTTATGCAAACCATTTTGATAGCAAAGTATTTAATGCTGGTACATTTTTAAGAAATATTCAAGTTACTTTTACACACGCACATTTAACGGGCGGTAATAAAGAACCTTATCGTGTTGGTTTAAAATTAGACAACAACGGTTGGGTTTATGTTCAAGGATTAACACATTATGAAGTAACTGAAAATAACGAACTATTAATAGCGGGACTAAATTACGAAGGACAACTTGCTGCAACTTTAGAAATTAGTAGCAATCCTTTCAAGGATTAAGAGGTGAATACAATGAATGACGAAAGACAAGTATTAGTTATTTTTCCACATCCAGACGACGAAGCATTTGGAACATCTGGTACATTAAGTAAGTTCGTGGACAATGGTACACCAGTAACTTACGCATGTTTAACGTTAGGACAGATGGGCCGTAACCTAGGTAACCCACCTTTTGCTACACGTGAATCTTTACCATTTATAAGAGAACGTGAATTAGATGCAGCAGCTGAAGCGATCGGTATCACGGATTTAAGAAAAATGGGCTATAGAGATAAAACAATCGAATTTGAACCTAAAGATGAATTAGATAATATGGTAAAATCATTAATAGATGAACTTAACCCATCATTGATTATTTCATTCTATCCTGGTTATTCCGTTCACCCTGACCATGAAGCAACTGCAGAATCAGTTGTAAGAACAGTCAGTCGTATGGAAGCATCAGCAAGACCTAAATTACACCTTGTGGCATTTAGTAATGACACATACAGCGATTTAGGAGAACCGGATATTAATATAGATATTACTGGATACGAAGAACGCAAGATGAAAGTCCTTAAAGCTCATGCGTCTCAAACAGGTCCAATGTTACAAAACCTTGCTTCAAATACTCAAGAAGGTGAAGCGGCTAAAGATATGTGGATGAAGACAGAACATTTCTGGACATATCATATTGAATAGATAGTGGAGGCAATGTGAATGACACAATTAGATTTATCAACACGTGAAGCGCGCTGGAAATATTTCGGTTCAGTTGACCCTATTAAAGGTACGAAGCCAACTGAAAAAGAAAAGATGCCTGATTTACAAAGCTCTAAGAAAGATTTCCTGTTCGAAATTGAACATGTTGGTATCAAGAACTTAATTTACCCTGTAAGAATTGATGATTTTCAAACAGTTGGAAACTTCGAATTTTCAACAAGTTTAAATCAAGACGAAAAAGGTATTAATATGAGCCGTATTATCGAAAGTGTTGAAAAACATTATGATAACGGTGTGAAACTAGATTTCGATCATTTAACAACATTATTAAATACACTACAAACTGCAATGATTCAAAATACTGCATCAGTAGATGTAACAGCAAAATGGTTCTTTAACCGCTTTAGCCCAGTTACAAACCAAAAGGCAGTCGGTCATGCAGATATTAGATATATCTTATCCGTTTCAGAAGATAAAATAACAAAGAAATCTTTAGGTATAGAAGTACCTGTAACAACGTTATGCCCATGTTCTAAAGAAATTAGTGAATACTCAGCTCATAATCAGCGTGGTATTATCACAGTCCTAATTGATTTAGATCCAGAAGTAAGCCTACCAGATAACTACAAAGATATTGTATTAGACGGTATGGAGGCTAACGCAAGTTCAATGTTATACCCAATCTTGAAACGAACAGACGAAAAAGCCGTTACAGAAAGAGCATATGAGAATCCAAGATTTGTAGAAGATTTAATTAGATTAGTAGCAGCTGATTTAGTAGAATTAGAATGGATTCAAGGATTCGAGATCGAATGCCGAAATGAAGAATCTATACATCAACACGACGCATTCGCAAGATTAAAATATACTAAGTAATTTAAATAGAGAACGGACCGACGTAGAACAGTCGGTCCGTTTTTTTGTTTGTGGATACGGGAGGGCTATTGGTTGATCTTCATGAAAGCAGTACAGCCATACTTATCTAATGACAATAACTCATTCTTTTCATAAAAATTGATAGTCTTTTCTGATGTATCCGTCATTAATACAACTTGTCTGACATGATTAAATCGTTCTTTAATCATATTTAAAAGTTTGCTACCTATTCCATTACCTTGATAATCAGGATCTATAAGAATATCTTGTACATATGCAATTGAATGGTCATCACTAATAACTCTAGTCAATCCAACTAAATGATCATTATCCCATACAGTTACAAAGTAACATGCATTTTTTAAAAGCACAGTCATATCTTCATTATTCTTTACATATACATCCCAACCGACACTTAAATATAACTTTTGTAAATCTTCATTGCCAGGTATTCTCTTTATTGAATATTCCATAGTAATACCTCCTATTAATGCTTGATCATCAAGTTATCAAAATCACTTATTATTGCATTAAGGTAATTATACATTATTATGGTGGATTGTGATGTTATATGGGGTGGTAGGCTCGTTTTCGGGTCGATAAATTTTTTTATCGGTCCATATTTCCTGTTTCTGGACCGATAATTTTTCGTATCGGTCCATATTTCCCACTCCCATCCCGACATTTCCACCTTTCTCTATAAAGAAAAGAGCAACAGCCTAAGCTGTTGCTCTCCTCTTATTATGAATTTACTTCTTCTGTTTCAATCCATGGGTTATTTTGTATTAATTTTGTGATTTGTTCTGTAAATAATTTAACGCGTAATTTAATATCATCTACATCTACATAATATGTGCCGTCTTCTGTTTTACCATAGTCTGCATCTTGTGTTGAGATTTGAACTGGCACAGCAATACCTAATAAGTTTCTCATAATAATACGTAAATGTGATAATGGTTCTGTACTGCGCATACCACCACTGTTACATATTAAGCCAACTGGTTTCATTTTAAATTGATCCATCGTTAAATGATCTAATGCATTTTTCAGTATACCTGAATATGAACCGTGATAATTTGGTGTACCGATAATAATTGCATCGGCTTCTTCAGCTTTCTCACGTAATTCATTTACATTATCTTTAACGCGTTCGTCATTTAAATGCTTGCCTGATACATCTAAAAACGGTATTGGTTTATCATATAAATCAAACAATGTTACTTCTGCACCTTGTTCTTCTAAATTACCTCGAACAAATTGTGCTAGTGCATGTGTATGTGAATATTGTTTTGCGCTACCTACAATAAGTAATACTTTCAATGTTGTCACCTCAAAATTTTAATGATTATCATTACCGACCATTATAACATACAAAAAAAGTATGAATTTAAATTTATAGAAAAATCATTCTTTTGGACGATGTTTTAGCGGTCATAATCTTTGAGTGCATGTATAATCGCTTTACCTACGCCACTGTGTTCATTAGTGTCTGTAACATAATCTGCTATCTCTTTAACTTCGGGCGCACCATTTTCCATGGCAACTGCATAGCCTGCTTTTTCTAACATAGAAACGTCATTTAAATTATCACCAATTGCCATTACATCTGACATTGGGATGTTTAATTGATTTGCGATTTCTTCTAAAGCGATACCTTTTTGAGCATCTGAATGTGTAATTTCGATATTCCCTCTTGATGATGAAGATACAGCTAAACTTTTTGATTCAGAAATTTCAGCTTTGGCTCTATCAATTTTAGATAAGTCACTCGCGAATGCTAATATTTTCAAAATGATTTCGCCTGGTCTATTTTCGATTTCATCGTAGCTATCAACCGTTTTTAAAGTACCGTTGTCAATTCTACTTTGAATGTTGGCACGAATTTTTTTAACATCTGCTTTTTGACCTGCTTTTTCAGCGATATCAACGTAGATTTCTAAATCTTTTTCTGGGTCTTCTGTATATATACCGAAGTTTGTATATACTTGATAATAAATATCTTCTTTATTTAAGACGCCTGTGATTTTGTTGATTAATGGACGTGTTAATTTAGATGTATGAACGATGTTGAATTCTTCATCTCTTACTTCTGCACCATTCAAACAAATATATGGTAATGTTAAATCTGTTTTTTCAATTGGACTGTTTGCTTCATAAAATGCTCTACCCGTAGCTATAACGACAGTTATCCCTTTAGATTGTGCATACTTTATTGCTTCATAATTTTCATTAGAAACTTCATGTGCAGCGTTTAATAAAGTACCATCCATATCTGTTGCGATTAACTTAATCATGAAAGTAACCTCTTTTCTTTATATTCAACATAAATTTTAACAAATAACCGTAATAATCTCTATGAATCTGTATTATTCTGCTTAATTTGTTTTTTTAAAATCCTTTTTTCCTTAAAAAATGTTCGTAACATGTCACCACATTCTTGTTCGAGTATCCCTCTTTCAACTGTAGCCCGATGATTGAATCGTGTATCTTCTATTAAATTCATTAAGCTACCACTACAACCGCCTTTTAAATCTGTCGCGCCGTATACGACATGAGGAATTCTACTCATAACAATAGCGCCTGAACACATCACACAAGGCTCTAACGTAGCATATAATGTTGTCTCTTCAAGACGCCATGAATTAAGGTGCTTGGCCGCTTCTTGTATCGCAATCATCTCAGCGTGCGCTACAGGACTTTGATCATGTTCTCTTAAATTATGCCCTCTGCCAATTACTTCATCTTTATAAACAATTATTGCGCCAATCGGTACTTCATCCATTGCCCAAGCTTTTTTTGCTTCTTCAATTGCAAGTTTCATATATTTTTCATGCACGTCACATTTCACTCCGTTTAATTTGTGATAGAATAGGTATGTCTATTTTAACATCTGGAGAGATATATATGAAAAAAACCTTTATCGCAATTGAAGGACCAATCGGCGTCGGGAAAAGCTCTTTAACGAAAAAGCTTGCTGAAGCGCTCCATTACACTGAAGAATTTGAAATTGTTGATGAGAATCCATATTTAAGTGATTTTTATGACGATATTTCTAAATGGAGCTTTCAAACCGAAATGTTCTTCTTGTGTCATCGTTACAAACAGTTAACCGATTTAGAAAATATTAATGGTATTGTGAGCGACTATCATATCTTTAAAAATAAGATTTTCGCTAAAAACACATTAAATGAAACTGAATTTGATAAATTTAGTAGAATTTATGATATCTTAACTGAAGATATTCGCATGCCTGACCAAATTATCTTTCTCGATGCATCCCTCGAAGTACTTCAACAACGAATTGCCCATCGAAATAGATCGTACGAAACTCAAATTGAAAATGATTATTTAGCTCAACTTAAACGTGACTATAATCAATTTTATGAAGAAGTAAAAAACGAAATTGATGCTATTCAAATCGATACTTCTCATTTAGATTTCGTGAATAACACCGCAGATTATCAACAAGTCTTAAACTTATTACAACCTTTGATTGGAGAGATTATACATGACAAATAAAGTCATACCAAATGATGCTATCATCACAATTGCTGGTACTGTTGGTGTTGGAAAATCATCTTTAACACAAGCACTTAGCGAACGACTAAACTTCAAGACTTCTTTTGAAAAAGTCGATAACAACCCTTATTTAGAAAAATTTTATCACGACTTTGAACGTTGGAGCTTCCATCTACAAATTTACTTTTTAGCAGAACGCTTTAAAGAACAAAAGAGAATGTTCGAATATGGTGGCGGATTTATTCAAGACCGTTCAATATATGAAGACGTTGATATATTTGCTAAAATGCACGAAGAACAAGGCACAATGACTGAAGAAGATTATGCGACGTATAGAGAATTATTTGAAGCAATGGTTATGACACCTTACTTCCCTAAACCAGACGCATTAATCTATTTAGAATGTGACTATAACGACGTCATTCAACGTATCCAAAGACGTGGACGTCAAATGGAAATCGAAACAGATGAAGCATATTGGAAAAAATTATTCTCACGTTACGATAATTGGATTAACAACTTTACAGAATGTCCAGTTGTACGTGTAAATATTAACGACTATGACTTATATGAAGATCCAGATTCCATTAACCATATTATAGATAAAATTGCGCATGTGATTGAAACACACCGTTCAATCGATACACGCGTGAAATAATAAAAAGGCCATAAACATGCTGTTATAAGCATATTTATGGCCATTTATTTTATTTACTCCATTCCGCTTCTTGTGCGTAAAATTCATTAATATCTTGATAAATAAAGTCTGCATCTGATAAATCTTCTTTATTACCTGTACCGCTCAGAACGCCAATAACTTTCTTGAAGTGTGCATTCTTACCCATTTGTATGTCTGTTGGTGTATCGCCTATAATCACAATTTCGTCTGGTGATACGTTCCATTTTTCATAAAAGTCTTCTACCATTTTTGGATTTGGCTTTTGGTAACCGTTAATAGATGCAGTTATTTTTTCATCTATTAAATGACCTACACCTGCATCTTGAATAAATCGATTTGTCCCGTCGATATCATCACTTGTTATAATTGCGATTTGGTATGATTTCTCTTTAAATGCGGTTAATGTTTCTACCATTCCTTCTATAACGATCGTTTCTGGTTCGTACTCTGCGATTAAATCTTTGCTTAATTGTACTGTCCAGTCTTCAATTTCTTTTGGATCAGCATTTTCTTCAAATTGTGTAAACACACGTACGATATCAGCTAATGTTCCTGATGCTAATATACCACTTGATAGAAATTGTCCGTCTACATATCCTAACGCTTCTTGTAATGCTTGTTTCTGCTCTATATGATATTTCTCAACAAAACGATCGATCATCACAAGTGATATTTCAGACCATGTTTCATCAAACTTAAGCAATGTCCCATCTTTATCAAATAATAACCATTTAATCATCACTTTACTCCTTTAAAAAAGAGCCTGCTACAGATACTGTCTCAGACTCTTTTCTTATTATTGAATTTATTTACACAATTTCAATGTGGCTTTCTTGTCCTACAACAACTCTCCAACCATGTTTATCTTCTTTCTTACCTGTTTGGATTGCTGTATATTCATCAAATAACGTTTGAGTAACCGGACCGATTTCATTATTATTAATTGTAATTTCAGCTTCTTCGTATTTTAGGAATCCTACTGGAGAAATAACGGCTGCAGTTCCTGTCCCGAAAATTTCTGTTAAACGACCGTCATGATGAGCATTTATAATATCATCAATAGATAATCGTTTCTCTTCAGTTTCATAACCTAACTCTCGAGCAAGTTCGAGAACTGTTTTACGCGTAATACCTGGTAAAATACTACCATTCAACTCAGGTGTCACAACTTTACCATCGATGACGAAGAATATATTCATACTTCCGACTTCTTCGATGTATTTTTGTTCAACGCCGTCTAACCATAATACTTGATCAAATCCTAGTTCATTAGCACGTGTTTGCGCGATTAAACTTGCTGCGTAGTTACCACCACATTTAGCAAATCCAACGCCACCTCTTACAGCACGTACATATTCATCTTCAACATATATACTTGTTGGTTTCATTTGATCATCACCGTAATAAGCGCCTACTGGAGAAAGTATTACTAAAAATTCGTAGTCCGTAGAAGAACGCACACCTAAGTATGGTTCAGTTGCATATACAAATGGTCTAACATATAAAGATTGACCTTCTCCACTTGGAATCCAATCGCGCTCTAAATCAATAAGTTGAATTAAACCGTTCAACACTTTTTCTTCATCGATTTGAGGCATTTCAAGTCTTTTTAAAGATAAATTAATTCGCTTGAAATTTTGGTCAGGTCTGAATAACGTAACTTCATCACCATCTTTATATGCTTTCATTCCTTCGAACACTGTTTGTCCATAATGAAGCCCTTGCGCACTTGGTGACAACGTAATCGGCCCATATGGAATTATTTTAGGCTCTGACCAGCCTTCACCCTGTTTATATGACATAGATAGCATATAATCAGTAAAGATTTCGCCAAAGACCAAATTTGAAAAATCCGGTTTCTCTTTAAGCTGTTCACGCTTTTCTACGTAAAATGTTTCTGTCATAATGATTCCTCCTAGGCTAATTAATAATTAATGTTATCAAGTATATCAGTCATAGAGGCGTTATTCAATGAATTTTTGGAAAATTTAAAAAATATACACAATAAAATTACTGTTTAGCTAAATTATCTTTTTCTTCAATAGCTTTAAGCATTAATGAAGTCATTTTTTCTAAATCATAAGTTGGTGAGAAGTCCCACTCTTCTTTCGCGCAAGTTGAATCAATAGAATTTGGCCAGCTATCAGCAATTGCTTGTCTTTCTGGATCCACATCATAACCTAATTCGAAATCAGGCATATGTTTTTGGATAGCTGCTTTAATTGTTTCAGGATCAACGCTCATTGCGCTCACATTATATGCATTACGGTTAATTAATCGTGAACTATCCGCTTCCATCAATTTAATGATTGCATCAATAGCATCATCCATGAACATCATATCCATAAATGTACCTTTATCAATATAGCTATCGTATCTTCCTTCTCTGATAGCTTTGAAATAAATTTCCACTGCATAGTCTGTTGTACCGCCACCTGGTTCTTTAACGTAAGAGATTAACCCAGGAAATCTCATACTTCTAGTATCTACGCCAAATTTCGTGTAGTAATAGTCACATAATAATTCCCCAGCTACTTTGTTTACACCATACATTGAAGTTGGTCTTTGAATAGTAACTTGTGGAGTCATATCTTTAGGTGTATTTGGTCCAAACGCACCGATTGAACTTGGTGTGAAGAATTGCATATCGAATTCACGTGCTATTTCAAGTGCATTCACTAATCCACCCATATTTAAATTCCAAGCGAATAGTGGATTCTTTTCAGCAGTTGCTGAAAGTAATGCCGCCATATGCATTAAAGTATCTGCATTGAAATTTTTAACTAATTCATGAAATCTTTCTTGATCTGTAACATCTAAAATTTCAAATGGTCCATTATTAATTTCGCTGTCACTTTCTGGTTCTCTAATATCAGTCGCTAATACATTTTCATTACCATATTTATTTCTTAACTTTATAACTAATTCTGTCCCTATTTGTCCTAACGCCCCAGTGATTATTATCTTTTTCATTTTAAATCCTCCTGTATTGTTGAAATGTTCATTTGTACGCACAAGAAAGACAAAAACGCTTTCTTCAATGATATTTTACTATATTTTTATCGTTTTGTATACTTCAGAAGTACATTAGAAAGATAAATAAAGTTACCTAATACAAAAAACAATCGTATTGTAATACATAAGTTGAGAATAAAATGTTAGTTACGGTACGTTTCGTTACAAAAGTACAGAGTTTTGTTACTAACGGCTCCCTTAATTACAAAAGTACAGAGTTTTGTTACTAACAGCTCCCTTAATTACAAAACCCGCAAGTTTTGTTACTAACTATCGCCTCAATCGCTATAAATTAAAAGCGCATGGGACGTTTTCATTTGTCCCATGCGCTTGATGAAATATTAATTATAGTAATCCTAATTCTTTACCTATTTTTTCATAAATATCAATTGCTTGATCTAGTTGTTCTTTTGTATGAGCGGCTGTTGGCATGTTTCTTACACGGCCTGTACCTCTTGGAACTGTTGGGAATACGATTGCTTTCGCATACACACCTTCGTCCATTAATTTCTTACTAAATGTTTGAGCTTTTTTCTCTTCACCGATAATTACAGGTGTAATTGGTGTTTCTGAATGACCAATATCGAAGCCTTTTGCTTTTAAGCCTTCTTTTAAGTAATTAGCGTTATCCCATAATTTATCATGTAATTCTGTAGAAGCCATTAATTTTTTAACTGATTCTGTAATAGCTTTAGTATCCCCAGGTGCTAATGAAGTTGAGAATAAGAATGGTCTTGAAGCAACTTTTAACCAGTCGATTAAATCTTTAGTACCAGCTACATAACCACCTACAACACCAATTGCTTTTGATAGTGTTCCGATTTGGAAATCAATTTTGTCTTGAAGTCCGAAATGTTTAACTGTTCCTGCGCCTTTACCCATTACACCAGAACCATGCGCGTCATCAACATATGTGATTAAACCAAATTCTTCAGCAATTTCTACAATTTCAGGTAATTTTGCTACGTCTCCATCCATTGAGAATACGCCATCTGTAATGTACATAACTTTATTATATTGACCTGATTCAACCGCTTCTTTAGCTTTCGCTCTTAAATCATCCATATCTGAGTGATTAACACGAATAATTTTTGCTTTAGATAGACGACAACCATCAATAATTGAAGCATGGTTTAATTCATCAGATAAGATTGCATCATTTTTATTCATAACAGCTGAAATAGCAGCCATGTTACAGTTAAAGCCTGATTGGTATGCAATTGCACTTTCAGTACCTTTGAACTGAGCTAAAGTTTCTTCAAGTTCTCTGTGTAAGTCTAATGTACCGTTAATTGTACGTACTGCCCCCGCACCTACACCGTGAGAATCTATCGCATCTTTAGCAGCTTTCTTTAAATCTTCATCTGTTGCTAATCCAAGATAGTTATTTGAAGATAAGTTAATGTAATTTTTACCTCCAATTGTAATCTCAGCACCATTTGCACCTTCAACGACATCAATCTCGTTATATAGGCCATTGTCTTTTAATTCATTTAAATTTGTTTGTAAGAATGAATCTAATGTTTGTACCATTTAAACCTTCTCCTTTAGCACTTTTTCTCAATCATAACACATCAAAATCAAAGAATTAAGCGTTATCATCTTAAATTGAATTGTTTAAATTTTCTATAAATTTTGCTACAATTATCATATTATATTTTTAAAGAACTGAAAGAAGGTTTATTAATGGTTAATTGGAAAGAAGAAGTAGATAAAAAATTCGATCGACTTGTAGACATCAGAAGATATATGCATAAAAATCCTGAACTATCCTATCATGAGGAAAAAACTCATGATTTTATTTTATCTGAATTAAAGAAACTAGATAAATTAGAGATTAAAGCGCCAGTCGGGGAACGTGGTATTGTCGCTAAATTAAAAGGGAATGAACCTGGTCAAACGATCGCATTTCGCGCTGACTTTGATGCTTTACCTATTCAAGATGAAAAAGACGTACCTTATAAATCGACTGTTGATGGTGTAATGCATGCTTGTGGTCATGACGGTCATACCGCTACACTCTTAACATTCTGTGAAATACTGCATGAACATCAACATTTGCTTAAAGGGAATGTTGTTTTTATTTTTCAATATGCTGAAGAATTAAGTCCTGGTGGTGCTAGCCCAATGGTTGATGATGGTGCATTAGAAGGTGTGGATAAAGTTTATGGAAACCATTTTTGGAGTGGTCATGAAACATCTTCAATTAAGACACGTCCTAATGAAATGATGGCATCACCTGACTACTTTGAAGTGACCATTCAAGGTAAAGGTGGTCACGGTGCTAAACCTCATACATCAATCGATCCAATTGTAATCGTTGCTGAATACATTTCTAGCATCCAAAAAATCATTTCTCGAAACTTAGACCCAATAGATCGAGGTGTGATTACAGTTGGGAAAGTAGATGCGGGTACTGCATTTAATGTTATAAGTGATACGGCTACTTTAGCGGGTACTGTTAGAACGTTTAAACCAGAAGTTAAAGACACAATAGAAGCTGAGCTTGAACGTGTCCTAAAAGGAATTTGTTTAGCCAATAACGCGACTTATGACTTTGAATACCGTAGAGGCTATCCTACAGTCGTCAACCATGAAGAACAATATGAAGTGGTTAAAGAAGCTGCTGAGCGCTTAGATTTAACTTATGAAGACATCCCTCCTATGATGATAGGTGAAGATTTCTCATACTACTTACTTAATCGTCCAGGTTGTTTCTTCCTAACAGGTAGTGGTAATGAAGATAAAGGCTCAACTGCCCCTCATCATCACCCTATGTTTGATTTAGATGAGGAAGCAATGAAGACGACGACACAAATGTTTATTCAAGTACTTGAGATAGAAGGTGTTCTATAAGAATGAAAAATATTTTATTACAAAAAGTTGAAGACTATTATGATGAAATGATTGAAATCAGAAGATATTTACATATGAATCCAGAATTATCTTTTGAAGAAGTGAAGACACCTGCTTATATTGCACATTACTTAAGAGAGTTAGGCATTGACGTTCGTGAAGGCGTTGGAGGACGTGGTGTTGTAGGTACATTAAACAAAGATAAAGAAGGTCCTACATTAGCGATTAGAGCTGATTTTGATGCATTACCTATCCAAGATGAAAAGGAAGTACCTTACAAATCAACTGTTGATGGTGTCATGCACGCTTGTGGTCACGATGCCCATACGGCTGTATTATTAATGACTGCGAAAATTTTATCTGAACATAAAGATGAAATTAATGGTCGCGTTGTCTTTATTCACCAACATGCTGAAGAAGTCGATCCTGGTGGTGCTATTCAAATGATTGCTGATGGGTGTTTAACAGGCGTTGATGCGATTATCGGGCAACATGTATCTAGTCATTTAGATGTTGGTAAAATCGGCTATAAATACGGTACAACGACAGGTATTCCGGATGACTTCTGGATTACTTTGAAAGGTAGAGGTGGACATGCTGCTCATCCAGATCAATTAATTGATCCACTCGCTGCAGGTATACAATTATGTAACGATTTACAATACATTGTTTCACGTAAAACAAGTGCACTCTCTCCTGCCGTTTTATCCATTACAATGTTCAATGCTGGAGAAACGAATAATGTCATACCAGATACATGCAAAATTGGTGGAACGATTAGAACTTTCGACTCAGATACACAAAATAGTGTCATAGAAGGCTTTAAGAAAGTATTAGAAGGCATTGCGACTTCTACCGACGTTACTTACGACTTGAAATATAGTAAGGGGTATCCCCCTGTCATTAACACGGAACGTGAAACTGATCTTATATTAGAAGCGACTAAAGAAATTGATAGCGTTGAAGAACTCGTAGAATTAGAAGCAAGTTTAGGTGGAGAAGATTTTTCTTATTATCAACAGCGTGTTCCAGGTGCATTTTTCTATACAGGCACGAGGAACGAGCATTTCAAAGCTGACTTCCCTCATCACCATCCAAAGTTTGATATTGATGAGCAAGGCTTAATAAACGCTGTACGCATCTTCTTACTCACAACATTTAAGTTTATGGAAAGGAATGATATTCATGACATTAACGACTGAAGTTAATCAATACATGGATGAATTAATAGAAATTAGAAGACATTTACATCAGCATCCCGAACTTTCTTTTCAAGAAGAAAATACAAAGAAATACATAGCTGATTATCTTGAAAACCTTGGAATTGAAGTTAAAAGAGATGTCGGTGGTAATGGCTTATTAGGTTATATTAAAGGTGGACATGAAGGCCCAACGATTGCATTAAGAGCTGATTTTGATGCATTGCCTATTCAAGACGAGAAAGATGTACCTTATAAATCTAAAGTCGATGGTGTGATGCATGCTTGTGGTCATGATGCGCATACAGCAAGTTTACTTATCACTGCAAAAATACTTAAAAAGCACGAGCAAGATATTCATGGGAATGTCGTGTTAATCCATCAACATGCTGAAGAGTCACTTCCTGGTGGCGCTAAAGCGATGGTAGAAGCTGGTGCACTCGATGGTGTGGATTATGTCTTCGGAACACATACAGCAAGTCATATTGACGCAAATAAAGTTGGATTTTGTTCTGGACCAGCATATGCTGCAGCAGATTCATTTGAAATTGATATACAAGGACTAGGCGGACATGGTGCTATGCCTCAACTAGCTAAAGATCCAATCGTTGCTGCATCTTCATTGATTGTCCAAGCACAAAGTATCGTTTCAAGAACAGTAGATCCATTAGAATCGGCTGTCGTAACGTTCGGTACATTTAAAGGTGGTAATGCATTCAATGTTATCGCGGATAAGGTTCAATTATCAGGCACTATTAGAACGTATTTACCATACGTTAAAGATCAAATTAAAGAACGTTTGAACGGTATATTAAACGGTATCGAATCAAGTTATGGTGTTAAATGTCATTTGAAATATCACGATGGCTATCCACCAGTAGTAAATCATGAGAAAGAAACAGAATGGGCTAAAAAACTTGCATCCGAAATTGATTCAGTTGAAGAAGCTTTCGATTTCCCTCCTTCTTTAGGTGGCGAAGATGTTGGTTATTTCTTACAACATGTTCCAGGAACATATTTCTTTACTGGTGTAGGTAACGAAGCACTTAAAGCGACTTATCCGCATCACCATCCAAAATTCGATTTAGATGAACAAGCATTACAAAATAGCGTCAAATTATTCTTATCTATTATTGAACATAGTGATGAATTAGAAAAATAAGCAATAAAAAAACCGAGACAACTTAATGTCTCGGCTTTTATTTTGTTTAATCAAGTTTGTTCAATATCGAATTAAGCTTCGATGATTGTAACAACGCCTGATCCAACTGTACGTCCACCTTCACGGATTGAGAAACGAGTACCGTCTTCAATAGCGATTGGTGAAATTAATTCAACGTCCATTTCAACGTTGTCGCCAGGCATAACCATTTCAGTACCTTCTGGTAAGTTAACTACACCAGTTACGTCAGTAGTACGGAAATAGAATTGTGGGCGGTAGTTTGTGAAGAATGGAGTATGACGTCCACCTTCGTCTTTAGATAATACATAAACTTCAGCTTTGAATTTAGTGTGAGGTGTGATTGAACCTGGTTTAGCTAATACTTGACCACGGTTAACGTCTTCACGAGCAACACCACGTAATAATGCACCGATGTTATCTCCAGCTTCAGCGAAGTCTAATAATTTACGGAACATTTCAACACCAGTTACAGTTGTTTTAGAAGATTCTTCAGTTAAACCGATGATTTCAACTTCTTCACCAACAGTGATTTGACCACGTTCAACACGGCCTGTAGCAACAGTACCACGACCAGTGATTGAGAATACGTCCTCAACTGGCATCATGAATGGTTTGTCAGAGTCACGTTCTGGAGTTGGAATGAATGTATCAACAGCTTCCATTAATTCCATGATTTTGTCTTCGTAAGCTTCGTCGCCTTCTAATGCTTTT
This sequence comes from Mammaliicoccus sp. O-M54, assembly GCF_022386035.1. Classification (NCBI taxonomy): domain Bacteria; kingdom Bacillati; phylum Bacillota; class Bacilli; order Caryophanales; family Staphylococcaceae; genus Mammaliicoccus; species Mammaliicoccus sp. O-M54. The sequence continues at coordinate 206,228 of NZ_JAJNJE010000005.1, forward strand.
AATGCTGAACCAGCAATTACAGGAACGTCGTCGCCTGGGAAGTCATATTCAGATAATAAGTCACGAACTTCCATTTCAACTAATTCTAATAATTCTTCATCGTCAACCATGTCAACTTTGTTTAAGAATACTACTAATGCAGGAACACCTACGTTACGTGATAAAAGAATGTGCTCACGAGTTTGAGGCATTGGACCGTCAGCAGCAGATACTACTAAGATACCGCCGTCCATTTGAGCAGCACCAGTGATCATGTTTTTAACATAGTCAGCGTGTCCTGGGCAGTCAACGTGCGCATAGTGACGTTTTTCAGTTTCATATTCGATGTGTGAAGTATTGATTGTAATACCACGTTCTTTTTCTTCTGGAGCGTTATCGATTTGGTCGTAAGAACGAGCTTCTCCGTCACCAGAACGTTTTGCTAATACAGTTGCGATAGCAGCTGTTAAAGTAGTTTTACCATGGTCAACGTGACCGATAGTACCAATATTGGCATGTGTTTTTGAGCGATCAAATTTTTCTTTAGCCATTATGAAATCTCTCCTATTCATATTAAAAATTATTTTTTATTTAAGCCTCATGATGGTTACTCACCATCATGAGGATAACCTATAGTTAATTTATAAATCATTTTGATGAAAAAATCAATTTATTAAAGCGAATGTATTATTCACCTTTGTTTTTCTTGATAATTTCTTCAGAAATTGATTTAGGAACTTCTTCGTAGTGGTCAAATACCATAGTATAAGTACCACGACCTTGAGTGTTAGAACGTAAGTTTGTAGCGTAACCGAACATTTCTGAAAGTGGAACAAATGCACGAACAACTTGAGCGTTACCGCGTGCTTCCATACCTTCAACACGTCCACGACGACTTGTTACGTCACCCATGATGTCTCCCATGTATTCTTCAGGCATAACGATTTCAACTTTCATCATTGGCTCTAAGATTACAGGGTTACATTTTTTAGCTGCTTCTTTAAGTGCTAATGACGCAGCAACTTTGAAGGCCATTTCAGATGAATCGACATCATGATATGAACCATCATATAGTTTAGCTTTAACGTCAACTAATGGATATCCAGCTAATACACCGTTTTCCATAGCATCTTTAAGACCAGCTTCAACTGATGGAATGTATTCACGAGGAACTACACCACCGACGATAGCATTTTCGAATTCGAAGCCGCCACCTTGTTCGTTAGGTGTGAATTCAATATGAACATCACCATATTGTCCACGTCCACCTGATTGACGAGAGAATTTACCTTGAACTTGTGCAGATTCTTTGAACGTTTCACGGTAAGATACCATTGGAGCACCAACAGTACATTCTACTTTGAATTCACGTTTCATACGGTCTACTAAGATATCAAGATGTAATTCACCCATACCACCGATGATAACTTGTCCAGTTTCATGGTCAGTGTGTGCATGGAATGTTGGATCTTCTTCTTGTAATTTAACTAATGCGTTAGTCATTTTATCTTGGTCAGCTTTAGATTTAGGCTCAACAGATAAGTGAATAACAGGTTCTGGGAATTCCATTGATTCTAAGATAATGTTATCTTTTTCATCACATAAAGTATCACCAGTACCAGTATCTTTAAGACCAACAGCACCTGCAATGTCACCAGAATATACAGTAGAAATCTCTTCACGAGAGTTAGCGTGCATTTGTAGGATACGACCTACACGTTCACGTTTACCTTTAGTAGAGTTTCTTACGTATGAACCAGATTCCATTGTACCTGAATAAACACGGAAGAATGTTAATTTACCTACGAATGGGTCAGTCATTACTTTAAACGCTAATGCAGCGAATGGCGCTGAGTCATCAGGTTTAGCAATTACTTCTTCATCTTCGTTATCAGCTCTATGTCCGATAATAGGTTTAACATCTAATGGTGATGGTAAGTAGTCAATAACAGCGTCCAACATTAATTGAACACCTTTGTTTTTGAATGCTGTACCACATAATACTGGGTAGAATTCAACGTCACAAGTAGCTTGACGGATAGCCGCTTTAAGCTCATCAACTGTGATTTCTTCTCCACCTAAGTATTTTTCCATTAATTCGTCATTTGATTCAGAAACAGCTTCAATTAAAGCTTCACGAGCTTCTTCAGCTTGTTGTTTGTGAGATTCTGGGATCTCAACTTCGTCAATTTCAGTACCTAAGTCATTAGTGTATTGGAAACATTTCATTTCTACTAAGTCAATAATAGCGTTGAAATCGTCTTCCGCACCAATTGGTAACTGAATTGGGTGAGCATTTGCTTGTAAACGCTCATGTAGTGTACCAACTGAATATTCAAAGTTAGCACCCATTTTGTCCATTTTATTAATGAATACAATACGAGGTACTCCGTAAGTTGTAGCTTGACGCCAAACTGTTTCAGTTTGAGGTTCAACACCTGATTGCGCATCAAGAACAGTTACAGCACCATCAAGTACACGTAATGAACGTTCAACTTCAACTGTGAAGTCTACGTGTCCTGGTGTATCGATGATGTTTACACGGTGACCATCCCATTGTGCAGTAGTCGCAGCAGAAGTGATTGTAATACCACGCTCTTGCTCTTGTTCCATCCAGTCCATTTGTGAAGCACCTTCATGTGTTTCACCAATTTTATGGATACGGCCTGTGTAATAAAGAATACGTTCAGTAGTAGTAGTTTTACCAGCATCGATGTGAGCCATGATACCGATATTACGAGTGTTTTTCAAAGAAAAATCTCTTGCCATAGTATTCTTACTCCTTCCAAAACATTGGATATTTGGTTGTTGTTTATATAGATACTTTGATACCCTAAGTGTTTAAAAAACTATAGATGACCTATAAATAAGCCTCTTTATAATTTTAACGCTTAGGGTTCTAAGTTCTATCTTACCAACGGTAATGAGCAAACGCTTTGTTAGCTTCTGCCATTTTGTGAGTGTCTTCACGTTTCTTAACAGCACCACCAGTGTTATTGGCAGCATCTAAGATTTCATTAGCTAAACGCTCTTCCATAGTTTTTTCACCACGAAGACGCGCGTAGTTAACTAACCAACGTAAACCTAAAGTAGTACGACGTTCTGGACGTACTTCTACAGGTACTTGATAGTTTGAACCACCTACACGGCGAGCTTTAACTTCAAGTACAGGCATGATGTTGTTGATAGCTTCATCGAATACTTCCATAGCATCTTTACCTGAACGTTCTTGAACAAGTTCGAATGCAGAATAAAGAATTCTTTGAGCAGTACCACGTTTACCATCAAGCATGATTTTGTTGATTAATTTTGTTACTAATTTAGAGTTGTGAATTGGATCTGGTAAAACATCTCTTTTTGCAACTGGACCTTTACGAGGCATAATCGTAATCCTCCTTCCTCATTATAAAGTTTAATTGATTTATCGTCATTTAAAAAACTGTTATTTACAGAAATTTAATGTCAAATTATTTTTTAGCAGCTTTAGGTTTTTTAGCACCATAAAGTGAACGGCTTTGCATACGACCGTCAACACCAGAAGTGTCTAAAGCACCACGTACGATATGGTAACGCACACCAGGTAAGTCTTTTACACGTCCACCACGAATAAGTACAACACTGTGTTCTTGTAAGTTGTGACCAATACCAGGGATATACGCGTTTACTTCGATGTTGTTTGATAAACGAACACGAGCATATTTACGTAAAGCTGAGTTAGGTTTTTTAGGTGTCATAGTTCCTACACGAGTACATACACCACGTTTTTGAGGAGAGTATACAGTAGTCATTTTTTTCTTCATGCTATTGTAACCTCTGTTTAATGCTGGTGCAGTTGATTTTTGTGTTTTGCTAGTACGAGGTTTACGTACTAATTGGTTAATAGTAGGCATCTTTAATGTCCTCCTCTCTTCATTTCTTAATTCCACACATCCAGGTGGTTCATTTTAAGTCAAATAAAAATAGTAAGCACAGCTTACACATTTATTTAAGCAATGCAACAACTGTCGCATTAACTTCTATTCCATAGCGTGATCCAAGTTCTTGTCGACTAGGACTATAACTTATCGGAACGCCTGTCTCAAATGCTATCGATAACACTTTCGACAAAATATGAATATTGACATCTTGAGCAATGATTACTTGACGTACATCATGCTTCAATAATGCTTTAGTGGTCTGTTTTAAACCAATGACATAACTGTCTTGATTTAAGCTTAAGGCTTTTTCATTAGACATTTCATATCCTCCAAAGCGTCTGCTTTCATCAACCTTAACAATAATAACATTGCACAGTTATAAAGTCAATCATTTTTAAAGTGTTTTTATAATAAAATACAAGCTGTTCTAGGAACCTAGAACAGCCCATATATATTAGTCAGTCACAACTTGTTCTTCAGGTACTACTTCTTTTTCAACTTTTTCAAAGTCAACACCAGTATATCTTCTCATACCTGTTCCGGCAGGGATCAATTTACCGATGATAACATTTTCTTTAAGTCCAAGTAAGTCATCACGCTTACCTTTAATAGCAGCATCTGTAAGTACTCTTGTTGTTTCTTGGAATGAAGCAGCTGATAAGAAACTTTCAGTCTCAAGAGATGCTTTCGTAATACCAAGTAATACAGGTTTAGCAGTTGCTGGACGTTTACGCGTCGCAAATACTTCTCTGTTTGCATCAGTGAATGTATGAATATCAACTAATGCACCTGGTAATAGTTTAGTATCTCCTGCTTCAATAATTCTTACTTTACGAAGCATTTGTCTAACCATAACTTCAACGTGTTTATCTGAAATTTCAACACCTTGCATACGGTAAACTTTTTGTACTTCTTTTAGTAAGTAACTTTGAGTTGCATTTAAGCCTGCAACAGCTAGTAATCCTTTAGGTTCAATTGAACCTTCAGTCATAACTTCACCACGTTCTACGTATTGACCTTCTTCAACTTTAAGTCGAGCAGTACCTGGTGCGTTATAAGTACGGATTTCATTTTCGCCTTTAACTTTAATTTCTTGTTGACGATCTTTAACGATCGTAATTTCAGTTACTTCACCATTAATTTCAGAAATAACAGCTTGTCCTTTAGGATTACGTGCTTCAAATAGCTCTTGAATACGAGGTAAACCTTGAGTGATATCGGCACCTGCTACACCACCTGTATGGAATGTACGCATTGTAAGCTGAGTACCTGGTTCACCGATTGATTGTGCAGCAATTGTACCAACTGCTTCACCAACTTCAACTTGTTCACCAGTTGCTAAGTTCTTACCATAACATTTTTCACATACACCGTGACGAGTGTTACATGTAAATGCAGAGCGAATATGCATTTCAGTAATACCTGCGTCAACTATTTGTTTAGCAATATCTGCAGTTATTAATTCATTAACTTTAATAATTACTTCATCTGTTTCAGGATGACGTAATGTTTCTTTAGAGTAACGACCTTCAATACGTTCAATGAATGGTTCGATTAACTCTGATCCTTCTCTAATATCTGAAACAAGTAAACCACGGTCAGTTCCACAGTCTTCTTCTCTAACGATAACATCTTGTGCTACGTCAACTAGACGACGTGTTAAGTAACCTGAATCGGCAGTTTTCAGTGCTGTATCGGCAAGACCTTTACGCGCACCGTGAGTAGAGATGAAGTATTCAAGTACTGTTAAACCTTCACGGAATGAAGATTTAATAGGTAACTCGATAATTCGACCAGATGGGTTAGCCATCAAACCACGCATACCAGCTAATTGAGTGAAGTTTGATGCGTTACCACGGGCACCAGAGTCACTCATCATGAAGATTGGGTTTAAGCTGTCTAATGACATCATTAATTTAGCTTGAATATCATCTTTAGCTTTTGTCCAAATTTCAATTACAGCAGCATAACGTTCGCTTTCAGTAATTAAACCACGGCTAAACTGTTTCTGTACTTTATCTACTTTGACTTCTGCTTCTCCAATAATTTCTTGTTTATCAGGAAGTACCACAATGTCAGAAACCCCAACTGTAATACCAGCTTTAGATGAGTATTTAAATCCTAAATCTTTCATCTTATCAAGCATTACTGATGTATCTGTAATGTGGAATTTATTAAAGATTTCCGCAATGATTTGACCTAAGAATTTCTTGTTAAATGGTTTAACAAGTTCAACATCTTGTAAGTACTCGATTAATCCACCTTCTGGAATATCAGTAGGTGATACAAAGTATTTGTCAGGTGTTGATTTTTCTAAATTGAAATTCGTTGGTTCATTAATATACGGGAATGAATCCGGCATAATTTCATTGAATATCACTTTACCAACAGATGTGATAAGTAATTTATTGTTTTGTTCTTCTGTAAATGTTGGGTTCTTTAATGATCTTGCATGAACAGCTATACGTGAGTGTAAATGAACATAACCATTTACATACGCTTTAATAACTTCATCTGTTTCACTAAAGATTTCACCAGCTCCTGTAGCCCCTTTACGTTCAAGTGTTAAGTAATAGTTACCTAATACCATATCTTGAGAAGGTGTTACGACTGGTTTACCATCTTTAGGGTTCAAGATGTTTTGCGCTGCAAGCATTAACATACGTGCTTCTGCTTGTGCTTCTTTTGATAATGGAACATGGACAGCCATTTGGTCACCATCAAAGTCAGCGTTATAAGCAGTTGTTACAAGTGGATGAAGTCTGATTGCACGACCTTCAACTAGTGTAGGTTCAAATGCTTGAATACCTAAACGGTGAAGTGTTGGTGCACGGTTTAATAGTACTGGATGTTCTTTAATAACATCTTCTAGTACATCCCAAACTTCTTCTTCCATTCTTTCTATTTTACCTTTTGCATTCTTGATGTTTGTAGCAATTTCACGTTCAACAAGTTCTTTCATAATGAAAGGTTTGAACAATTCTAATGCCATTTCTTTCGGTAAACCACATTGATACATTTTAAGGTTTGGTCCAACTACGATAACTGAACGACCTGAATAGTCAACACGTTTACCAAGTAAGTTTTGACGGAAACGACCTTGTTTACCTTTTAACATATGTGACAATGATTTTAATGGACGGTTACCTGGTCCAGTTACTGGACGACCACGACGACCATTATCAATTAAAGCATCTACAGCTTCTTGTAACATACGTTTTTCATTTTGAACGATAATACCAGGTGCACCTAAGTCTAATAAACGTTTCAAACGATTATTACGGTTGATAACACGACGGTATAAATCATTTAAATCACTTGTTGCGAAACGTCCACCATCTAATTGAACCATTGGACGAATTTCAGGTGGAATAATTGGTAATACATCTAAGATCATCCAAGATGGATCATTACCTGAGTGACGGAATGATTCAACAACTTCTAGACGTTTAATTGCTCTTGTCAATCTTTGTCCTGTTGCTGATTCTAATTCTTCACGTAATTCTTTTAATTCTTTATCTAAGTCGATATCGCTTAATAAGTCACGGATTGCTTCTGCACCCATTTTTGCTGTGAATTTACCTGGATATTTATCATAATACTCACGGAATTCACCTTCAGTTAATAATTGTTTCTTCTCTAATCCAGTTGGACCTGGATCAATTACAGTGTAAGAAGCAAAGTATATAACCTCTTCAAGTGAACGTGGTGACATATCAAGTAAAAGTCCCATACGACTTGGGATACCTTTGAAGTACCAAATGTGTGAAACTGGAGCTGCTAATTCAATGTGCCCCATTCTTTCACGACGCACTTTTGATTTAGTAACCTCTACACCACAACGGTCACAGACCATGCCTTTGTAGCGTACTCTTTTATATTTACCACAACTACATTCCCAGTCCTTAGTTGGACCAAAAATTTTCTCACAGAATAAACCATCTCTTTCAGGTTTTAACGTACGGTAGTTAATTGTTTCTGGTTTTTTCACTTCACCAAATGACCAAGAACGAATCTTTTCAGGTGAAGCAAGTCCTATTTTCATGTAATGGAAATTATTTACATCAATCAAGGAGCCTACCTCCTTCAATTTAAATTAGTTGTGCCGGTTGATTGATAATGTATAACAAATGAAAAGCGCAAATGTTTAATCAAATGCGCTTTATTAACTTTTAGTCAGTTACTTGTTGTCCTTCTATTGATGCATCTTGTGAAACACCTAAATCAACTTTCTTGTCCATCATATCTTCATCTTCTAAATCACGCATTTCGATTTCGTTATCGTGTTCGTCCATAACTTTAACGTCTAGACCTAAACTTTGTAACTCTTTCATTAATACGCGGAATGATTCAGGAACACCTGGTTTAGGGATGTTTTCTCCTTTTACGATAGATTCGTAAGTTTTAACACGACCTACTGTGTCATCAGATTTATAAGTTAAAATCTCTTGTAAAGTATATGCTGCACCGTAAGCTTCAAGTGCCCATACTTCCATCTCACCGAAACGTTGTCCACCAAATTGAGCTTTACCGCCAAGTGGTTGTTGTGTAACAAGTGAGTATGGTCCAGTAGAACGCGCATGTAATTTATCGTCTACCATGTGTGCAAGTTTAAGCATGTACATTACACCTACAGATACACGGTTATCAAACGGTTCACCAGTACGACCATCGTATAGTACAGTTTTACCATCACGAGCCATACCTGCTTCTTCAATAGTTGACCAAACATCATCATCGTTTGCACCATCAAATACTGGTGAAGCAACATGAATACCTAAATTCTTAGCTGCCATTCCAAGATGAAGTTCTAATACTTGTCCGATATTCATACGAGAAGGTACACCTAATGGGTTTAACATGATGTCAATTGGTGTTCCATCTGGTAAGTAAGGCATATCTTCTTCAGGTAAGATACGTGAGATAACACCTTTGTTACCGTGACGACCACACATTTTATCTCCGACATGTATTTTACGTTTTTGAACGATGTATACACGTACTAATTGGTTTACACCTGGAGATAGTGAGTCATCGCCTTCTTCTCTGTTAAATACTTTAACATCTAATACAATACCACCTGCACCATGAGGTACACGTAATGATGTATCACGAACTTCACGAGCTTTTTCACCAAAGATTGCATGTAATAATCTTTCTTCAGCTGTTAATTCAGTTACACCTTTAGGCGTTACTTTACCAACTAGGATATCTCCGTCTTTAACTTCAGCACCAACATAAACGATACCACGATCATCTAAGTTCTTAAGCGCATTGTCAGAAACGTTAGGAATATCACGTGTGATTTCTTCAGGTCCTAATTTAGTGTCACGAGCTTCTGATTCATATTCTTCAACGTGAATTGAAGTATAAACATCATCTTTAACAAGACGTTCACTCATGATTACAGCATCCTCATAGTTATAACCGTCCCAAGTCATGAAACCAACGACTACGTTACGTCCAAGTGCCATTTCACCAAGTTCCATTGAAGGACCATCAGCTAAAATTTCACCTTTAGAAACAATGTCTCCGCTCGCAATGATTGGACGTTGGTTGTAACAAGTACCTGAGTTACTACGTTTGAATTTAGATAATGGGTAACGATCTAATTCTGTTTCGATCTCTTTACCGTTCTCTTCAACAATACGTCTAACAAGGATTTCTTTTGCTTCTACGTGCTCAACTCTACCTTTATACTTAGCAACTACTGCTGCACCTGAATCACGTGCAGTTACGTGTTCCATACCAGTACCAACAAATGGTGCTTCTGGGTTCATTAAAGGTACCGCTTGACGTTGCATGTTCGCACCCATAAGCGCACGGTTAGAGTCATCGTTTTCTAAGAACGGAATACATGCTGTCGCTGCAGAAACAACTTGTTTAGGAGATACATCCATGTAGTCCATACGTTCTTTAGGTTTCGTAGTGTTGTCCCCACGGAAACGACAAAGTACTTCGTCATCTACGAATTTACCTGTTTCATCAAGTACAGAGTTTGCTTGCGCAACTACATAGCTGTCTTCTTCATCAGCTGTTAAGTAGTCAATTCTGTCAGTAACTTGGTTTGTTTCGATGTTTACCTTACGATAAGGTGTTTCAATGAAACCAAATTCATTAACTCTTGCATAACTTGATAATGAGTTGATTAAACCAATGTTTGGTCCCTCAGGCGTTTCAATTGGACACATACGACCATAGTGAGAGTAGTGAACGTCACGTACTTCCATACCAGCACGTTCACGAGTTAAACCACCCGGTCCTAATGCTGATAGACGACGTTTATGCGTCAACTCTGCTAATGGGTTTGCTTGGTCCATGAATTGAGATAATTGAGAGCTACCAAAGAATTCTTTAATAGATGCAATTACTGGACGAATATTAATTAATTGTTGAGGTGTGATTGAATCAGTGTCTTGAATTGACATACGTTCACGTACAACACGTTCCATACGTGATAAACCAATTCTGAATTGGTTCTGTAGTAATTCTCCTACTGAACGTAGACGACGATTACCTAAATGGTCGATGTCATCTGTGTAACCTACACCATGTAACAAGTTGAAGAAATATGATAGTGAAGAAATAATATCTGCTGGTGTAATACATTTCACTGCTTCATCAGGGAATGCATTACCAATCACTGTTGTCGTACGTTTTTCTTCATCACCAGGAATATAAATTTTAACTGTTTGAACTTCTACTGGCTCATCTAATACACCACTATTAAGTTCATAAACATGAATATTAGCGTTTGATTCTAAAACATCGATGATTTTATCTAAATTACGACGGTCTAAAACAGTACCTTCTTCAGCCGCAATTTCACCTGTTTCAACGTCAACGATAGGCTCAGCTAAAGTTTGGTTGAATAAACGATGTTTAAGATGTAATTTTTTATTCATTTTGTAACGACCTACTGCCGCTAAATCATAACGTTTTGGGTCAAAGAAACGTGAATATAATAGACTTTTAGCGTTCTCTACTGTTGGTGGTTCTCCCGGACGTAAACGCTCATAAATTTCAAGCAATGCTTGGTCTGTTGTTTCAGTATTATCTTTGTCTAATGCATTTCTTAAATACTCATTGTCGCCAAGTAAATCAATGATTTCTTGATCTGATGAGAATCCTAAAGCACGGATTAATACTGTAATTGGTAATTTACGTGTTCTGTCTATTCTTACGTAAGGAACATCTTTAGCATCTGTTTCATACTCTAACCATGCACCACGGTTAGGAATTACAGTAGTTCCAAAACTCACTTTACCGTTTTTATCAACTTTTTCGTTGAAGTAAACGGATGGTGAACGTACAAGTTGAGATACAATAACACGTTCTGCACCGTTAATTACAAAAGTACCAGTGTCAGTCATTAATGGGAAATCACCCATGAATACTTCTTGATCTTTCACTTCGCCTGTTTCTTTGTTAATTAAACGGACTTTAACGCGTAATGGTGCTGCATATGTTGCATCACGGTTTTTAGATTCTTCTAAATCATACTTTGGTTCACCTAGACGGTAATCTACGAACTCTAAAGAAAGGTTACCTGTAAAATCATCAATTGGAGAAATGTCGCGGAACATTTCTAGTAAACCTTCTTTTAGAAACCATTCATATGATTTCGTTTGAATCTCTATTAAGTTAGGTAGTTCTAAAATCTCGGAAATTCTCGCATAACTTCTACGAACACGATGTCTTCCATACTGGATAAGTTGACCTGTCAACAGATTCACCCCTCAAATATTGTGAATATAACTTTGCGCCTTACAAAATAAATATAATAAGACAAAAAGAAAACGGAAAGTCAATGATTCCATTTTCTATTTCGTACGACTTATTCCTAACATTCAATTAAGGGCGACGCAAAAGTACACACTTATTGAATATAATTTTTAACATTCTATTACTATATCAGAACAAAACACCAAAATCAAGCTTTTACACTTTTTAAAATGTAATAACCCTTGCTTTTTTCGATTATTTCTGCATTACCAAAAACATCTTGCATTTTTTTCTTTGCAGAAGGCATACCTTGCTTCTTCTGAATTACAACTAATAGCTGTCCACCACTCGATAATACTTCGATGCTTTGCTCAAGAATTTTATGAACAATTTCCTTCCCTGCTCTAATTGGAGGGTTTGTTAATACAAAATCAAATTCTAAATCTAATACATCATCTAAACAGTTACTTACTTTCAACTGAGCATTTTGAATGTTGTTAGATCGTTGATTATCTTTTGCCAAATCCAATGCACGTTCATTAACATCTACCATTGTCACTTCACTATGCGGAAGTACTTTCGCACACATTAAACCTATTGGACCATAACCACAACCCACATCCAATATTTTCTTTTTAGGACCAGGGGGATTTGCATTTAAGAAAGTTGTTACGAGTAAATCAGACCCAAAGTCTATTTTCCCTTTTGAGAAAACACCATGATCTGTCTGAAGAGAGAGTTTGTTATCGCGATAAAAATAATCGAAACTTTCTCGTTCCGACTTCACGTTTGGATCGTTATCAAAATAATGACTCATTACGCCACCTCTTTATTGATTAAATGAGTAAATAAAAACCCGTTATCATGATAATAACGGGTTTTTTGATTTAATACAGAGATTATTTTAATTCTACAGATGCGCCAACTTCTTCTAATTTTTCTTTTAAAGCTTCAGCGTCTTCTTTAGATAAACCTTCTTTAACAACTTTAGGAGCGTTGTCTACGATTTCTTTAGCTTCTTTTAAGCCTAAGCCAGTTGCTTCTTTAACCGCTTTAACAACTTTAATTTTTGAATCTCCAGCTGAAGTTAATTCAACGTCGAATTCAGTTTTTTCAGCTGCTGCGTCTCCACCAGCTGCGCCAGCTGCTGCTACAGGAGCTGCTGCTGTTACACCAAATTCTTCTTCGATAGCTTTTACTAAGTCATTTAATTCTAATACTGACATTTCTTTAATTGCTTCAATAATTTTTTCATTAGACATGATATATATCCTCCATTAAATAGTTTTATTTGTTGCTGAATTATTCAGCACTTTCTTCTTTTTGTTCTCCAACAGCTTTAACTGCATAAGCAAAGTTACGAACTGGAGCTTGTAATACAGATAGTAACATTGATACAAGACCGTCTTTTGATGGTAATGAACCGATAGTGTTAACTTCTTCTGCAGATACAACTTGTCCTTCAATAACACCTGCTTTGATTTCTAACGCTTCGTTTTCTTTAGCGAAGTCAGCAAGAATTTTAGCTGGTTCAACAACTTCTTCGTTTGAAAAAGCAATTGCGTTAGGACCAGTTAATGTTTCTTCTAAACCTTCGATACCAGCAGCTTCAGCAGCACGACGAACTAAAGTGTTTTTGTAAACTTTATATTCGATACCTGCTTCACGTAATTGTTTACGTAATTCAGTAACTTGCGCAACTGTTAAACCACGGTAGTCAACAATAATTGTTGAAACAGAATTTTTAAGTTGTTCAGTAATTAAATCAACTTTTTGTTGTTTAGCTTCAACGATTTTTGAATTAGACATCTCTACACCTCCATATTAATTGTCCGTGCTTTTATGATGAGGTTTCTCAACAAAAAAGCACTTTTTACCCACGGCAAAAAGTGCTTGAATTTTATACGTTCAAGTCAATTTAAGCCTCGGTAGGATCGCTTTTTAAGTTCAAAATTGAACTCCTACTGTCTTAGGTTAAATATTACACATCCAAAACTATAACGCGTTTTGGAGTTGAAGTCAATATTTTTATATTATAATTTAAAGCTTGAAGTATCAACTTTGATACCAGGACCCATTGTTGTTGTAACAGCAACAGATTTGAAATAAGTACCTTTAGATGATGCTGGTTTAGCTTTAGTTAATGTATCTTGAATTGTTTTGAAGTTATCAACTAATTGTTGCTCGTCAAATGATACTTTACCAATAGATGCATGAACAATACCAGATTTTTCAGCACGGTATTCTACTTTACCTGCTTTAATTTCTTCTACTGCTTTTTTGATATCCATTGTTACTGTACCAGTTTTAGGGTTTGGCATTAAACCTTTAGGTCCTAATACACGACCAAGTTTACCAACTTCACCCATCATGTCAGGTGTTGCAACGATTACATCAAAGTCGAACCAACCTTGGTTGATTTTGTTAATGTATTCTTCACCTACATAATCTGCTCCAGCTTCTTCTGCTTCTTTGATTTTATCGCCTTTAGCGAATACTAATACACGTTGTGTTTTACCAGTACCGTGTGGTAATACTACAGCACCACGGATTTGTTGGTCATTCTTACGTGTATCAATGCCTAAACGAAATGCAACTTCTACAGATGCATCAAAGTTAACAGTACTTGTTTCTTTTGCTAATTTAATCGCTTCTTCAACAGCGTATGTTGCAGTACGATCGATTTTAGCAACTGCTTCTTGATACTTTTTACCTTTTTTAGCCATTTTGTTTTCCTCCTTTAGTGGTTTTAGCGGAATGTTACCTCCCACGTGCATTATCATAAAGACAATGCAATAGCAGACAGCGAAATAGCCGCCTGCTTAAACTTTAAAACTCAATTATTCTACGACAATACCCATGCTGCGTGCAGTACCTTCAACGATACGCATAGCTGCTTCTTCAGATGCCGCGTTTAAGTCAGGCATTTTAGTGTTAGCAATTTCACGTACTTGGTCTTGAGTTACTGTAGCAACTTTAGTTTTGTTAGGTTCACCAGAACCTTTTTCTACTTTAGCTGCTTTTTTAAGTAATACTGCTGCAGGTGGTGTCTTAGTGATGAAAGTAAATGAACGATCTTCAAATACTGTAATTTCAACTGGAATGATTAAACCTGCTTGCTCTTGTGTACGAGCGTTGAATTCTTTACAGAATCCCATAATATTCACACCGGCTTGACCTAATGCAGGACCAACTGGTGGTGCTGGGTTTGCTTTACCTGCAGGAATTTGCAATTTAACAACTTTAACTACTTTTTTAGCCACGATGTGCACCTCCTTGATATCGTGATGTGGTCATGGGGTAATGATATTTTACCCTCCCACTCTTCATTTCGTGACGAAATGGTTGCGCATAGTCCGAGCGCGACCTTTAAATAATAACATTGAAATTATGAAATTTCAAGTGTTTTTTTACAACTTTTCAATTTGATCGAATTCAACTTCGACTGGTGTTTCTCTGCCGAACATATCAACAAGTACTGTTAATTTGTACTTCTCAACATCGATTTCTTTGATTTCACCAACTTGGTTACTAAATGGTCCACTTGTTACGCGAACTTGTTCACCTAATTCAACTTCTACGTCGACAGTTTTTTCTACCATACCCATTTGTTTAAGGATGAATTTCGCTTCCTCAGGTAATAATGGATTTGGTTTAGATCCTGCACCTGCAGAACCAACGAAGCCTGTAACACCAGGTGTATTTCTTACGACATACCATGATTCATCAGTCATAATTAACTCAACTAATACATATCCAGGGAAAGTCTTCTTGATTTGTGTCTTCGCTTTACCATCTTTAATAGATGTTTCTTCCTCTTCAGGAATCACAACTCTAAAAATTTGTTCTTGCATGTTCATTGTATCAACACGCTTTTCTAGGTTTGTTTTGACTTTATTTTCATAACCTGAATAAGTGTGCACTGCATACCATCGTTTAGCGCCTATCTCTTCTGACATTTTGCCACTCCTTACTATCTAATCAAATTAATTAATTCTGTAATTCCTAAATCTAATGCATAGAAAAAGATTAAGAAAAAGATTACTGTACACACTACTATTGTTGTATATTTAACAAGTTCTTTGCCAGTTGGCCAACTTGTTTTCTGCATTTCTGATTTTACGCCTTGAAAGAAGTTTTCTTTTTTAGCCATTGATTTTCCTCCTTTTAGATGGATTCTTTATGCAATGTATGCGTATTACAAGTTTTACAAAACTTTTTTAGCTCTAATCGTTGATCTGTATCTTTTTTAGGGACTGTATAATTCCTAGCTCCGCATTTCTCGCAATTTAAAGGGACTTTTCTCATCTTATCACCTAATTCATTCTAATCCTAGATTAATATACAAAACAAAACACCTAATTGTCAAACAAAGCTGAAGTAATTTCAGCCTTGTTCAGTTTCTTTTTTAATCTGTATTGTGCGTTATATATATGTTTCACTGGTACATCTAGTTCATTTGATATTTCTTTTTTTGTTTTTCCTTGTGCCGTTAATTTTAGGATGTCTGTTTCTATAGGTGATAGTTTATTTGAATCCATCAAATAGGATAGTGAACACTCAGTTAACATTTCATTTTCAAAATCCTGCCCATGACCATCTCTAAGACACTCTATTAAATTAATCGAATCACTTTTTGTTTCATCAATACTCAATGAATCTTTTAATATTTGATACTTAGTACTTTTAACTTTTCTTATATAATCAATTTTAGCATTTTTAATAATGACATTCACACAATGTATAAAGGACTCCTGCTTGTCACAATCAAATGTGAGTGCTTGCTTATACAATTTATATCTTATAATTTGTGCGATGTCCTCTTTATCATTATAAGGTAGTCTCAATGTGCCTACCCGCTTCTGAATGTCACTTTCAAAAACATTTAATAATTGATTAAACGCTTCTTTGTCACCGTTTTGAATATCAGCAATCCATTTTAACAACTGATTATCAGTATTCATGTCATTCATCATGCTCATCCCTTGTTGTTGTTTTGAGCATATTTTACAGAGCGACTTCCTTATAAATCAAACTTCAAAAAATCATTTTTATCGATTATTTCTTCTCCATTTTTCAAATTGCTGTAATACTTCATCTGGCAAGTTCAATCTATTCCTAGGCGTCTTAGTTTTAATTTCTGATAGATGCTTTGTAACTACAGATTCTTGATTTGCAATTGTTGACCACATTTCTCTTGATGAGATTCTATACGCACCTGAACCAAAAATAGCATGTTGTTCACTCATATCACTTGTGACTACTGTAATATGCGTAATATGCTTTCGATATAATTCATACGTTAGTCTTTCGATATAACTATCTGCTGTTTCTTTTCCTTTCGTATAAACAACTTTCACACCGTGCTTAAATTCTACTGATTCAGTACCTTCTACACCATATGCATCAAAAACAACAATCATTTCACCATCATGCTGGGTATTATAATTGATAAGTGTGATTAACAATTTATCTCTCGCTTCTTCTAAAGAAACTTGAGCAATGGAAGACAATTCGCTTGATTGTCCTATTAAGTTATAGCCATCAATAATTAAATAGATATCTTTCATTATGATTGTCCTATTGGATGCCTTTTTCTATAAACTTCATACATAAGCAGACTTGCTGCAACAGAAGCATTTAAGCTATTAACGTGTCCAACCATTGGTAATTTAATATAAAAATCACACTTATCTTTCACTAATCGACTCATACCTTCGCCTTCACTGCCTATAACGATAACAAGTGGCATTCCAGCATCCATTTGTCTATAATCAGTCGCATTCTTTGCATCTGTACCTGCGACCCAATATCCTACTTCTTGAAGTCTTTCAATTGTTTGCGGTAAATTCGTCACGCGAATAACTGGAACATGTTGAATGGCACCTGTTGAAGCTTTTGCTACTGTTGCATTTAACTGCACAGATCTTCTCTTCGGAATAATAATGCCATCAATACCTATTGCATCAGCTGTTCTCATAATAGAACCTAAATTATGCGGATCTTCTAAACCATCTAACATCAATAAGCAAGGTACATGGTCAATATCTTTAGTTTCTGAAATGAAATCTTCTAATTCTTTATATGGATATGGTGCAATTTGAGCAGCGATACCTTGATGTGGAACATCAGTTAAATAATCAATTTTTGATTTAGGTACAGTTTGGACGACTATTTTTTCAGATTTTGCAATTTTTAAAATTTCACCAATTTGTTTCTTATTGATACCTTCTTGAATCAATATTTTATTAATCGTATGTCCTGAAGTTATCGCTTCTTTGACTGCATGCCTACCAACTATAATCGATTCATCCATTGGCTCCCACCCTTTCTTCTGTTATTTCAATCATTTTATTAACGAGTTCTTCCAAGCGTTCTGTTTCATCTATTAAGAATAAATAACCGATGACCGCTTCGATTGCTGAACTTTTTCTATACGTTTGTATATCTGTATTCTTCGCTTTCGTATAACTTTTTGCGTTACGACCTCGTTGTATAATTTCTAATTCTTCTTCTGTAAAAAATTCATTTTCCATCAAAATATTAAGTGCATAAGCTTGTCCCTTTGCAGAAACATATTGTTTAGACAATTGATGTAATCGATTAGGTTTCCCTTTTATTTTAAGGATAATATGCTTTCTGACATACGTATCTAATATCGAATCACCCATGTAAGCTAAGGATAACGGATTTAACATTTTAATTGTTAATTTATCCACGTCTAAACCTCACACCTTGAGCTGTGTCTTCAAGAATAATATTTTGTTCTTTTAGTGCGTCTCTAATTTCGTCCGCTCTTTGGAAGTTCTTAGCTTTTCTTGCTTCATTACGTTCTTCAATTAATGCTTCAATTTCTTCATCAAGCAATTCATTTTGTTTTTTACCTACTAACGGTACACCGAGAACTTCACTAAAGATTTCATACACTTCTTTGAAACGATTAATTGTTTTTGTAGAAGTTGTATTTTCAAGTAAATATTTATTAGCTAATTTATTCAAGTCATACCATGCAGTCATTGCATTAGCTGTATTGAAATCATCATCCATAGATGTTTCAAAGTCTTTTAATATTTCATTAATACGTTCGATATGTTGTTCTGTTTCATCTTCTTCTAATACAGCATGTTGTGCTCTATCAACTAATGATTGATAACTGTTTCTTATTCTTTCTAAACCTCTACTAGCTGCTTGTACAAGTTCTAAATCATAGTTAATTGGATTTCTATAATGCGCACCTACCATAAAGAATCTTAATACATCAGGGTCAATTTCTTTTATAATGTCATGAACTAAAATAAAGTTACCTAATGATTTACTCATTTTTTCATTGTTAATATTTACAAAGCCGTTGTGCATCCAATAATTCGCGAATGTCTTATCATTGTGTGCTTCTGATTGGGCAATTTCATTTTCGTGGTGAGGGAATTGTAAGTCTGTTCCTCCAGCATGGATATCAATCGTATCGCCTAAATGTACTTGTGCCATTACAGAACATTCGATGTGCCAACCTGGTCTACCTTCACCCCATGGGCTATCCCATTTAATTTCGCCTGGTTTAGCTTTTTTCCATAAAGTGAAGTCTAGCGCATCTTCTTTTTGTTCACCAGATTCTATTCTAGCGCCAACTTTTAAGTCATCTAATGATTGATGGCTCAACTTACCATAATCATCAAAACGTCTTGTACGATAATATACGTCACCACCACTTTCATATGCATAGCCTTTTTCGACTAATACAGCTATAAACGCAATAATATCGTCCATGTGATCCATTACTCTTGGGTTCGCTGTTCCACGTTTACAATTTAAAGCACCTGTATCTTCGTAGAATGCTTCAATAAAACGATCCGCAATTTCCGGAACCGTTTCACCTAATTCATTAGCAGCTTTGATTAATTTGTCATCAACATCTGTAAAATTAGATACATATTGTACATCGTAGCCACGGTATTCTAAATATCTTCTTACGACATCAAATGCTACTGTTGCTCTTGCATTACCAATATGAATGTAGTTGTAAACTGTCGGTCCACATACATACATTTTTACTTTTCCTTCTTCGATAGGAATAAATTCTTCTTTTTGTCTTGTTAACGTATTATATAACGTAATCATCAACAATCTCTCCATTCTTCGTCTTTTCAAGTTGACGTTCTAATTCTTTTAATTGTTCATATATTGGGTCTGGTAAATTTGTATGATTAAAGTTCTTACCAATTTTCAATCCATCTTGTTTCACAATTCTACCTGGAATACCAACTACTGTAGAATAATCTGGTACATCTTTGAGAACGACTGAGTTCGCGCCAATATTCACATTGTTGCCGACTTCAATATTACCTAATACTTTTGCACCAGCAGCTATCAGTACATTATCACCTATATCTGGATGTCTTTTTCCACGTTCTTTACCTGTCCCACCAAGTGTTACACCTTGGTAGATTGTTACATTATTGCCGATACGACATGTTTCACCTATTACAATACCCATGCCATGGTCGATGAATAACCTCTTGCCGATTGTAGCACCTGGATGAATTTCAACTCCTGTGAAAAATCGAGCAATTTGAGATATAGACCTTGCTATAAAGTACATTTTTTTCTTAAAGAACCAATTAGCGATCAAATAACTCCATATAGCATGTAGTCCTGAGTAAGTCATAACGACTTCAAATGAAGATCTTGCTGCAGGGTCTTGATCGAAAACCATTTGAATATCATCTTTGACTCGTTTAAACATTTAAATCCCCCCTCAGATAACAAAAAGGCGCCCCTAACAATAATTGCTAGAGGTGCCTTTTTGCACGGTTCCACTCTTTTTAGCATTAAAAAATGCTCACTCTTTTAAATATTAACATCATCATATTTGTAATAAAGGTGCATTCGCTTAAGTAATGTGGCACATTTTCAGCAACCATGTACTCTCTAATTTCACATTAACTAATCTACTTGTCCTTTAAGTCATTTATATAATAATTTCTCGTTCTAAAAAAATCAAACAAAACGTTTTAATCTGTTAAGCACTTTATCTCGACCTAACAACGCAATTGTATTTGGTAATTCAGGGCCATGAGTTTGACCTGAAACAGCAACACGTATAGGCATAAATAATTGTTTACCTTTGATGCCTGTTTCTTTTTGAACAGCTTTAATTGATTTTTTAATTTCTGCTGGTTCAAACGGCTCTAAAGTTTCAAGTTGTTTCACAAGTTCAGCCATAACAGTTGGAACTTGTTCACCATCTAAGACTTCTTGTGCTTCGTCACTGAAATCAAGATGTTCTCTGAAGAATAACTCAGATAAAGGAACAATTTCTCCTGCATAACTCATTTGTTGTTGATATAAACCTACTAAGTCTCTTGCCCAAGATAATTCAGCTTCAGATGGACTTTCAGGTAATAAACCTGCTTTAACCATATGTGGAATTGTCATTTCAAAGACTGTTTCAGAATCTTTTTCTTTCATGTATTGGTTATTAATCCATTCTAATTTTTTCTTATCAAAGAATGCTGGTGATTTAGAAAGACGTTTTTCATCGAAGATTTTAATAAATTCTTCTTTAGAGAAGATTTCTTCTTCGCCTTCAGGAGACCATCCTAATAAACCAATAAAGTTAAAGATTGCTTCAGGTAAATATCCTAAATCTTTATATTGTTCGATGAACTGTAGAATTTGACCATCACGTTTACTTAATTTTTTACGCTCTTCATTAACGATTAATGTCATATGCGCAAATTGTGGAGGCTCGAATCCAAACGCTTCATAAATCATAAGTTGCTTAGGTGTGTTTGAAATATGATCATCACCACGAATAACGTGTGAAATTTCCATGTAGTAATCATCAATTGCAACTGCAAAGTTATAAGTTGGGATACCATCTTTTTTAACGATTACCCAGTCACCGATACCATTTGAATCAAATGATACTTCACCTTTAACGATATCATCGAATTTATATTCTTTATCTTGTGGCACTCTAAAGCGAATACTTGGTTGTCTACCTTCTGCTTCAAATGCTTCTTGTTCTTCTTTTGTTAAGTGTGCGTGTTTACCACCATAACGAGGCATTTCACCTCTTGCAATTTGCTCTTCGCGTTCTGCTTCTAATTCTTCTGAAGTCATATAACATTTATATGCTTTATCTTCAGCTAATAATTTTTCAATTAATGGCTTATAAATGTCGCCACGTTCAGATTGACGATATGGACCGTATCCTCCGTCTTTATTAACAGACTCATCCCAATCTAAACCTAACCATTCAAGGTTAGAAAATTGTGATGCTTCTCCGTCTTCTAAATTTCTGGCTATATCTGTATCTTCAATACGTATAACAAAGTCCCCATTATAATGTTTCGCAAATAAATAGTTAAATAATGCGGTTCTTGCGTTACCGATGTGTAAGTAACCAGTCGGACTTGGCGCGTATCTTACTCTTACTTTGTTACTCATCGTCTCACTCCTGTTTTATTCTTTACTTGTTAATAATACCACAGCTTGTGCTTGTATGCCTTCTTCTCTTCCTAGAAATCCTAATTTTTCATTCGTTGTTGCTTTTACATTTATATCTTCAATAGACACGTCTAATACTGAAGCAATTGCACTTCGCATTTGATCTATATAAGGCCTGAATTTAGGTTGTTCCGCTACAATTGTAGCATCTACATTCCCAAGTTTATATCCTTTTTTCAAAACTTGTTCATAAGATTCTTTAAGCAATAACTTTGAATCTGCATCTTTAAAAGCTGGATCTGTATCTGGGAATAGCTTCCCTATATCTCCTAGACTTGCAGCACCTAGAATAGCATCCGTAATTGCATGGAGCAACACATCTGCATCACTGTGACCTTTCAAACCATGTGTATGTTCAATCTCAAGACCACCAATGATCAATGGTCTTGCCGGATCAAATTCATGCACATCATAACCGTAACCTATTCTAAACATCGCAAATACCTCGCTTCTCTAGTATAGAATGTGCAATGATTAAATCTTCGTGTGTTGTAATTTTGATGTTGTCGTAATCACCATTTGATATATGTACTTGATACCCTGCTCTCTCTACTAACGAAGCATCATCCGTACCTAAGTAATTTTGTGTTTCTGCTTGTTCATAAGCTTCTAAAATTATGTCTCTTTTGAACGCTTGAGGTGTTTGAACTTGCCACATTGTTGAGCGATCGTAAGTTTGTTCAACAACACCATCGATCACTTGCTTGATTGTATCCTTAGCTTGAACTGCTAAAATCACTGCATCTTTTGTTAAGGCATCTTGATATAATTGGTTAATTTTTTCTTGTGTAATAAATGGTCTTGCACCATCATGAACCATCACAACTTCGGTATCAATCAATACTTTCAAGACTTCATTAATGCTATGTTGTCTTTCTTGACCACCTGGAATAATACCAGCAACTTTACTAAAATCTTTTAAATGTTCTTCCATTAATTCAACTTCGTCTGGATGTGCAGCAATAAAAATCTGTTCACATGAATCTATTTCTTGAAACACGGCAACAGTTTGACGAATAATTGTTTCACCGTTAATTTCTAGAAACAATTTGTTGATTTCAGTTCCCATCCTTTTACCTTGTCCAGCTGCAGGAATAATTGTCGTAAACCCCAATTTATGACACC
This sequence comes from Mammaliicoccus sp. O-M54, assembly GCF_022386035.1. Classification (NCBI taxonomy): domain Bacteria; kingdom Bacillati; phylum Bacillota; class Bacilli; order Caryophanales; family Staphylococcaceae; genus Mammaliicoccus; species Mammaliicoccus sp. O-M54. The sequence goes on from NZ_JAJNJE010000005.1 coordinate 229,483, forward strand.
TTCTTCGCAAATATAATTCTACCAGAGGAAGTTTGTAGTAAGCTCATCACTTCAACAGGAATTGTCTTTCCTATATATTCTCGTCCTTTTTCAATGACGACCATTGTACCATCATCAAGATAACCAACACCTTGATCATCTTCTTTACCTATTTTCGTAATTAATAAATCGAAAATATCCCCTTGGTGTAGTACTGGTTTAATCGCTTCTGATAAATCATTTACATTTAGAACTTTTATACCTTGAACTGCACATACTTTATTCAAATTATAATCTGTTGTAATAATACTTGCTTGATATCGTTTAGCTAAATTGATTAAGAGGGCATCTACATCTTTATGTGTAGACGTTGGTTCAATAATTGAAATCGAGAAATCTGTTTTCTTCAATTCATTTAATATATCTAACCCACGTTGTCCTTTATCGCGTTTAACACTGTCCTTTGCATCCGCAATGACTTGTAACTCTTCAATAACACCTTGAGGTACAAGGATTTCTCCATCTATAAAATGACACTTCACGACGTCTAATATTCTTCCGTCAATAATAGCACTTGTATCTAAAATTTTTGCGTATTTCGAAGTTGTTTGTCTCGTTAAAGAATTAGATATACTTTCAGGAAATAATCGTAAAATTTCTTCTCGTTTTTGCAAACCAATCTGAAAGCCTAGATAACATAAAAAAGCAGCAATAATAATAGGTAAGATATGTTTCAGAACTGGTGCACCGATCATTTCTAATATAAACGAAACCATAACCGCGATCATTAAGCCTATCATGACACCAACTGTGGCGAAGAATATTTCAAGAATACTCCTTTTTAATAAATATTTTTCTCCTTGATCAGCCATGTCTACAATCTTATCAATCAAAAACCCAAACAATAGGAAAATAACAACTGCACCTATAAGACCATCGATATATGGATTTGTCAGTACTTGTTCGGGTTGGATACTAAACGCATTAATCAGTTCTGGAATCACCATAATGCCTAGTGAGGAACCTATGACTAAATAACACAGTATGATTAGTCCTTTTAAAATTTTCATACGTTAACCTCCTAATGGTTAATTATGCATTAAAAGCAATTTTCAATGCTTCTCTTGTTGTTGATACGCCAATAACTTCTGTACCTTCAGGGAATTCTAAACCTTTAATATTATTTTTAGGTATGATAATACGTTTAAATCCTAATTTAGCCGCTTCTTGTACACGTTGATCAATTCTAGCAACCCTTCTTACTTCACCTGTTAAACCAACCTCACCTACGAAACAATCATCACCTTTAGTAGGTTTATCTTGGAAACTTGAAGCTATCGCGATAACAATACTTAAATCTACTGCGGGTTCACTTAATTTTACACCACCGGCAATTTTGATATATGCGTCTTGTTGTTGTAATAAGAAATTCTCTTTCTTCTCTAATACAGCCATCAATAAGCTTAATCTATTGTGATCAATACCTGTTGCCATTCTTCGTGGATTATGAAAAGTCGTTGGTGTTACTAAAGCTTGTACTTCAACTAAAATAGGTCTCGTACCTTCCATAGTTGCCACAATAGTTGAACCCGATACATGTTTCGTTCTTTCTTCTAAGAACATTTCAGACGGATTTTTAACTTCGTTAAGACCCGTTTGCTTCATTTCAAAAATACCCATTTCATTTGTCGAACCAAAACGGTTTTTAACTGCTCTTAATATTCTGTATGCATGATGTGTATCGCCTTCAAAATACAATACTGTATCAACCATATGTTCTAACAAACGTGGACCAGCAATTTGTCCATCTTTCGTTACGTGTCCAACAATAAATGTAGCAATATTCATTTGTTTTGCGATATGCATTAAATTTTGTGTACATTCTCTAACTTGAGAAACAGAACCTGGCGCAGACGTAACTTCAGGGTGGAAGACAGTTTGAATGGAATCTATTACTAATACATCTGGTTTTTCTTTTTGAACCATACTATGTATAATCTCTAAATTCGTTTCAGCATAAACATTTAATTCTCCTGAATCTTCAACTAATCTTTCAGCTCTTAATTTCGTTTGTCTTACAGATTCTTCACCTGAAACATATAAGACATTTTTTTGTTGAGATAAAGCCGCACAAATTTGTAATAACAATGTGGATTTACCAATACCAGGGTCACCACCAATGAGTACAAGCGAACCTTCTACAACACCACCGCCTAATACGCGATTAAATTCATTGATTTTTGTCTTAATTCTAGGTGTATCTTCTTCTTTAACGTCTTTTAATTTTTCTATTTTTTGTGCGGGTACATCTGACTTGAATGTATTTTTAGGACCTTTAGTTTCTTTATGTTCTATTGATTCTTCCATTTGGTTCCATGCACCACAATTTGGGCATTTCCCCATCCATTTTGGAGATTGATATCCGCAGGCTAAACACTCAAATATTACTTTCTTTTTGGCCATTCATGTTACCTCCGTATTAATTGAATAGTTATATTTTAAACTTGACTGACATTAAAAACAAATTAATATACTTTAAAATCAATATAAAAGCCCGCAAACTATTATGATAAATAGCTTGCGGACTCATTATAATATTAAATTAACATTGTTGATTTTTAAGCTTTTGAAGTTTCTTCTGCTTCTTTATGATCTGATAAATCGAATTTAAATTCATCATCTCTATAATCTACAATGACATCTTTACCTACTAAATCTTGTCCAGATAAGATTAATTCACTTAAATTATCTTCGACGTGTTTTTGAATAGCACGTGTTAATGGTCTTGCACCATATTCTGGATCGAATCCTTCATCAGCAATTTTTTCTTGTGCTGAATCTGAAAGCGTAATGTGAATGCCTTGTTCTGATAATCGTTTCGTTAAGTTACCAACCATTTTATTCACAATTTCTTTAAGATGTGTTTTTTCAAGTTTGTGGAAGACGATAATATCATCTACACGGTTTAAGAATTCTGGTCTAAATTGTTGTTTTAATTCATCCATCATTGTTTTTCTGATAGTTTCGTAATCCGGTCCACTTTCTTTAGCACCGAATCCAACAAATTTTGCATTTTGTAATTCTTGTGCACCAACGTTTGATGTCATGATAATAACAGTGTTTCTAAAGTCTACTTTACGACCTTTAGAATCTGTTAAGTGACCATCATCTAACACTTGTAACAAGATATTAAATACATCTGGATGTGCTTTTTCAATTTCGTCAAATAGGATAACTGAATATGGTTTACGTCTTACATTTTCAGTTAATTGTCCACCATCATCATGACCTACATAACCTGGAGGAGAACCTACTAAACGACTGACAGAGTGTTTCTCCATAAACTCACTCATGTCGACTCTAATCATAGCATCTTCTTCACCGAACATTGCATCAGCTAATGTACGTGCAAGTTCAGTTTTACCAACACCTGTTGGACCTAAGAATATAAAGCTACCAATTGGTCTCTTAGGATCTTTAAGACCAGCACGGGCACGTCTTACTGCTTTAGAAATAGATTTAACTGCATCGTTTTGACCGATTACACGTTCATGTAAGATAGTTTCTAAGTTTAGTAATCGCTCTGACTCAGTTTCGTTTAATTTCGTAATTGGAATACCTGTCCAATTTGCGACAACGACTGCGATATCTTCTGCAGTTACACAAGTGTTTTTCTCACCTTGTGCTTTTTTCCATTCGTTTTTAGTATCTTCTAATTGTTTTTCAAGTTTAGTTTGTTTATCTCTTAAATTAGCTGCATTTTCAAACTCTTGAGAATGTACGGCAGCATCTTTTTCTTTCTTAACTGTTTCTAATTCTGATTCAAGTTCTTTAAGACTTGGAGGTGTTGTATAGTTTCTAAGTCTTACTTTAGAACTTGCTTCATCGATTAAGTCGATTGCTTTATCAGGTAGGAATCTATCTGAAATGTAACGGTCACTCATATTAACGGCCGCTTCAATCGCTTCATCTGAAATATTAATACGGTGATGCGCTTCGTAACGATCTCTCAAACCTTTTAAAATCGCAATTGAATCTTCAGTATTTGGTTCATCAACTGTTACAGGTTGGAAACGACGTTCTAATGCTGCATCTTTTTCAATATATTTACGGTATTCATCTAATGTAGTTGCACCGATACATTGTAGTTCACCACGCGCTAATGCTGGTTTCAAGATGTTTGATGCATCGATAGCACCTTCTGCTCCACCTGCACCAATCAGTGTGTGTAACTCATCGATGAATAACACGATATTACCTGCTTGATGAATTTCTTCCATTACTTTTTTAAGTCTTTCTTCAAATTCACCACGATATTTAGTACCTGCTACAACAGTACCCATGTCTAATGACATAACGCGTTTACCTTTTAATGTTTCTGGCACTTCGTTTTGTACGATTGCTTGTGCTAAGCCTTCAACGATAGCCGTTTTACCGACACCTGGTTCACCGATTAATACCGGATTGTTTTTAGTTCTTCTACTTAACACTTCAATGACACGTGTAATTTCATCTGAACGACCAACTACTGGATCTAACGTACCATCTTGCGCAATCACAGTTAAGTCTCTTGCTAATCCATCTAAAGTTGGTGTTGCCTGATTTTTAGTCGTTTGTGCATTTTTTGAACCTTGCTCTGGACTACCTAATGATTTAACAACTTGTGCTCTTGCTTTAGTGATATTTAAATCTAAATTAGCAAACACACGTGCTGCCACACCTTCGTTCTCACGAATTAATCCTAATAATAGATGTTCTGTTCCAACAAATGTATGGTTTAACTTTCTTGCTTCATCCATTGAAAGTTCAATTACTTTCTTAGCTCTTGGTGTGTAATGAATCGCACCAACTTGTTCTTGACCTTGGCCAATTAAGTTTTCAACTTCTTTAGTTACTTTTTCTTCAGTAATACCGAAAGCATCTAGCACTTTAGCTGCTATGCCTTCAGGTTCTTTCATTAAACCTAATAATAAATGTTCCGTACCTATATTTGAATGATTCAATCTCATTGCTTCTTCTTGTGCATGCGCTAATACACGTTGCGCACGTTCTGTTAATCTACCAAATAGCATAAACTAACCTCCTATTTTATATATGTTCTCTTAAAAAGGTTGCTCTTTGTTCATCTACAGATTGTTCCGAGTCATTACCTTCAAAGAATGGTGTTTGTATTGTAACCATTAAATTATCAAAATTAAAGTTATTACTCTCGATATGTCCTAAATCTATACCCAGTTTCATTTCACTTAATCTTAATGAAGCTTCTTCAACAGATATTAATTGTGCAGATTTCAATATACCTTTCGCACGATGAACTCTGTCTTTTGTTTCCATATGATTAAAGCGATCAAGCCTTTGTCTAATTTGTTCTTCTTCACTAATGATTTGTTCAACAATTTGCGTTAAATCTTCAATGATTTCTTCTTCAGTCTTACCAAGTGTTAATTGATTGGATATTTGATACACATGACCAAGTGCACCTGTACCTTCACCATAAATACCTCGAATAGTATATCCGAATCTATTGATAGCTTGTCCAATTCGTTTCATACGTTTCATAATGCTTAAGCCAGGTAAGTGCAACATAACACTCGCTCTTAACCCTGTTCCAATGTTCGTTGGACAAGTTGTTAAAAATCCGTGCTGTTCATCATAAGAAATCGTTAGATGTTTATCAAGCTCATCATCTAATTTAGATGCTGTTTCATACAACTCATTTAACACAAGATTGTGACCCATAACTTGTATTCTAACGTGATCTTCTTCGTTGATCATAACACTTGTTGATTCATCTTCATTTAATAATACTGCACCAAATTTCTGTTTTGTCAGTGCTGGGCTAATGAGATGTTTGAACACGAGTTTATTTTGATCTAGTTCACTTAAATCTGATAACTTCGTCAATTTCAATTCTGATAATGCTTTACTCACTTTTTCTATTACTTTGTTGCCTGTTTCGTCATCTTCTTCATATTTGAGCGGATGAACTTCGTCTTGAAGGTTACGTGCAAGTCTTATTCTAGAACTCATGACAATTGGCGTGTCTTCTGTTTCTTTCATCCAATCGCTAATATGTTCATTCATATGCTCTTCCATTTACTCGACCTCACCTTCTGCTTTCAATGCTTTTATTTCATCTCTTACTACTGCTGCATCTTCAAAGGCTTGCTCTTCAATTAAGCCTTGGAGTATTTTTTCTTTCTCTGCAATTTGTTGTTTGAGTTGTATTTTACTTCTTGAAGATACAGGTATTTTACCTGTATGCTCCCCACTGCCCGCTTGAACTCTTCTAATAATTTGCGGTACATCAACTTTAAAAGTTTCATAGCAGTCATGACAACCAAACTTACCAACTTTAGCAATATCTGTTAAAGTCATGCCACAAGTAGGACAGTGCTTTTCTTCTTGTGGTTGAACTTGTTTAAAGTTAATACCATGTTTACCTACTAAATATTGTAGAAATTGGTTCACAACAAATTCTTGGTCCAAATTTTGATCACTCATATGATCATCTTGGAAATAAAAATGTTCTGAAGCACAGTTTTTACATATCCATTGTTCTGTTTTATGTTTCTTACCTGTTGATGTTAATTGAATTGTTGCTTCTTCTTTACCACAAATTTCACAAAGCATACTGTCACTCCTTTTTAACTATAATGTATGACGGCAAGTATACGTTTCAATATATTTGCTCGAATAATATCTCTATATGGTATTTCTATTTGCAATGTATCTCTATGAAGCGTTTGAACAATCATTTTTTTCTCTCTATCTGTAATTAAGTCATTTTCATACAAACCATCCACAATTCTAAATGCATTTGCTTGTGAGATTTGATCACCTGTCAATTCAATTAGATGTCTAATGAATGCTGATTGACTATTCGTTTCAACTTTTGAAATACGAATGTAACCACCGCCGCCTCTTTTACTTTCAATAGCGTATCCGTGCTCATTTGTAAATCTTGTTTTTATAACATAGTTTAATTGGGAAGGTACACAATCAAACTTTTCAGCAATATGTGCACGTTTAATTTCAACGACATCTCCTTGAGCCTCCTCTAGCAATTGCTTTAAGTATTGCTCAATGATATCCGACATGTTGTGCATTAATTCATCACCTCTTTTGACCTTCTTTGACTATATTATATGTTCTGTTGTTTATTATTTCAATTAATTTGTTTCTTTAAAAATTTTTAAAATTTTATACCGCTTTCAAAAGAAATAAGTTATCATATAAGGTAGGTTATGATTGAGTATAAACGAAGGGAAAGGTGTGTCAATTATGCATTATATTATCGGGATTATCGGTATCTTATTATTCCTATTTCTAGCATGGTTAGTAAGCTCTGATAAAATGCGTGTTAGATGGCAGTATATAGGATTAATGATCGTAATCCAGTTTATATTTGCTTTCTTATTATTAAAAACAACAGGTGGATTAACTATCATAGGTGGTATTTCAAGTGGTTTTGGCTACATCATAGCAAAAGCTATGGAAGGGATAAACTTCGTATTTGCAGGTATTGCAAATATCGATCCTAAGACAGATAAGCCTGTTTCAGTTTATTTCCTTAACGTATTAATGCCAATTGTGTTTGTATCAGCACTTATCGGTATTTTACAATATCTTAAAATCTTACCTCTTATCATTAAATATTTAGGTTTAATTATTTCTAAAGTTAATGGTATGGGTAAATTAGAATCATATAATGCGGTCGCATCTGCAATTTTAGGTCAATCAGAAGTGTTTATTTCTATCAAAAAACAACTTCCATTAATTCCTAAACATCGTATGTATACATTAACAGCTTCAGCTATGTCTACTATATCTGCATCAATCGTTGGTGCATATTTTACGATGGTTGAACCAAGATACGTTGTAACAGCTATCGTATTAAACTTATTTGGTGGATTTATTATGGCATCCATTATTAATCCATATACAGTAGATCCAAAAGAAGACGACATCATGATTCAAGAATCAGAAGAAAAACAATCATTCTTCGAAATGTTAGGTGAATATATTTTAGATGGTTTCAAAGTTGCTGTTATCGTAGCAGCAATGTTAATCGGTTATGTTGCATTAATCGGACTATTAAATGGTGTTACGTCTAACATTTTAAGTTTCGTTTCTGGTGGTTCAGTTTCATGGGACTTCCAAACATTAATTGGATTTGTATTTGCACCATTCGCCTTCTTAACAGGGGTTCCTTGGGCAGATGCAGTACAATCAGGTAGTATTATGGCTACTAAAGTTCTTTCAAATGAATTTGTTGCGATGGGTATTTTACCTGATGCAGATATTTCAGAAAGAGCAAATGGTATCATTTCAGTATTCTTAGTTTCATTCGCAAACTTTGGTTCTATTGGTATCATCGCGGGTGCTGTTAAATCATTAAATGATAAACAAGGGGATAATGTCGCACGTTTCGGTATTAAATTATTATACGGTGCAACATTAGTATCATTCTTATCAGCTACAATCGCAGGATTTTTCTTATAATAAATAGAAGCAGTCTACAGAACAATAATCGTTCTGTAGACTGCTTTTTTGTTTATTATACTTGCTCTGTTTGATATTGTTTTACGATTTCTTCAATGAAATACGCCATAATTTTGTAGTCTTCAGTAAGTTCCGGATGGAATGAAATACCTAAGTATTGATTTTGTCTTACAGCTACAATTCTATCTTCGACCTTAGATAATACCTCAACACCTTCATGAGCTGATTGTATATGAGGTGCACGTATAAATACGGCATTAACCGCTTCTTCAATACCTTTAACATCTAAATCTTGTTCAAAGCTATCTACTTGTCTACCAAATGAATTTCTCTCAACTACAACGTCCAATTTATTTAAATGACTTTCTTGGCCAACTACTTCTTTCGCTAAAAGTATTAACCCAGCACAAGTTCCATACATAGGTAATGAACTATTTCTTAGTGCTTCTGTAAAGCCGTATAAATCCATTAAACGACGCATAGTCGTTGATTCTCCACCAGGTAAGACTAAACCATCAATTTCATCTAATTGCTCTACATGCTTAATTGTAATACCTTCATGGCCAGCTTTTTCAATATGCTTTATATGTTCTCTTACAGCACCTTGTAAACCTAGGACACCTATCTTCATATTACCATCCACGCTCTTGCATACGTTCTTCTAATGATAATTGATTGATGTCTAAACCTTTCATAGCTGGTCCTAATTCTTTAGACAATTCAGCAATTAATTTATAATCTTGATAATGTGTAGTTGCTTGAACAATTGCTTTAGCAAATTTTTCTGGAGCTTCAGATTTAAAGATACCAGATCCAACGAATACACCGTCAGCACCTAATTCCATCATTAACGCAGCATCAGCTGGCGTTGCAACCCCACCTGCTGCAAAGTTTACAACTGGTAAACGACCTAAATCTTTAATTTCTTTTAATACTTCATATGGTGCACCAATATTTTTAGCTTCAGTCATAATTTCGTCGTCACTCATCACAACTAATTTACGCACTTCTGCGTTCACTTGTCTCATATGACGAACTGCTTCAACTATATTTCCAGTTCCTGGTTCACCTTTCGTACGTAACATTGCAGCACCTTCACCAATTCTACGTGCAGCCTCACCTAAATTACGGCAACCACAAACAAATGGCACTGTAAATTCATCTTTTTTCAAATGATATTCTTCATCAGCTGGTGTTAACACTTCTGACTCATCAATATAATCAACGCCCATTGATTCCAATACACGTGCTTCTGTAATATGACCAATTCTACCTTTAGCCATAACAGGAATAGATACAGCATTCATAACTTCTTCTACAATACGTGGGTCAGCCATTCTTGCTACCCCACCTGCTGCTCTAATATCAGATGGTACGCGTTCTAATGCCATTACAGCAACAGCACCTGCTTCTTCAGCTAATTTAGCTTGTTCGGCATTAACCACATCCATGATTACGCCACCTTTTTGCATTTCTGCCATACCTCTTTTAACTTTATCTGAACCAGTAATTTTTGACATCGAAAAACTTCCTCCTTTTAAATCGCTTACTAGTAGGTTATACTAAATTCTGAACTGGTAAAAGAGTCAGATTTATCAAATAATTAGTGGTCAGTTTTCGAGGTGAATAAAATGGAAATGCTCATGTTCGACATCAATAGGAAGATTAATACGCCTATATACATACAACTATATGAAAATATCAAAAAAAATATTATTAACGACATTATGAGGTATAACGAAAAATTACCTTCCAAAAGACAATTAAGTCATTATTTATCGGTTAGTCAAACAACGATAGAACACGCTTATCAGCTACTTTGCGATGAAGGTTATATCTATAGTAAAAATCGTTCTGGCTTTTATATTAATGACATCGTAAATCTACCGGTAACCTATAAAACAAAAATCCCTGAATCCCACTATATAGAAGAACAAAAGTATCAATATAGCTTTAAACTAGGCGCAATAGACAAAACGCATTTCCCAAACGACCTTTTTAGAAAATACGCTAAAGAAGCATTTGATGAACAGCAAATAGATTTATTAGATAGTGGCCATAAACAAGGCGATTTTAATTTAAGAAAAGAAATCAGTTATTATGTCTTTCATAGTCGTGGCGTAAATTGTTCTCCAGATCAAATTGTCGTTGGGTCGTCAACAGAGCAGTTACTATCCATTATTACAGATATCATTTCAGAGTCTAAATATATGATAGAAGATCCATTATACAAACAAGTGAGAGATTTATTAAAAAGAAAACATATCCCATTTGACTTTATTCCGGTTACGCAAAACGGGATTGATATAGAACAAATTATCAAGACGGATAGTGATGTTGTTTATATAACACCAAGTCATCAATTTCCAACTGGTGTCATTATGGACTTAAAACGACGAACACAACTCATCAAATGGGCTTCAGAACAAGACAATCGTTTTATTATTGAAGATGACTATGATTCAGAGTTTAGATATAGTGGAAGGCCGATACCAGCACTACAAAGTTTAGATCATTCAGATAGCGTCATATATGTTAGTACGTTCTCTAAATCTATTTCGCCTTCGTTGCGTGTAGCATATGCTGTACTTCCGAAAAATTTAATTGCTTTATATCACAAAAAGACAAACATAGAAGGTGGCACCGTACCAAGACATACTCAATACATGTTAGCAAGATTTATGAATGAAGGTCATTTCGAAAGACATTTAAATCGCATGAGAAAAATATATCGAACTAAAAGAGATATTATACTCGAACAACTCAAAAAATATCCTGAAACATTTTCGATTTCAGGGGAATTAACGGGAATGCATTTTATATTAAATGTTCATAATGGTTTATCTTTAGAGGAATGTATAAGAAGAATTGAAGCATGCAATATCGATATTAAACCCCTCTCTCATTATCGCTTTAAACAAACTGATGAGAAACCTCACTTTGTTCTCGGATTCGGTGGTATTAATATTGAAGATGCCAAAACACATATCAATAGTTTAATAGAATGTTTAACCAAATAAAAAAAGACTTCATCGCGAAGTCTTTTTTTATTTGCTATGACTTAAACTTTGTAATTTCATTAGTTCATTTCTAATACTTGTATATTCTTTTAATTCTGGTAAATCAATTTTTTCATAGTCTGCATTAAAGACCACTTTCTTACAAATATTCTCATAAGTCGCTAAATAAAGTCCTAAGTCATGGTCTGATAGCGTCGTAATCTTACCTTGTGCATAAGCTCTTTCTAACGTAAATGCTAATTGTTCAACTGTAAATATAATCGGATAAACATATTCAATCTTTTTAACTTTGTTATCCATTTCATTCAACGCAGCTTGATACATTGCCTTCGTATTCATGATCTCAGTGTGCAAATCTGTGATGACTTTTGATTTTGCAATATTATGATGATACTTATTAGAAGAAAATATTGCATGAAACAAACTTGCTTGTAGTTTTAACGTATTATTAATCGTCTTAGGTAATTTTTTAGATGCTTGATTTCTTCCTACTATCAGTACACCAATTAAACCTATTACTGAACCAATTACAACATCAACAATTCTTGGCATCACTAAATATGTATCGAAATGTTGAGTGATTGCTGCTGACATTAAAAGAACATTCGGCGTGATAAATGTGACTGCAATTGTATAATTAAATGCGACTAATAACTCAGCTGTTCCCATCAAGATAGCCATTAGTATGACAATCGTCCATGTATTAGGCTCAAATGCTAAAATTAAAATTGCAACTAACATACCTGTAATTGTACCTACTGTTCTTTGTAATGCTCTTTGGATTGTAGAGAGTGATGATGAACCTAATAATACAGAACAACAAGATATTGGTATCCAATAAGCTCTTTCAAACCCCATACCAAATGCAATAATAACTGAAGTAAATAATATAACCCCATATTGCATAGAGGACATTAAAACTAAAGAATCTCTTGATAAATTTTCTTTAATAATTCTTGAATACATCGGTTTTCTATAAATAATTTGTTTATCAAATTGCAAATTCTTATCGTTAAGTATCATGACTGTATCATTAATTAATTCAGCTAATGACTTTATGTAAGAGCTCTCTCCATCATATTCAATCGGTACATATTGAGCAGATTCATTACCTGCAATTCTAAGCTGAATATAAGTAAGTGCTTCACTTATTTCTTTTGGTAACTCTTTATAACCTTGAGAAGATAATTCTAAACAAGCAGACCATATAGCTTCACTGCGTCCTTTTAACTGCAACATTCTATTATAACCATGCGTTTTATTCCAAAAAGCATTAGCTGTCGTCAAAGTATTTGTTGCATGATGTATCGCATTTAAAGTATTACTACGTGCATTATCAAATTTTTCCCCACTAAAATTTTCAGTTAAATATGCTAAATTTTTATAAATATTTGATACACTTTCTGCTTCCGGTTTTTTATGATTAAACATTGCATCAATTATTACAACAATTGTACTAACAATACCACCACATAATACAAGTAATCCTCTGTTTAGGAAATCTTCAGGCATAATTGGCATAATAGAAGCTACACTATATGTAAGTACAAAGAATAAAGAAGAAGGTCCAGGTATTTGAAAAGCTTTTAAAACGAAATGACCTATCATCCCTATGAGTCCTAATACTAATGCATATAAAAATGGAATCGTTATTGTAATCGTTCCTAACATGATACAAACACTTAATACTATAGAAACTGCTATAACTTTTCTAATTCGTGAAGGATATGATCCATTAATAATGTAGATATTACTAAATGATCCTAGTAAGGCAGTTAGTCCTAGATCGAATCTTCCAAGTAATACACTTCCAGCTAAAATGATAAAAACAATAATAGCTTGCATAAATGCTTTTTTAGTTGCAAGATTGTTCTTATTCACTTTAAACATCACATCAAAATACTTCTTCATGTTATATCTCCTCTCACAATTTTCAAGCAAAAAAAAGAGACCTAACAGGTCTCGAGTGCGGCTCATCGCATCCATTTATAAACATTTGCCCGGCAACGTCCTACTCTCGCGGAACGTAAGCCCAACTACCATCGGCGCTAAAGAGCTTAACTTCTGTGTTCGGCATGGGAACAG
>NZ_JAJNJE010000006.1:0-187274 GCF_022386035.1 Mammaliicoccus sp. O-M54
TTGGTTAAGCCAATCACTCTGAAGTACTTTCAGTACTCAATTATTGGAATTAACGTTGACATATTGTCATTCAGTTTTCAATGTTCATTTTAATCGCTACAAGAAACAATTATACTAGTTATTAAATATCAAGTCAAGTATTATTTTTAAAAAATAATAATTTGTTTTGTTCGGTTTGACTCAGCTTTTCAAGTGGTCGTTTCCGTTTCAATCAACTTGCATAATTTATATTACATTGTTATTTAGTTAATTTCAAGCGTTAAATTTACACTTTATTAACCTTTTTAACAATCGTTTTATTTTGCGATGTCTGTCTGTTTTGACGACTTTTATATAATATCAAGATATATACTATACGTCAACGATTTATATAAACAAAATTGTGTATTATTTCGCTTTATTAGGGACTATATATTTTAATAGAAATTATGCTATACTTTATCAGTATTAATAAGTATGGAGGGAATAGATTTGAAGCTATTTCGCAAAAAACCTACTAGTAAAATAAATAGAATTAGATCTTTTGCATTAGGATTAATCTTCTTAGGTATGATTGTTATGTACATAGGTGTATTCTTCTTTTACTATTTTAAGAGCCAAATTGTATTTAGTATATTCTTAGTTTTAGGAATGTTAGCTCTTGGTCTTTCATTTATAGTTTACTTTTGGATTGGCATGTTGAGTTCTCGTACTATACAAGTGCAATGTCCAAACTGTGATCATTATACAAAAATGTTAGGACGAGCAGATATTTGTGCTAATTGTAATCAACCTCTTACATTAGATAAGAATTTAGAGGGTAAAGCCTTTAATCAAGATTATAATAATAAGCGCAAATCTAAGAAATTAGAAGAACAGCAAACTGAAGAACATACTGAAGAAAAGAAAAAAAGCTAAAGGCATCCGCCTTTAGCTTTTTGTTTTATTTATTCTTATTTTGACATTCTGGACAAACACCATATATTTCCATTCTGTGGTGCGTTACTGAAAAACTAGTGACATGTTGTGCCAATTGCTCTACTTCATCTAATCGTGGATAATGAAAATCAGATATCTTACCACATTGATCACAGATAATATGATAGTGATTATGTGTTTCAAAATCAAAACGACTTGAAGCGTCACCGTATGTTAATTCTTTAACAAGCCCAGTTTCTTTAAAAACTTTTAAGTTATTATAAACTGTAGCAACACTCATATTTGGAAATTGTGGTGAAAGTGACTGATAAATTTCATCAGCAGTAGGATGACTATCTGTTTCGATTAAATATTGAAGTATCGATTGACGTTGTGGTGTAATTCGAACACCAGTACTTCTTAAAGTACCAATTGCATCGTCTAACATATGTTCAACATTCTCAATATTTTGTTGCATCCTTACACCCACCTTCTAATTTATAATGATTATTATTTATAATATATCCCTTTTAGTAGCATTTTGTCAAACAATTAATCAGTATCCCGCTTCTGAGTTAACAATGTTTATTAACTTATCTGACTCATCATTTTCAATATGTTTGAGATTTTCAATTAGAATATCTGTACTTCTCTTTAAATTGTTAAGATCATTACCTGTAATATGAGCTGTGATAAACACATTATCTAAATCATATAGTCTAGAGTTTTCAGGTAATGGTTCCTCTTCAAATACATCTAAAGATGCATATCTAATTTCTTTATTATCCAAGGCTTCATATAAGACACTTTCTGATACGACAGTACCTCTACCTACATTTATAAAATGTGTATCTTCATTCATAAGTTTAAAGTCTTCTTTCTGTAATAAATGTATCGTATCTTCTGTTTCAGGTAATACATTCACAACAAAGTCAGCTTTATGATATACATGACGTCTTTCTTCTATAGAATAAACTTCATCAAACCCAGGAACATCATGTCCAGTTGTATTTATACCAATAACCTTCATATTAAATACTTTAGCAACTTCAGCAGTTCTTTGCGGAATCTTGCCTGTACCTAAAAATAGAATAGTCTTTTCATTTATTGAATCAGGTTTAAGCTTATGATTAAATTCACGTTTCTTTTGAGACTCATATGAAGTACTAAATAGTTTAATATCATTTAGAATATATGCAAAAATAAATTCAGCGATTTGAATGGCATGTACCCCTCTTGCATTAGTCAATTTAATTCCTCTATCTTGAATGTAACCTAGAGGTAATTGATTCACCCCTGTAGCAAACCATGCGATTAGTTTGATATTCTTACATTTATCTAAAAATGAAGGATTCACTTCTCCATGATAACTAACTAATACATCAACATCTTCTAAATCTTCATCACGTGCTTCATTCGGATGTTTATAAAATTTAAAATCTACATTAGGAAATGTTTCTTTTAGTCTCTCTTCTTGTTCTTTTAGCCTCATTAAAGTAACGACTTTCATTTATATCATTCCTTTATAAAGTTTTTTAAGTCTTCAATTTGAGTTTTAACTTTTACTTTGTCAATTTTATGTATGACAGTACCTTCTTCATCTAACACAAAAGTCGTTCTAACGATCCCCATTGATTCTTTACCAAATGATTTCTTCAATTGATATACGCCTACTTCTTCAGAAAGCTTATAATCTTCATCTACTAGTAAATCAAAATTCAAATTATGTTTATTAGAAAAATTAGCATGTTTCTTTTCACTATCTCCACTAATACCATAAACTTTCGTATTTAATTCATTAAAATCTTCTAAATTATCTCTAAAATCACATGCTTCTGTCGTACATGTCGGTGTATTATCTCTAGGGTAAAAATAAACAACGACTTTAGATCCCTTTAAGTCCTCATTACTAATTAATTCACCATTTTGATTTTTCAACTTGAAATCCGGAAATTTTTCACCAATTTGTATCATATTTTACACTCCTTATAAACGATAGATGTTTAATTTTATGATACGATATAAATGAAAATAATTAAATTAAAAGAGGTTGATAATATGGAATTTACAAAAAGTGAGTACTTACAAACACTTTCAAATGAATATATTCTTGGTGGTGTCAATTCACCATCTCGTTCATATAAAGCTGTAGGTGGTGGCGCTCCTGTAGTTATGCAAAAAGGTAAAGGTGCGTATTTTTACGATGTTGATGGTAATAAATATATTGACTATCTTCAAGCATATGGACCAATCATAGCTGGACATGCACATCCACATATAACAGAAGCCATTAAAGCTGCAGCTGAAGATGGTGTATTATTCGGTACACCTACTGAATATGAAATTACGTTTGCTAAAAAACTACGTAACGCTATTCCATCGCTAGAAAAAATCAGATTTGTAAACTCAGGTACTGAAGCTGTTATGACAACTATTAGAGTTGCACGTGCATATACTAAGCGAGATAAAATCATTAAATTCGCTGGATGTTATCACGGACATTCTGACTTAGTGCTTGTTGCTGCAGGAAGTGGTCCATCTCAACTTGGCACACCTGATTCTGCTGGTGTACCGAAAAGTGTAGCGCAAGAAGTTATTACAGTTCCTTTTAATGATATAGATTCATTTAAAGAAGCTATGGAACATTGGGGCGATCAAGTTGCTGGTGTATTAGTAGAACCAATCGTCGGAAACTTCGGTATGGTTGAGCCTAAAGAAGGCTTTTTAGAAGCAGTAAATGAAGTAACACATCAATACGGTGGTTTAGTGATTTATGATGAAGTTATTACAGCATTTAGATTCCATTACGGTGCTGCACAAGATTTATTAGGCGTTTATCCTGACTTAACTGCATTTGGTAAAGTTATTGGAGGCGGCTTACCAATCGGTGCATACGGAGGACGTCAAGAAATCATGGAACATGTTGCACCACTTGGTCCAGCATACCAAGCAGGTACAATGGCGGGTAACCCACTTTCTATGAGAGCTGGAATTGCTTTATTAGAAATATTGGAACAACCTGGTGTTTACGATAAATTGGATCAATTAGGTCAACAATTAGAAGAAGGTTTATTGGAATTAATTAAAAAACATAACGTTAAAGCAACAGTTAATCGAATCAAAGGTGCTTTAACTCTTTACTTTACAGACGAAAAAGTTGAAAATTATGTTCAAGCGGAAAATACTGACGGTGAACAGTTCGCAAAATTCTTTAAGTTAATGTTAAATCAAGGTATTAATTTAGCACCTTCTAAATATGAAGCATGGTTCTTAACAACTGAACATACTGAAGAAGACATAAGTCAAACATTAAATGCAGTTGATTACGCTTTCTCTCAATTATAAACTTGAAAAGTTAGCCAAAACGTTGTATAACCAATATATACTAGGCTTGTGATATTTGTTACAACCCTGTTTTAAAAACAAAAAGGAATGGTTTTATGAAATTTGGGGCAAGAATATTTAAAACTGGTATCGCGATTGTCCTAGCAATATTTATAGCTAATTTACTGCCAGGACCAGCAATGATAACATCAATAGCTGGTGTTGCTGCAATGGTCGCCATGCAACCAAGTGTCTATCGTTCGTTCAAAACGATTGTAGAACAATTTCAAGGTAATGTGATTGGTGCGATTACAGCTGTTACCATATTCTCTATATTTGGTAACAATGTTGTATTTATCGGTTTAACAGCGATTATCATTATTTCAATACTTTACAAATTTAATCTACAACATGTTTCTAACTTAGCAGTTGTTACAGCTTTAATCATACTTGGACATCATGAAGGAGATTTCTATATCTCTGCATTCTATCGTTTCGTCTTAGTTATGATTGGTGTTTTAAGTGCTTTCCTTGTTAACTTTACGTTTTTACCACCGAAATTCGAAACTAAAATGTATTATAACTCACTCAATATTTCTACTGATATATTTAAATGGTTTAGATTAGTGTTAAATGGTACAACTGAATTTAACTACGTAAAGCAAGATTTAGAAACAATCAGAACACGTATCGTAAAGCTTGAACAATTTTATTTATATTATAAAGAAGAAAGAGCCTACACAAAGAAACAAGCTTTTAGTCAAATGCGTAAGAAGATTCTTTTCAAAGAGATTATTGCATCAACACGCAGAGCATACGAAGTTTTAAGAAAAATGAATCGTTACGAAAACGATATTCATAACTTAAATGATGATCTCAAAGTACAAATGAAGTTTGAACTGGATGAACTGATGGCGCAGCATGAACAAATATTAGTAAGGATATCACAAAAAGCTAAACACGAAATTGATCAAGTTCCTGATTATTTAGTAGAACCTTATAAAGAAGATTTAATGGAAATATTCATTAAAGATATTATGGAAAATCCTGATCAAGAAGATTACTATATTGAGAACGTCATGCAAGTTATTTCAGCTATGTTAGATTATAAAGCGACTATTTTACATTTAGACAAATTATCTTCTAGTTATTTCAAATACCATCCAGAAGATAGCGACATTCAAATTGAAGATGAAGATTTTGATTTATAAAAATAGACCTGAACAGTTATCTGTTCAGGTCTATTTTTAATTCTCTTTATATATGGATTTTTTATATTGATTAACATTCATGACATTTCCATTAGCACTTCTATATAATAAATGGTTTTCATTTATTTGATTAGGACTTTTCACACCTACTGCAGCAGCTAAATTAAATAACCCTTCATGTAAACTCACAATATAATTTGAAACTCTGTATTCTTTTTCTGATACAACTAAAGCAGATTCTTTTTTTGGATCTGTAGTAGCTACACCTACAGGGCAATTATTTGTATGACATTGTTGAGCCATAATACAACCTACATTAATCATTAAACTTCTTGCTACATTAACGAGATCTGCACCTAACGCTAAAGCAATAGCAATTTGATCAGGTGTGATAAGTTTTCCAGATGCAAATACTTTCACTTTATCTCTTATTTTAAATTTTTTAAGTTCAACATCTAATATTGGTAATGCTGAAAATAATGGCAAACCAACAGTATCTACAAGTTCTTGATAAGTCGCACCTGTTCCACCTTCTCCACCATCGACAGTAATAAAATCAGGAATAATGTTTGATGATACCATTTCATGTATTAATTTCTTTAAATCATTTATGTTTCCGACAACTATTTTTATGCCAACTGGTTTGTCAGATAGTTCTCTTAACTTCTGAACAAATTGTAACAACTCTTTATTATTATGAAGAAACTCAAATCTATTAGGTGAGTTAACTGTTTCAAAAGGCGTTACATTTCTAATTTCAGCAATTTCTTCTGTTACTTTTGCTCCTTCAATATGTCCACCTCTCGTTTTGGCACCTTGCGCTAACTTTAATTCAAATGCCTTAACTTGTTTCATATTGGCTTTTTCAATAAATTCTTTCTCATCGAAATTACCTTCTTTATCTCGAACACCAAATAAACCTGGTCCTATTTGAAAGATGATATCACATTCTCCACTTAAATGATGATCACTTAATCCTCCTTCTCCTGTATTCATCCATGAACCGCTTCTGCCTAATCCTTTTGACAATGCAGTAATCGCATTTTTACCTAGTGCACCATAACTCATACCTGATTGTCCAACCAATCTATTAACGATAAATGGATGTTTTAAGTCACCACCTATAATTATCTGGTTATCTGTTGTTAATTTATATGGATCAACATCTTTTTGTTTCTGTTCTTCTTTACGATCAAAAAGTCCTTCATTAGAAATTTCATAAATAAAAGTAGACATTTGTTCATCTTGGTTAATTTCTAATTCATCATGGTCCACTGGAAACATTGTATTTTGTAAATAAAATCCTGGCTCTTCAAATTTTCTCAACGATCCAAAACTTTCGATTCTATTTTTATATTTACCTGGCATGACGATATTTAAATATTGCTTTCTTGAAAATGGTTTTCCAGCATTGTCATTTAATATTAAGTACTGTCTAAGTTCTGGTCCTATACTTTCTAAAAAGTATCTCACTCTACCAAGTACCGGGTAATTTCTTAATACACTATGATGCTTTTGCCTTTTATCTATAACATACAAAGAAATACAGGCAATAATACCACCAATAATGATGACAAAGAATAAAATATTCACAATCAATTGTAGTATGCTTAAAAAAGTCATAAAAATTCCCCCTCAGTCTATCTCTATTAAATTAATAATAGCATAGAATGAGGGGGTGTTGTAATTTTACCCGAATGATTGAATATTATATAAGTTGTAATAACTTCCTTGTGCTGCCATTAATTCTTTGTGTGAACCAACTTCTTCAATTTGTCCATTTTGAATAACAACTATTTTATCCGCATGTGTAATTGTTGATAATCTATGTGCAACTATTAAAGTCGTTCTTTCAGTACTTAATATTTCAAGTGCATCTTGAATAATTTTTTCACTTTCTAAATCAAGTGCACTCGTCGCTTCATCAAGTACTAATACAGGAGGGTTATTCAAGAATATTCTTGCAATAGAAACTCTTTGTTTTTGTCCACCTGATAATTTTACACCACGTTCGCCGACCTCTGTATCATAACCATTTGGCAATGACATAATAAAGTCATGTGCATTCGCTTTTTTACTAGCCTCTATAACTTCTTCATCAGATGCATCCGGTTTACCTAATAAAATATTTTCTTTAATAGAATCAGAGAATAAAATATTATCTTGTTCAACCATACCTACTTGATTTCTGAGACTTTCAGTTGTGAAATCTTTAACGTTATGATTATCAATACTAATACTACCTTTTGTCACATCATAGAATCTAGGCAGTAAACTAATAAGTGTCGATTTACCGCCACCACTCATACCTACAAATGCGACGGTTTCACCTTTATTAATATCTAAATTAATATGTTTAAGCACTTCATCTTCATAATCATTATATTTAAATGATACGTCATCAAACGTAATGTGCCCTTCTTTAATGACAATGTCTTGTGCGTCATCTTCATTTTTGACATCATATTTTTCATCAAACAAATGAAATACTCTGTCCATTGAAGCGATACTTTGCGTTAAAGTTGTAGATGATGAAACCAATCTTCTTAAAGGTCCGTATAACTGTTCAAGATATGCTACAAATGCTGCTAATGTCCCAACAGTTAAATTCCCTTGAATAACAAGAAAACCACCGATACCTACTACTAATAATGGACCAATATCTGTAACTGTATTAATAACTGCAAATGATTTAGCATTCCATTTCGTATGATCAGTTGCTTTAGTTAAGAAGTTTTGGTTTCTTTTATCAAATCGTTTTTCTTCATTTTTTTCAATAGCAAAACTTTTAATAACAGACATCCCTGAAACACGTTCATGAAGAAATCCTTGAAGTTCTGCTAAACTTTGCGATCTTCTTCTCGTTAAACTACGTAATTTTCCGAAGAAGTAATAAATACTAAATATAAATACTGGGAAAATCGCAATTGCTGTAAATGTTAATTTAATATCTAAAACAAACATAATACTTAATGCGATGACGATAGTCACTAAATCTAACCAAACGTTCATAAGTCCTGTAAGGATAAAGTCTTTAGTTTGTTCAACGTCATTAATCACGCGTGATATAACTTCCCCTGCTTTATTATTAGCATAAAATCTTGAGCTTAATGCCTGTAAATGTGTGTATAATTTTTTACGAATATCATACAGAATTTTATTAGATGTCCATTGTGCTAAATATTGTCTGAAGTATTCTATAGGTGGTCTTAGTACAACAAATATGAATCCCATAATTAACATTGCATATGTTAATTTTTCTGTTTTTTGTCCAATTGATAGTGCACCATTATTAATGACATCATCGATTACATATTTAATCAGTAATGGAAGTAATAACGGGATACCAAATTTTAAAATTCCAATGATAATCGTACCTACAATATGCCACTTGTATGGTTTTACAAATTGTAAATACCTTTTAATCATTATTGTTCCCCCAATCTTAGTCCAAACGAAACAGCCTAGCTTTAGCTAGGCTGTGATATTTTCATTCTCAAGAATTACGTCTATCAATTGAATGAAATCTTTCTTGCCAAACTTTAATAAAGTCTGGCGCAAATGGTCCTTTCTTGCGTTCAATCCATTGTTGTAGAATATCAACATTTCTTCTAAGTATTACATCAATGTCTTTAGGATAATTCATTTGTTTCATATGTTGTTTATACTCATCTTCATCCAACAAATGATATTTGCCGCTTGGATAAACTTTAATGTCTAAATCATAATCGATATATTTAATCGCTTCTTCATCACAAACAAATGGTGATGATAAATTACAATAATAATAAACACCGTCTTCGCGGAACATACAAATGACGTTAAACCAATATTCTGAATGGAAATAAACAATCGCTGGTTCCCTTGTTACCCAAGTTCTACCATCACTTTCTGTTACGAGTGTACGATTATTCCCACCGATAATAACATGACTCGTACCTTTAAGAATTGTTGTTTCAGACCACACACGATGTATATTACCATCATGTTTATAACTTTGTATTTTAATTACTTGGCCTTCTTTTGGTATGGATTCTTTGACCATGTTCCACACCACCTTTTAAATATTTACCAAGTTATTATATCATATTTAAATAAATAAGCTAAAATTATGTTTCTTATCATTATCCATTGAGTTGATTAAAAATCTTACTCATAGATGTTGAAAATGATAACTGTTCTTTTTCTTCTTTTTTAATCCATTTATATGGGTAATCAAAATCACTTTTTTGAGTATGCGCACGGTATACATTCATATTCCATGTCATATGTGTAAAAACATGCTTAGTAGTATATTCAGGTGTTTGATCAATATCTATAACTGCATCTAAAGTTTCTTCAATGCTGTGTATACTTTCATCAGCCTCAAACATTGGAAACTCCCACATGCCATTTAATAATTTCGTATCTCTTTGGCGTACTAATATCTCTCCAGAACGATTCGTGATATATAATACGTTAAAATCAATTGTCTTTTTCTTTATTTTTTTCTTTTTAACCGGTAATTCATCCACTATACCATTAGCAAAAGCATAACAATGTTTTTGAACAGGGCACATAATACACAAAGTCTTTTTAGGTGTACAAATGGTTGCTCCTAATTCCATCATTGCTTGATTAAAATCTCCAGAATGTTCTTCTACAAATGGCTGTAATTCATCTTCATATAATTTTTTCGTCTTCGGTGCAGCTATATCACTGTCATTACCAGTCAATCTACTCCACACTCTTAACACATTGCCATCAACTGCTGGTATCGGATGATTATGCACGATACTCATAACTGCTGCATTTGTATATGGGCCGACACCTTTTAACTTTTTAAAATCATCAGGGTTATCTGGTACTACTCCGTGATAACTATGGTGAACTTCTTTAACCGCTTCTTGAAAATTTCTAACCCTAGAATAATAACCTAAACCCTCCCAATATTTAAGTACATCTTCTTCGTTTGCTTCACTCAAACTTTCTATAGTTGGAAAACGCTCAATAAATGCTTTGTAATATGGTCGAACAGTATTAACTTGTGTTTGTTGCAACATTACTTCACTTAACCAAATATAATATGGATTTGATGTTTCTCTCCACGGCATTTGTCGTTTATTTTTATGAAACCAATTAAGCAAATCGTCTTTAAATTGTTTCGTTTCTATCATTTATGACACTACTTTCTTGTGAATTGCTTTCAGATTACTATGCATATGCTATATAATATATATCATATAGATTAAAGTAAAGTGGTGATTTTTATGGATACTGGTACACACGTTGTTATGGGTGTTGCGTTAACTGGTCTTGCAACATTAGATCCACATGTTACACCTACATTTGCTGCAGTGGCAACTGGTATAATGGTTGGATCACAAATACCTGATATTGATACAGTATTAAAATTAAAAAATAATGCGATATATGTTAAAAACCATAGAGGTATCACTCATTCAATACCTTTTACATTATTATGGCCTTTAATATTAACGTTTCTAATATTCGTTATCTTTCCAGGAGTAGATGTCTTGCATATTTGGTTATGGACGCAATTTGCCGTATTCTTTCATGTTTTTGTAGATATTTTTAATTCATATGGTACACAGGCGCTTAGACCGATATCTAATAAATGGATTCAATTAAGTATTATTAATACGTTTGACCCCATTATTTTTGTAGCACACTTAGTTGCCATACTGTTCTGGACACTCGGTGTTAATGCTGGCATTGCTTTTGGTACATTATACTTCTTGTTAATATTCTATTATATTGTGCGATTCATATTACAAAAAGCGATAAAAGACCAAGCTTTAAAACAAATACAACAAGAAGATAATCCCGTTAAAATATTTGTTGCACCGACAATACGTTTTATGGAATGGCGTATTGCCATTCAAACTGAAACACATGATTATGTTGGACGTAGTTATGGTCGTAACGTAGCATTTAATGATGTATTCAAAAGACAAGCATTCCCGAATGACCATATAATGGCTTATGCTAAATATGATGAGAATTTAAGATCTTTCTTAAGTTTCAGTTCTATTTATCGATGGGAAGTTACAAGAATAGATAAAAAAACAACAGAACTAAGATTTATTGATTTAAGATATTTGAAGAATGGTCATTACCCATTTGTAGCTATACTACATTTAGATGATGATATGAAAGTGACAAACTCATATATCGGTTGGGTATTTACCGAAGAAAAATTAATGAAAAAACTTGAAGCTTAGAAATACAATTAAGGCTGAGACGATTAAATCATCTCAGCCTTAATTTTTTTATTTAAAGTATTCAGTTTTATAAGCTTTATTAATATTGATCCAAGCTAAATAGATAAATGCTACTTCAAAATAGAACAGAATATGATATGGCAAATTCGTAACGGATGCGTTACCTAACACCATTGATTGTTGGAACCCATTAATAATATAGAATAATGGATTGAGTTTTAAGACATTGACCCAAACTGCATACATATTATTAGGTACATACAATATCGGTACGACAAATAATAATACAATCAATAATCCGAAAACGATAAACCTTGCAGAATATACATATTTACCAAACACGCCGATAATAGATGCTACTGGTACAAGTAATATGTATGCCATCACTAAATAATAGAAAAATCCTAAATGATTAATTTCGATTAAATTTGATGTCGAAAATGTTGAAACTATACCAGTAAGTGTTACAACAATCAAGAACATAATCATCGTTAAAAATACTTGTGAAGAAGCACCAACATAGTACGGTACTGATAATCTATTATAAAGTGCTCCTTGCTTTCTGACTGTCTTTTCAGAATTGAAAAGTGATAAAAAGACCCACATGTAAGCGAAAAAGCCAATCAATTTATAATAAGACGTTGATTGTTGTACATCTATCGCATCAGTAATCCATAACTTCAAATATGTGAAGATCAATAATACTAACATGATAGCAAAAGCAGATACATAATATTTATAATGAGTTTTAACTTCATAGAAGCAATATTTAAGCATATGTGGAAAATGTTTAATATGTTGTTCAAATAATTCGTTCATATTGACCTCCTATAATTGAATAAAAATCCATTTGTTTTCTGCTAAGTCTGCTATCATAAAGCCATCTCTTGATTTAACTACCCAAGTGTCACTTGAAATATTATATTTCTTAACTAATTTAGCTTTGTTTTTCATATCAAATGTAAAACCAGTTAGTTGATTATCACTGTCGAAAACCATATGTACTTTTTGGCCTTCCATTTGTTCATTAAATCGGTTTGCTTTATCAGCTGTAATGGTCTCAGAAACTTTCTTATGTGATTTATGCATAAAGCTGTTATAAAAATCTATATAATTTAAATAACTATCATCAACATAATCTTCTAAATCTGACCAATCAACGTCTTCATATAGTCCTGCCGGATTGAAAAAGTACAAGTTATTCTTCTTAGAGATATAAGTCTTGTCATCTACTTCAAGTCTATAATTAGATTGATTTTCACCTGTTACATCTACAAAACTATACTGAGGTAATTTCAACTTTGAGCCTTTGGATGAAGGTGTGAGTTCTGTATCATGTTTCAGCGATAGGACATAAGCTGACTTATCTATGTATTTTGGTTCACTATTTGTTGTGATGACCTGTTTTGATGTAACTTCTTTTTCTGTAGGCGAGCTACCCACACCTATAAACATAAATAGCGCTGCTAATGTAGCACCAAAGATAAATGTTAAGCCATAAAATATCATTTTCTCAATAGATTTCGGCACTCTACCGTATTGATATTTACGCATTCTTTTATAACCTTCGCCGTGCGCTATAGGAAGTTCTTGTTGAGCCATCTTCCATTTAAGATCGTAAAGTTCTTTTTGGTCTTTATCTTGAATTTGGTTATATTTCTTATGATATTCTCGGTAATGACCTAATACTTCTTTAACGGTACCTTCTTTTCTAACTTGACCATAAGTTAGCCAGATAAGATAGTTACTCATTTTCTCAATTGAGTGTATATGGTCATCAATAACAACAGCTGCACGATCGTATTCTTTTTGTTCATTTAAAAATTCATGGAACTTCTTCTGAAATGATTCGTCTAAGTATTGAATGATGTTCGTAAAAATTGCAACGGTAGGTCTCATATATTTGGCTATACTAACTAACAACTGCGCATATTCTGCTTCATTAATATCTTGGCACGTCTTTGAAGCTTTATCCGATAATTTGGCAAAGCTTAATATTTGTCTTTGAATCGTCGTAATGTCTCTAATTTCTACACCGGATAAACTCAAAGTACGAATAATCATTTCATTTAATGTTTGATGATCATCAGCTTTATGTCTAACATCCGCTAAAAATGTTTGTGCATGATTTGTTACTTTACCTAAATTAGGTGCAACTTCTTTAATCATTAATTTACTGATCATTTCTTTACCAGACTGATCATCGCCGATAATGCCCAGCACTTCGCCTCTATAAAGATGCACGGTAACATTTTTAAGTACAATGTCTTTATTAAGGTGCTTTAACTTAAATAATGATTTGAATTTATTCTGTTCTTTACTTATATAATAATATTTAGTTGCGTTAACAACTCTCAGTAATATTTGCTGTGTCATTCTGCACCACCATTATAGTTGTAGAAGACTTACAGGAATGCCTTCTTCAATTTTTGATCCTTTTAATCTAAATCCCCAAGCAAATACACCATTAATGCGTTCTACTTTAAAGTAACTAGGTGTGTCACCTATTAAGCCATATACTTTACCGACTTCTATTTTTGAAGTGTCGACAAGGTAACTTTCTGCTATGAGCGCTTTTCTCTTATATACTTCATATTCATTTAGTATACCCATCATTTCTGATTTTCTCATCTTTTCGCGATATTCAGCAATTGCGTTTTTAAGTTCATAGTCTGTCATTTCAACAAATTTTTTATCATTATTCATCTACAATACCACTTTCTACTAATTTGTCATTAATCATTTCAAATGTATACCCTTTTCTTACGAGTGCTTGAATAACATGTGACTTAAGTTCATATCCATTATATTTCTTTTGATATTTATTATATACCTTTTCCAAATCTTTCATCAAAATATTTTCAACATCATCAGATGTCGGTTCAATATTCAAATCTGTTAGATGTTCATTGATTAATGAAAAAGCATAGCCTCTTTGTTGAAGTGTTTGGACAATCGTTTGCTTTAAACGGTTAGGAGGTTGTTTCTTTTTTTGCATAATCTTCTTGGCGATGTTCGGAATTCGTTCTTCTGCCATTTCCATTTCAAACTTTTCTTTGAATTCGTAAACTAAATCTTGTTCTATACCTTTTTCTTTTGCTATTCTTTCAAAATGGTCAGGACCTTTATCCGTTGTTTTTAAAATGGTGTTTTTTAAACTTTCAATATAATCTTTATGGTCTATGTATTTATTAGATTGACAATACTCTATCACTCTATCAATTAAGTCACTGCCATATTCTTTGTCTGTTAAATATTTTTCTACTTCATATTTCGTACGCTTTTTATGTGATAAATAGACAATCGCTTGATTAAGTGCCTGTCTATATTGATCGTAGTCCTTAATTTCTTGTAATTTACTTTTCGTAATTTCTAAATCTTTTCTTAAATTAAAGTAGATGTATGTTGCTTGATCAATACCCATTTCAAATTCATTATTAATAAATAAATTTAAACGTTCTTTGTTTTTCTTTTGTACTTCAAGTTTAGTTATTTTAAGCATTTTACATCCCTCCACACATATATATAGGATACAATAAAACACACTGAGTTTAAAAGTTTAATCTCTTAACTCAGTGTGTTTATTATTGATTTAATTCATTTATAGCTTCAGTATACTCTGATTCAGTAATATAATTCTGTTGTTTCATTTTTTCAAGCGTTGTTTTGATACGTGTCATATAACTATCACTAATATTATTAATATCAAAATTGGATGGTGCATTTACGACACTAGCTAAAATTGCACTTTGTAATACCGTTACTTGAGGAAGGTTTGGATTATTTTTATCGACTGTCGCACCGAAGTAATAATTTGCCGCTTCTTCTATCGTATAATTATTTTGACCAAAATAGATATTATTGACATAATAACTCAAAATATCATTCTTACTATATTTATCTTCAACACGTTTCGCCACAAACATCTCTTTCACTTTTCTTGTGAGTTGCGTTTCATTCGTATAGAAATAGTTTTTAACGACTTGTTGCGTAATCGTACTTCCACCTTGCGTTAGTTCACCATTTTTCAAACTTACAGCAAGCGCACGTGATACACCTCTTAAGTCAATTCCATCATGATCATAAAATCGTTTATCTTCAACTGCTACAAAAGCATTTTTAGTATAATCAGGCATATCTTCAACTTGAACATAAGATTGTTTATCTTCAATTTTTACTAAATCATCAACATCAGATGTTCTTGACCACATATACATAACTGCTAAATAAAAAGTAATCGCTAGTATAATAAGTATTGTTACAAGACCAAATAGCTTTGAAATTCTTTTTCTCTTTCTCGGCTGTACAGGTTCTTGATAATAATGTTGATATCTTCTATATTGAACTTCTTCTGAATTAGGTTGTGGTATTTCATTCTTCTTATTCTTAAATAGCCCCATCTGTATTCTCCCTTATTCATATTTCTTACATCATTATAGCTTGTAATAATGAATTTAAACACTTCTTTTTACTGAAAAACAACAAAATCAGTCCTGAGTCTTATTTATAAGTATAACTTTTAGCGTATTTGGGTATAGATAACGATAAGGAGGAATTTTATATGGCAAAAATTAAAGCAAACAAAGCACTCGTACAAGTCTTAAAGAATTGGCAAATTGACCACGTATATGGCATACCTGGTGATTCAATAGATAAAGTCGTAGATGCACTTAAAACAGAAGAAGATAATATTAAATTCTATGATGTAAGACACGAAGAAGTTGCAACTTTAGCTGCTAGTAGTTATGCCAAATTAACAGGCAAAATAGCAGTAGCATTAAGTATTGGTGGTCCGGGCGCAATACATATGTTAAATGGTATGTATGACGCTAAAATGGATAATGTCCCTATGCTCGTTTTAGCAGGTCAAACAGATTCGAAATTATTGGGCACGAAATTCTTCCAAGAAGTTAACTTAACAGCCCTTTTCGAAGAT
Source organism: Mammaliicoccus sp. O-M54 (assembly GCF_022386035.1). NCBI lineage: Bacteria > Bacillati > Bacillota > Bacilli > Caryophanales > Staphylococcaceae > Mammaliicoccus > Mammaliicoccus sp. O-M54. The sequence goes on from NZ_JAJNJE010000006.1 coordinate 16,593, forward strand.
GTAGCTGTTTATAATAAACAATTAGAATCAGCTGAAAATGTACATGAAATTGTAGATGAAGCTATCAAAACTGCATATGCTAAAAAAGGCGTTGCAGTATTAACGATTCCAAGTGATGTTCTAGGTGAGAAAATTGAAGACAATGTCCCTAGAGAAACTTATAAATTTGAAAATGCAGTAACTTACGCTAAAGATGAAGATGTTAAAAAAGCTGCAGAACTTATAAATAAAAGTGAAAAACCGGTCGTCCTAACTGGTGTTGGTGCTAAAGATGCTAAGGAAGAATTACTTAACTTCTTAGCTCATATCGATGCACCTGGTTTAATTACATTACCAGCAAAAGGTATCATACCAGATAAACATCCTAATTTCATGGGTAACTTAGGTAAAATCGGTACTAAACCAGCATTTGAAGCGTCTAAAGATGCTGATTTATTAATTTTAGTTGGTACGAATTATCCATATGTAGATTATTTACCTGATAAAGATATACCATGTATCCAAATTGATATTAATCAAACAAATATCGGCAAACGTTTTAATGTTGATGTAGGCTTAATAGGCGATACAAAAAATGTATTAGCTGCATTAACAGAAGCGTCTGAAAAAGTTACCGGCCGTAAATTCTTAAAAGCATGCCAAGAAAATATGAAAGCATGGAACAGATGGTTAGAAGAAGATAGAAATAATGACAGCAAACCAATCAGACCAGAATTATTAATGTCTGAAATAGAAAAAATTTCAACAGATGACACAGTATTTTCAGTTGACGTCGGAACTTCAACAGTATGGAGCACACGATATTTACAACTCGGTCACAATCATAAATTTATCACGTCATCTTGGTTAGGCACGATGGGCTGTGCATTACCAGGAGCGATAGCAAGTAAAGTCGCAAATCCAGATAAGCAAGCAATTGCTATTACAGGTGACGGAGGATTTGCGATGGTTATGCAAGACTTCGTTACAGCGGTACAATATAAACTACCTATTATCGTCGTCGTACTGAATAACCAAGAATTAGCTTTCATAAAATACGAACAACAAGCAGCTGGTGAGTTAGAATATGCTATTGATTTAGGCGATATCGACTTCGCTAAATTTGCAGATAGTTGTGGCGGTATAGGCTATAATGTCGTAGATGTAGAAGACATCGCCCCTACACTTGAAAAAGCTAAAAATGCGAATAAACCTGTAGTTGTTAACGTAAAAGTAGATTCAGATGCTGCTCCATTACCAGGTAAAATTATATGGGACGAAGCAAAAGGATATGCAAAATTCGAAATTAGAACAGCATTAGAAGAAAACAGACTCGAAAAAATGCCACCACTCAAAACACTAATAAGAAGATTCTTCTAATAAAAATAAAGAAGCAGTGAAGTTTATGAAGAACTTCACTGCTTTTTCTGTTGGGTTAAATTTAAGTATTTTCAATAAAAATTTTAAAATAGCGCGCTGAGATGTGGAATTTTGTAGATTGTGATGGAGGTTGTTAACGGATGTTAGGGACATTTTTTGAAATTGTATTAATTAGAACTCTGAACTTCCACTATTCTGAATTCTGGTAATTAGAACACTGTAACTTCCATTATTTCGAATTCTGGTAATTAGAATACTCTTACTACCACTATTCGGAATTCTGGTAATTAGAATGCTGTAACTTCCACTATTCTGAATTCTGGTAATTAGAATGCTCTTACTACCATTATTCTGAATTCTGGTAATTAGAATGCTCTTACTACCATTATTCTGAATTCTGGTAATTAGAATGCTGTAACTTCCACTATTCGGAATTCTGGTAATTAGAATGCTGTAACTTCCATTATTCTGAATTCTGGTAATTAGAACGCTCTTACTACCATTATTCGGAATTCTGGTAATTAGCTAACTCATCTAATTCTAAATATAGTATTTCTTATATCTTTTACCTATACTTTTAAAGTTTTGTTCACATACTCTTCGAATTGTAGTAATACTATTCCCTCCTAACCACCATACTGCTTCGGTGATAGTGAATGGCTCTTGTTTTAAATAATACAGTTCTTGCAAATTATATTCATAAAGATACTTTTTATCCATGACGGACTCACAATATTGGCATGTACATTTCTGTTTGTCTTGTTCAATTTTTACTGTGAACATGCGATGACATCTAGGACATTTGATACCTGGCTTGATTTGTTCAAACGGTATTGTCACACTTTTATTGTATTGTGCATCAAATGAATTTCTTACTGATAATAGTTTCTGTTTAATTCTTATATTTTCTGATTGATTTTGATTTTTAAAAAGTTGGGTAATGGAGCCTAATTCTGAGGGTAAGATAACTTGATCTTTTAGTAGGTTTCTATTTTTGAAGTTAAAGTAAGGATTGGTAAAGACTAATTTTGAAATGACGGGTTTACCAATTTCTAAATAGTGACATAGTTTATTGAATTCATTTCTAGCTCGTTCCATTTGTATGAACGGTGAGGTAAATGTACTTCCAAAATTATTTTTTAACAACGTGTCTTCTAAATAATAAATGCCTTTATAATTCTTTATCTCGAATAAATATATTGCATAATCATCGATGACGATTGTATCTATTTGAACTTGACTATTGTAAGTAAATTGAAAGTCATTCAAATATACGATATCCGTATCACAATTTAAAATAGCACTAAAATAGTTTTCGCCATCGTTTCCACTTGATTTATTTTGAATTGATTTCAAAATATTTTCGGTTAATTCAGCGCGCCCTATTAATGACTGAAAATACTTTGTATCATACTTACTTTCCATAAACCACGCTCCTTACATATTATAAAAAAATTATATAATAGCCTGCACAAAAAAACCACTCACTATAAAAGTGAGTGGCTCATCAAAGCATCTATTGAAGCAATGCAAGTGATTCACGGTTAAAGTCTTCTAAGTCGTCTGGAGTTCGACTTGTGACGATGCCATTGTCAACGACTACAGATTCGTCAACGACTTTTGCACCTGCATTTTGTAAGTCTTTTCTAACTGACAAGAAACTAGTAACAGTTCTGCCATTTAATAAATCTGTATCAATTAATAATTGAGGTCCGTGGCAAATTGCAAATGAAGGTTTTTCATTTTGTACGAAATGTTTAACAAATTCGCCAAAACGTCCTTGTTCATCTCCACGTAATAAATCTGGTGAAAATCCGCCAGGAATTAAGACTGCATCATAATCTGCAGCATTTGCTTCATCAATACCAACTTCTACTGTAACTTTTTCGCCTTTTTTACCAGTGATTTCTTTACCTTTTTCTTCACCAATAATAACAACTTCATGTCCAGCATCAGTTAATGCTTTTTGTGGACTTGTTAATTCAACGTCCTCGAATAAATCTGTTACAACTGCTGCTACTTTTTTACTCATAATATCAATCTCTTCCTTTCATAGTATGTCTAATATTTATATACCACTTTTGAAAGGTTTTAAACTTATTTTGCAACTAATTTTGCTACGACTTCTACTTGTGCTGTTTGTGGAAACATATCAATAGGTTGCATGCTTACGACTTTGTATTTTTTAGATAAGTGTGCTAAATCTTTAGCTAAAGTTGATGGATTACAACTTGTATACACAAATGTTTTTGGATGAACGGATTTAATAAGTTCAACAGCTTTAATACCTAATCCTGTTCTTGGCGGATCAACTGTTATCACGTCTGGTTTAAAACCTTCTTTAATCCATTTATCCATAACTTTATATGCATCACCAACTTCATAGTGTACATTATGACGATTATTGAGTTCAGCATTTTTCTTGGCGTCATCAATACCTTCTTTAATGATATCCATACCTCTTACTTCTTTCGCATTTTTAGAAAGCCAAATACCAATTGTACCTGTTCCACAAAATGCATCTACAACTGATTCATTACCTGTTAAATTCGCTTGAGCTTCAATTTCACCGTACATTTTTGTAGCTTGTTCCGGATTTAATTGGAAAAATGAATCTGGCGATAAATCATAATAGTATTGACCAAGCGTTTCTGTAATTTGTTGTTTACCACTTACATGAATCGTTTGATTGCCAAGTACTCGTGATGTCTTCTCTTTATTAATATTGATGGATAAACTTTCCACGAAAGACAAATTCATGATTTGATCAATAAGAGACTTATTATACTTCAATTGATCGTCCGTACAAACTAACGTAACTTGTATTTGTTGACTATGTTTTGCTACTCTCGTAACAATATATCTTAGCCCTTGTTCTTTATTTGGATTTCTACATACTTTAACTTTTAAATTCATCAAAATATTTCTCAGTTCATTCGTAACTTGAATTGTACGTTTGTCTTGAACTGGACATTTTTTAATATCAATTAATTGATGACTGTCTTTTTCATAAAGGCCTGCAATGAGTTGATTTCCCTTCTTCTGAACAGGAAATTGATTTTTATTACGGTATCCCCAAGGATTATCCATACCGATTGTAGGTTTTACAATTTTTGTTGGGATATTTTTCGCATATTTAGTTAACGCATCTTTTACAATTTGTGATTTGAATAAAAGTTGCGCATCATAATTTAAATGTTGCAGTTGGCATCCACCACAAATATCATAAACTTTACATTTAGGTTTAACCCTTTCTTTACTACGTTCACGGATTTTGACTACTTTCGCTTCGATAAAATTTGGTTTCGCTTTTACAACTTGGACAAGTCCAACCTCTCCCGGCAATAAACCTTCTACAAATGTTATCTTCTTCTTATAATAGCCAATACCTTCACCATTAATACCTAATCGTTTGATCGTTAAAGGAAACTTCTGTCCTACTTTTACTGAAACATTCATCTATGCTCACCGTTAATCATGCATAGCTTGAACTTTTTTCTCAAGTTCATCAAGCAAAGCAATCCATTCATCTACATCAGATACTTCCATATCTTCAGGATTCATTGCTTCCATTTCATCTAAAAAGTCTGATAACCTTTGTTTGATTTCATTAAGTGATGTTTTTTTACTCATTTTAATACTCCTTTATTTTTAATAATATTATTATGAATGATAACAAGTATAAAAACAATCATAAATCAGTATTGGAAAATTTGATAACAAGTGTTACGCTCATAGATAGGAAAAAAATCAGAAAGAAGGATATATCATGATATACGACTTGAAAAGTCCTATTTCAATAAAAAACGACCCGTGGGAAGCCTATAACGATATAGATGAACATGGTTCATTACAACTGAGTAATATAGAATTTACAACGACTACACTCTGTAACATGCGTTGTGCACATTGTGCAGTAGGTTATACGTTACAATTACGAGACCCTGACACATTACCGATGGATTTAATTTTAAAGAGACTTGATGAAGTTCCTCATTTAAAAACAATCTCAATTACTGGCGGAGAACCAATGTTCAGTAAAAAATCAATTCGAGAAACTGTCGTTCCTTTATTAAAATATGCACACAAACGAGGCATTTACACGCAAATGAATTCTAATTTAACGTTACCACTTGACCGTTATTTAGAAATTGCTGAGTATATTGATGTTATGCATATTTCACACAACTGGGGAACAATAGATGAATTCAGTGAAGTTGGTTTCCATGTAATGGACAAGAAACCACCTTTAAAAGCAAGATATCGTCTATACGAACAAATGATTCAAAACTCTGCCACACTATCAGAACAAGGTATGTTTGTATCTGCTGAAACGATGTTAAATAAAAGTACTAAACCTTATTTACAAAAAATCCATAATGAAATTGTTCATGATATGAAATGTAGTCGTCATGAAATACATCCTATGTACCCTTCTGACTTTGCGAGTCAGTTAAATATTATGAGTTTAGATGAAATGAAAGATACTATTCATGAGATTTTAGACTTTAGAGATGAAGACACATGGATGTTATTTGGAACGTTACCTTTTTACCCTTGTTTCATGAATGAATCTGACCAGAACTTATTATCTAGATTAAAATCATCTAAAAATGTAAGTTTAAGAAATGATCCAGATGGAAGAAGCAGATTAAACGTAAATGTATTTTCTGGAGATGTAATCGTTACAGACTTCGGCGATGAAACGGGATCTATCGCAAATATCAAACAAGATAAACTTGAAGATGTTTATCAAACATGGATGAATTCATCTTTAGCAAAATCACTTAACTGTCACTGTCCTAAAGTGAGATGTTTAGGTCCAAATCTACTCGTAAAAGATATGTACTATAAAGATGTTGACTTTAAAGCAAACGAATTAAGAATGAATCAATAATATAATAAAGGGCTAGGATAACGATTGTTGTCCTAGCCCTTTATTTAAATTAGATATATAGTTTTGTAGACATGAAGTCTAATGTTTTCTTGCTTTCTTTTCTTCTTTCTTGGCGTAATTTCACTCTATCTTGCGCACTTTCATAGAACCATTTTTCATCATCTGTTTCTGGATAAATTGCTGGAACTTCTGCTTTGTTCCCTTCTTTATCTAAAGCTACAAATGTTAAAAAGCTATACGCTGCTAAATGTTTCTTTTGATTAATATTGTCTTCACTAATGACTTTTACACAAATCTCCATAGATGATTTACCTGCATAAGTGACAAATGAAACTAACGATATCACTTCACCCGTTCCGATTGGTTGTAAGAAGTCTACTGAATCCGTAGATGCTGTTACAACTGAATTCCCACTATGTCTCATCGCCGCGATTGCTGCGATTTCATCAATTTCCGCCATTAATTTACCACCAAACATCGTATTGTGGTGATTAGTGTCCTCTGGAAAGATTTGTATGGATTTGACACTTCTTGATTCTTTCATTGGTTTCTTCGTTTTCATATTATAACCCCGTTCGATTTTTGCTTATTTTTATTGAAAAAAATAGCCAGGTTTCCCTGGCTATACATTGTTATTAATGATAATGTTCCTCATCATCAAAGACTTTCTTCTCTAGTGCTTCTTCAGCAGTATCAATTCGTACAGACTCTCTACTATCGAATGTTTGAACAAGATACATCATTAATGCGCCGCCAAATGCAAAAATTGCGAACACAAATGCGATCATTACACTCCATTCCATTGGTGTACTCATGATATCCCCTCCTTTGAATGGCTATAAAGACTTTATTTATCTTTATTATACATGATGTATTCTTAAATGGCTATCTTTTAAAATGCCCAATTACCATCTCTAAATACTGGTTCTTTCTCACCATTTTCTAAAATGCCATCAATTGATAAATCTTTGCTACCAATCATAAAGTCAACATGTGTTGTTGAATCATTTAAACCATTTTCAGCTAATTGTTCAGCTGACATATCTTTGCCACCTTCAATACAAAATGCATACGCAGATCCTAATGCAATATGACAAGAGGCATTTTCATCAAATAATGTATTATAGAATAACGTGTTCATGTTAGAAATTGGTGAATCAACAGGTACTAATGCTACCTCACCTAGTCGTTTTGAACCTTCATCTGTTTCAAGAATCGATTTCAAAATTTCTTCACCAACACCAGCTTTATAATCTACTACTTCACCATCTTTAAATGTTAAAGTAAAGTCATCAATAATATTACCTGAATAGCTTAAAGGTAATGTATTACTTACTGTTCCGTTAACACCATTTTTATGTGGTGCAGTAAATACTTCTTCAGTAGGCATATTCGCTACAAAGCTGTTGCCTTTTGAGTTTACAGAACTAGCACCAGACCAATATTGACCGTTTGGTAATTCAATTGTTAAGTCAGTACCTTCTGATTTGTAATGCAATGCTTTATATTTTTTGTTATTTAAATAATCCGCTTTTTCATGTAATAAGTGATCATGTTCTTCCCAAGCTTTCACTGGGTCTTCTTGATCAACTCGTACTGTTTTTAAAATTGTTTCAAGTAATTTATTGACCGCTTCATCATCACTTAATTCAGGGAACATCATTTTAGCCCAACCAACTGATGGATATGAAGCAACACACCAACTCATACGATCACTTTGAACAGCAACCATATAGTCTTTAAATGCTTTTCCGTTTGCCGCCATAGATTTGCGGATCTTGTTAGGATCAGCATCTTTCAAACTATCTGGACTAGATGAAACAATTGATAAGAACGCTGCTTTTCTATCTAAATAATCCATTTTTTCATCAATATCATATTGTTTAACATTCTCAAAAAATGATTCAGGTTCATATTGATATTTAAGCTGTGCAATTCTATCATCTTTGTAACTAACTTTTACATCTTCTGCCCCTATTTTGTATGCTTCCTCAACAACTAAATGTACAAATTCACTTGCATCAATTGAAGCTTGAATATATACAGGTTCTTTTTCCTGAACATTCAAACCAACTTTAACTAATAACTCTGCATATTTTTGAAGCTGTTTTTCATAACCCATTTGTTTAACCACCTTTGTTTATTTTCTAAGGTCACCTAAAGCTTGTGTAATAGCTGTCATTTCACTAGCTGAAATGTTTTTTCTAGACATGACCATAGTATGTATTTCTTTCAATTCTTCTTTCTTTTCTTCAGGTATTGCATCTTTATTCAATACACTTGTATTTACTAATCGTAGCTTGCCTTTTAAATCATCTACCATTTGTTCTATTGATTCAGTCATATTTTTTATCATCCTTTCAAAATTTAGTTTAGCAAAAAGTAATTATAATTAAAACTATCAAACTTATATATTCACTTTACAATTTATATGAATATTTTATACAATAAACATGAATTATAAGGTGAGGAGTGATTCTAGTGGCTGTTCAAGATATACTTTCATGGACGCTTTTCGAACAAGTTGCAGTACCAGATAATATTTCGCAATACCTCGTTGATGGCGAAGAAGCTTATAGTGCTTTTAAGACATTTAGAGATACTGCAGTATTTACAAACAAACGAATTATCATTCGTGATATGCAAGGTATCACCGGTAAGAAAATAGAAACTTACTCTATACCTTATAACATTATACTGATGTGGTCTACTGAGAATGCTGGTAAACTACTTGATTTAAACGGTGAAATCACATTATGGACGAGAGCTGGGCATTTTAAAATTAAAATAGGCAGAAATTTAGATATTATGCCTTTTGAAAAGCTATTGTCTAATGCACTATTATAAACTACAATTGTGTTTATATCTCTAAATTTATGGGAATAAACAACATTAGTGATATTTATAACATATATTAACGCCTATATTCTCTAATTTGAGATTCATATGTGATATGATATGTAGGTCAATGTTAATTTAAAGTTATATTCTTGAAAGGGGAAAAACATTATGCAAAACAAATTAGTTCCTGCTATTTTAATAGGTGGTACAATTGGCGCAATTATTGCATTAGCTGATAAAAACACTCGCCAATCATTATCAAACCAAGTACAAAACATTAAAGAAGGCAACACTTCAAGAGAACCTTCTAAATTAGATCAAATTAAAGATGAAGTTCTATACTGGAAAGATGTAATCGAAGAAATTCGTCGTAAAAATCCAGAATTAGAGCAATCAATTATGGATGCTAAAGATACATTCATTGAGAAAAAGAATCAAAGACAAATCTCAGGTTCAAACCATTCATAATTTATATTAAAGACTAGGCTTATTCATCTAACCTAGTCTTTTTTAACATCATATTAAATTAGGAGAATTTATATGGGAAATGATAAATCGAGCTCAAAATTTTTAGAACAAGCTAAAAACTTTAAAGACGAACAAAAAAAGTCTATTAAGAAAGAATATTATATTCCACCACAAAAATTTGAATCTAAGACAGCAAAGAAAGATAACCAAATATTTTATGTTTCAAAGATTAATAAGCCAGCTAAATTTACGAAAGACGGTAATATTTTATCAACTTTAATTTACAGAATCGGTAAGGATAATGCTACAGGACTTGCAGCACAGCTTTCATACTATTTCTTACTTGCGTTATTCCCTACTCTAATATTTGTGTTAACGTTGATACCGTTATTCCAAGTCAACCCTGATACAATTACAAATATGATATCAGAAAATGCACCTGGCGATACGGCAAAGTTAATTACTGGGATAATTGATGACGTTATGAATAATGCTAGTGGTGGCTTATTCTCATTCGGTTTAATCGCAGCATTATGGTCTGCATCAAATGGTATGACTGCTTTAATGAACGCATTTAATGTCGCTTATGATGTTGAAGATGGAAGAAATGCTATCATACTTAAAATCATGAGTGTCTTCTTCACAGTTATTATGGTTGTTGTATTCGGTATTGCAATAGCACTACCTATATTTGGTCAACAAATCGGCAATTTATTATTTGGTCCTTTAGGATTAGAATCTGAATTACGTTGGATATTTAGTTTAATAAAAGTCGTATTACCATTAATTGTGACGTTTATCGTGTTCATCACACTTTATACACTTGCACCAAACATTAAAATTAAATTATTATCAGTTGTTCCTGGTGCAGCTTTTACAACAATTGCATGGTTAGGTTCAAGTGCTTTATTTGGTGTATATGTTAATAATTTCGCTAACTACTCTAAAACATACGGTAGTATCGGAGGTATTATCGTATTGATGATTTGGTTATTCTTAACTGGATTAATTATTATCATCGGTGCAGAAATAAACGCAGTACTACATCAGAAGAAAATGCTTAAAAATGGATCACCAGAAGAACAAGCATTTAATAACTTAACAGAAAACGGTGATATGACTAATGCCTCTATTGAATGATATTTTAGAATATAATGCAGCTTTTATAGAAAATAAGGAATATGAAAATCTCATAACAACAAAGACACCTAACGCTAAAGCAGTATTGCTCACGTGTATGGATACGCGATTAACAGAACTTTCTACGCGTGCATTAGGCTTTAAAAATGGCGACATCAAAGTTGTTAAAAACGCTGGCGCAACTATTTCTCATCCATATGGTTCTACAATGCGAAGTTTATTAGTAGCGATTTATGCACTTGGCGCTGAAGAAATCATTATCATGGGTCATAAAGACTGTGGTATGGGGAATTTAGATGTTGATTCAGTAATAGATACAATGAAAAGCCGTGGTATCACAGATGATACACTAAATACAATCGAACATTCAGGTATTAATATTCATCAATTCTTAAGAGGATTTGATGATGTAACTGAAAATGTTCAAACAAATATACAAAAAGTATATAACCATCCATTATTTGATCAATCTGTTCCGATACATGGACTCGTAATTGATCCACATAATGGTGATTTAGAAGTGATTCAAAATGGATATGAATATACTAAATAAAAGAAGTTGAGCTCCTTTCTGGAAGCTCAACTTCTTTTTTTATGATATTAAGTTATGTTGAAAGGCATATATAACAGCCTGTGTTCTATCTTGTACTTCTAATTTACTTAATATATTGCTAACGTGCGTTTTAACTGTCTTAATTGTAATATGTGAGGCACTTGCTATTTCTTGGTTTGAATAACCTTTAGCGATTAATAATAATATTTCCATTTCTCGTTCAGTCAACATTTCGAATAATTCAGCTTTCTGGTTCATTCTATTTCTCATTTTTACAAGTACTTCTGGTTCAAAAATAGACTCTTTATTGTACGTCTTACGTATCGCATTTGCGATATCATCCGCAGAAGTCGTCTTTAATATATAACTATCAACACCTGCATCTAAGGCTTGGTAGACTTCATTATCTTCAATGAAACTTGTTAACATGACGATTTTAACACTTGGTTGATGCTTTTTTATATGTTGTGTTGCTTCTATACCATTCATATCATCCATCACTAAATCCATTAAAATGACATCGGGTTCTAATTCTTCAGCTTTTTCAATACCTTCTCTTCCTGATGCTGCTTCCCCTATAACGGAAATATCTTCTTGTGTAGATAAATAACTAGAGATTCCGATTCGAACCATTTCATGATCATCTACAAATAATACTCTAATTGTCATATTGTTCCTCCTTATTATTTGGTACCTTAACTTCAATACGCGTTCCCGATTCAGGCATTGAAATAATATTGAGAGTGGCTCCAATTTCTAATGCACGTTCATTCATTGTATTTAGCCCATAACTCTGTGGATCTCTTTTAGATGTGTCAAAACCTACACCGTCATCTTGTATACGTAATATAACATAATCATTCGTATCTATTAACTCTATTGAAACTTTTGTACCTTTAGAATGACGTAACGTATTAGATATGGCTTCTTGAGTTATACGGAACAGATGGTCTTCCGTACCTTTGGCTATTTCTATATCTTCTATATCATAAACAACTTTCATTGGTATTTTTTGTTTCAAGTCGACTACTAAATCTTTAATACCTTCACCAAGGGATTTATTTTTTAATCCTAAAGGTCTTAAATGTAATAATAAAGCACGCATTTCTAATTGCGAATCTTGTATCATTTTTTCTAATAAGTCTACTTGTTTAGCTAATGGCTCTTTTAATTCTGATGATTTAATTGCAGATAACATCATACTTGCCGCAAATAATTGCTGACTTACAGAGTCATGTAATTCTCTTGCTAATCTTTGTCGTTCATCTTCTATGATTTTTTTAACGACAGAATCTTGCATTTGATACGATTCATTAATTATTTGTTGAGACTTTAATCTCAACGTGTATAGTTCTTCATGCAACGGAATTAATGTTTGATAAATTTCTAAAGTTTCTTTGTGCAAATCAATTTCATGGTGATTCACACCTAACATTTCTCCTTGAAAAGATCTTTCGATTTGTTCTTTAATCCAATGGTGCTGTTGATTAATTTTGTAAGCTACTGCAGTCCCTATTATGATACATAGTAAAATCACTACAATATTGATAAACAGGAATGCTGGTACACCTAATATTTGTGTGTAAAATAAACCTTGAAAATATATAATATTAATAAAAATTCGATCTAAGAAAAATAAAATGCCGACAATTGTATAAACAAGAATAAGCATTGAACCTATAATTCTCGTGTAGTTATTCATCGATAAATCACCTCAACATCTCCCATAAATGTTGAGAAGAATATATTAACTTTAAATGAATTTTTATGACTATTTTCCTCATAATGTACCGTTTCATTTTTCACTCTATACACTTGATCATTCATATATAATCTGCCATATAAAGCAGTTATATGTACATGTACATGGTAATTATAAGGAACAATAATTTGCGTCTTTCCAATATACTGTCTCACGACAATAACATTATGCTCAGATAAATTAGCAGCTAAAGATAAATCTAATTCAATATCTCCAATTGCTTGTTGAATTTGTATATCTTCCCATTTATAAATATAGTGTGGTGTCTTTTGTGGTGAGAACCATCGCTGTTTTATAAATGATTCGTTAATATTTTCATTGGACGTTTGATCGACATGTTCTACTCTTAATGGTTTCTTACGATATATAAGATATCTAATAACTAAAAATACTAAGAATAAAAATAAAATGGCAAGCATATATGGATTAGAAAGTAATGCATAAATCATTAAAATGGCGCCTATCCAAAATATAATTAATCCCCGTAATTTATGAAAATATAAATATCCTACATATATAAATATCGTACCCATTACAACAACGAGTAATAAGCCTATTTTCTCAAAGAAAATATAGTAAATGTTTGATAACAAAATCAATACAGATAATACGATCAACAATTCCGTTGATATAAATTTATTCTTCAACATACCACTCCTTTTTTAGAGAAGTGAATTCATCTGAGTAAGCATCGTACGCTCAGCTATCGTATCAGCAATTTTATCTAAAGTACTTTTCATAGCTTCGTCAATTTTCGCTAATTCACTTTCTAACATATTAATTTGCTTTTGTAACCATTGTAAATCATGATCTTCTAATTTTTTAGCACATTTAATTTTAAAATCTTCAATCTTGTCCATATACTTATTGTCTAATTCTAAAGTATATTTATCAATTAATTTACTTAATTGACAACGTTTTTGTTCAAGATACGTTAAGTACTGCTTCATAGCTTTAATTTTAACATCTAAGCGCTTAGCACATGTATCTAAACTTTCATAATAAGAAACAAGAATTAATTGCTTTAATTGATCTGAAACAACATTAAACATAGAATCACCTACTTCTGTCATATTAGACTCTATTATAAAATGTTATTTCAAATCTAAAAATGGACCTAGGATTGAATTTTCAATAGGACCTTAGTCTTAGGAAAATAAAAAGGAGTAGTATAGAATCTTGTATGTTTAATCAATTCTATCCACTCCTCTTATATTTTTAGTCTTCTAATTTAGTTAATAATAATGGTCCTTCTTTTGTTACAACAATTGTGTGCTCAATTTGAGCGACGAAACTTTTATCTTTCGTTTCAAATGCCCAATCATTTTTACCGTCGCTAACGATTGTTGCATTAGATGAGATAAATGGTTCTACTGCAAGTACCATACCTTCTTTAAGCAATTGTTTTTCTAATGGATCATAATAGTTCATAACATGTTGTGGTGAATCGTGTAATGAACGTCCAACACCATGACCAGTTAAGTTTTTAATAACTTTTAAGCCATTTTTACGTGCTGTTGCATTTACTGCTCTACCTATTTGAGATAATTTAGCGCCTGGCTTAACTTTCTTCATTGCTTCTTCAAAAGCCATAGCTGCTACATCTACTACTAATTGTTTTTTCGGATCATCTGCATTACCAACAACAAATGAAATACCTGTATCTGCATAATAGCCATTTTTACGAGCAGAAACGTCTATATTTACAAGATCGCCTTCGTTAATCACACGTTTACCAGGTATACCGTGCGCAACCTCTTCATTTACACTTATACATGTGTAACCAGGAAAATCATACTCTGCAATAGGTGCTGATTCTGCTTCTAACTCTTCAAATCTTTCCTTTGCGATGTTATCTAATTCTTTAGTTGTAATTCCGGGTTTAGTTGCTTCTTTTAACTCATCACGAATTATTGCACAAATTTTACCTATTTCTTTTAGGCCTTCAAGTTCTTCATTGTTTTGAATTATCATTTAAATCCCGTTCTTTCTTTTAAAATTTTTTTGTCGTTTATCATTATATCAGAAAATGCATGTTATACTATAAAAAAATGATTTCGGAGTTTTGAATATGAAAGAAAATTGGTTATCTCGAATTATCGGTGCAAGAATTATTAAAACTGGATTAGCAACTTTTTTAACTGCTTTAATATGTATGTCTTTAAATTTAAATCCTATATTTGCGGTTATCACATCTATTGTGACAATTGAACCTACAGCTAAAGCATCCTTAAAGAAAGCATTTGTTAGGTTCCCCGCTTCAATACTTGGTGCATTTATTGCCGTTATTAGTACATACTTCTTTGGAGAATCACCTTTAAGTTATTCATTAGCAGCAACCGTCACAATTTTAGTTTGTTATAAGCTTAAATTATTTGATGGTATGTTAGTAGCTGCCATTACAGCTGTTGCAATGGTTCCTGTTATCCATGAAGCATTTGTATATAATTTCGTATCACGATTAGCGACGACTACAATTGGACTTGCAACAGCAGGCATCGTCAATTTTATTATTTTGCCACCTAAATATATAAATCAAATAGAAGACATCAATCATAAAATGGATCAAAGTATTTTAGAAATATACATATCTAGACTTAAAGAACTCTTACTAGGTGAATATGAATCTGCCCTATCCATGAAAAAAGTATCAACATTACAACAACAAGCCACTAAAATTGAACAACTTATCAAATACCAAAAAGAAGAATACGATTACCATAGAGCAAAGAAAGAATCTAAATCTCATATTAGAAAAGTCGAAATGAAATATCACATTAACCGACTACTAAACGCACATTTATTAAACCTAGTATATTTACCAGAGAATACGCACATCGTCTTTACCGAAAAAGAACGCACAGCAATCTCAAATTTCATCAAATCCTATGAACACTTAATAAAAGAAAATGAATATAAAAAACAAAAAAATGCAGCATCCACTTTAAAAAATAGTGTTAAAGGGCTGAACGAATTTGATGAAAACCAAATCAAAAGTCACATTATTTATGAAATACTCATGATTAATAAAATTTTAAACGATAGATATTCAAGATTAACAAAATAACTAAGCTAAAATATTAAAAAGCGGCTGAGACATTAATTTATGTCCCAGCCGCTTTTTATTATTTTGCTTTTAACAATCGTTTAATAATAGCTTGTTTTGCCGCTTCTTCAACTGTATTGTCTAGTTGTTCTGGTTCGAATGTTATACCTTTTCGGATACATGCTTGTTTTAATAAGTAATCGGTGATTTCGTGGTTTTTAGGTAATATTGGTCCATGTAAATATGTTCCCAATAAATTTTTATAATGGATACCTTCTTTTTTATCTGTATCATTATTACCATAACCATCAACGACTTTACCTAATGTAGGATATTCGTGATATGTTCTTCCACCATGATTCTCGAAACCGACAATTTGTCCAAATGTTTCTGATTCAATTACAATATCACCGATTAGACGGTCTTTCTTAGATTCTGTATAAATATCAAGAATGTTTAAACCTTCTAATCTTGTTCCATCAGGTGTTACATACTCAGATCCTAAAAATTGATAGCCTCCACATATTGTTAAGGTTGGCATACCGTCTTCAATTGCATCTTTGAGTTGTGTTTTAATTTTCTTTAATTGTTCTGTTGCTAAACTTTGTTCTCTATCACTTCCACCGCCTATAAAGAAAATGTCACAATCATCTAAACTTAATTGATCAGTATCTGTTATATCTATTACTTCTACTTCTATATTACGCCATTTTGCACGTTGTTTCAGTGCAATGATATTGCCAATATCGCCGTATAAATTTAATTTATCTGGCATAAAATGAAATATTTTTATTGATGACATTACGCTTCCTCCTTGAAGGCTTTATTCAATGTTCGATGCATTGGTGATAAAGATGTATAGTTTGGAATTGCAACTGTAAACTGATTGTATGTCATTGATAGTTCCGTTGCCTTTTCTATTGAATGTTCTATAATAACTTCCACTTCAACTTCAGCATATTTCAATCTTAATGCTAATTCTTCAGCTCTTTGTCCTGTACAGATGATGGCTTTGATATTCTGTCTAGATAATTTCTCAAAGTCTGCATCATAAATCCATGAAATATCTCTTCCATCTGCACCATTATCATTCAAACTGATTAAATAAACTTTTTCTCCATCAATTTGTTCACCAACAGATAAACTTGCATTCAGACCTGCAGGGTTTTTAGCTAAGTTAATAAGCGCTTCTTTTTTACTATTTCTATAGTATTGCATACGCCCATTATCAGAAGTATATGTTTCAAATCCAGCTTTAATAGATTGATCATTTAAACCTAATTCTCTTAATACTGAATAAGCTGCAATGACATTAAATACATTAAAATCACCAGCAATCTTCATATCAAAATGTGCATCATTTAAGCCGACATGTATAAATGGTTCCTGTTTAAATGCTGTCACTTCATATTGTGGAGTCGCTCTATTGAATCCACATTCACATGTATAATGACCAATTTGGTTGTAATGTATATGACTATAATTTAATAATCTACCACAATTAGGACAATATTTACTTTCAACCATTGTACTTTGTTCAAATTCATGTATCCCTTTTTGCATACCATAATATACGATGTCATCACTTGCTATTTTCAAACGACTAACGAAAGGATCGTCTGCATTCAATAACAGTTTAATACCTTTATCTTTGATTGAGTTGGCAATATTATCTACCATCGTATCGATTTCACCAAATCTATCCATTTGGTCTCTAAAGAAGTTTGTCACTACCATCATAGAAGGTGTCATTTCTTTTAACACTCTTGGTATAGAACCCTCGTCTATTTCTATAACAGCAATTTTAGTATTTTTATTAGATTGAACAATAAAGCTTGAAGTAATCCCAGCTGCCATATTGGCACCTTCAGTATTATGTATAATTTCAATATTGTTCTTCTTTAATGTATAACCTATTAAGTTCGATGTCGTCGTTTTACCGTTCGTACCACTAATCATCACGATTTCATCTACTTCATTTGCTAACTTTCTTAAAATAAGCGGGTCTATTTTTCGAGCTATTTGTCCCGGAAGATCCGTACCTTGTTTACCTACTTTTCTACTAGCATATCGAGCTAGCTTTGCTATATTTTTCGCAACATACTTCTTCATACGTTACCTCCTTGTTCTGTCACATCATTATACCACGTTCAAAAGCTTTAAAAAAAGTGTTTAACTGTATCAAATCATTGGTTTCATTTTGTTGTTATTGTATAATAAAAATGTAAGTTAAAATTATTATAGAAGGGAAGATTTCTATGTTATCTAAAAATATTTTAGATGCTTTAAACAATCAGTTGAATCATGAATTTTACGCAGCACATGCATATATGGCAATGGCAGCTTATTGTGCAGATAAGAGTTACGATGGATTTGCAAACTTCTATATTCAACAAGCTAAAGAAGAACGTTTCCATGGTATGAAAATATATGACTATATTAACGATCGTGGTGAAAAAGCTATTTTCACAGCTTTAGATGCACCTAAGACTGAATTCAGTTCTTTATTAGAAACATTTAAAGATGGATTAGCTCAAGAACAAGATGTTACACGTCGATTCTATAATTTATCTGAAATTGCTAAAGAAGAAAAAGACTTTGCTACAATTTCATTCTTAAACTGGTTCTTAGATGAGCAAGTTGAAGAAGAGTCTATGTTTGAAACACATATTGACTACTTAGAAAGAATTCAAGAAGACAATAACGCATTATTTATCTATGAAAAAGATTTAGCTTCTCGTCACTTCGATGAAGATGCTGAATAATTTATAGTCTTACAATACTTAAACAAGACCATCTCCATGAACTATTCATGGCAGATGGTCTTTATTCATTCTATCTACATACCATCATCATTTACATTATTCCAACAAATGTTTATAATAACTTTCTAAAGGAAGTGATGGCATGTCTTCATTTGTAGCACTTGATTTTGAAACAGCAAATGGAAGTCCGGAAAGTATTTGCTCTGTCGGAATGGTCAAAGTAATTGATCATCAAATTACAGAAACTTTTTATACATTAGTGAATCCCGAAGATTATTTTTCAAATATAAATATTAAAATTCATAAAATTAAACCTTCTGATGTGACAAATTCACCTACTTTCGATGTCGTGTTTCCATATATGATGGATTTCATCGGTACACTACCTGTTGTAGCACATAATGCTAAATTTGATATGACTGTATTGTTTAAATCACTCATTAAACACCAAATCGAAATTCCTGAATTAACGTATTTTTGTTCATGTATACTAGCTAGAAAAACAGTCAACAATCATAGATATGGACTTGCGCCAATGATGGATTATTATAATATTGATTTTAAAGGTCACCATCATGCGTTAAATGATGCTAAAGCATGTGCGATTATTACGTATCGATTGTTAAAACATTATCCAGACTTAGATGCTGTATTAGATATTTACGGCAAAACATTAACCGATAAAAAATATGTATAAATAAAAAGCTTCTAGGATATCATGACGCATCCTAGAAGCTTTTTTTTATTTACTCTTTGTGTTGGAATTCTTTTTTTATGTCTCTTTTTAAACTCGCTTTATTAACAGGTCTTTCTAACTTTCTATCAACCCAGAATAATAATATTGCTATCGCAATAATACCTAGTAATTTGATAATATCGAATGTACCTGTTTCAATGGAACTTTTAATAAATAAAATGATTAATAATACTGTAATTGCAATAATTGAAAATTTAAATTTCATATCAATCTCTACTTTCTTATTATAAGTATTAATAAATACCCACTTCTCATTTAGTCGAAACGCGCATTCAACAATATTCAGAATACTAAGGATACATGATGATATCAAGTAAATCGGTTTAAATAAAATCATATATTGTTAAATTGCGATACGTTCTCGAAACTAAATTCCCGATTGATACACCTACTAAACGTATAGAAGTAACCGGATCTTTTAATGAATTATATAAATCATATGCTATATTATATATTTCAACTTCGTCATAGACTGGTGTATGACTACTTGTTTGTTTAGATAATGTTTCAAAGTTATGTGTCTTAAGTTTAACTGTTATCGTTCGTCCTGCTAGTTCATGTTTATCAGCTCTATTGGCAACTTCCGTACTCAATTTTCTAATCGTATTAAGTATAAAGTCATCATCATTTTGATCTGTTTCAAATGTTGTTTCTCGACCGATTGATTTTCTAACACGTGTTGGTTTCACTGGTGAATGATCAATACCGCGTACTTTATTATAAAAGCTTACACCACGTTTACCGAATAATTGAATCAATTCCATTTGGTCATATGCGTATAAATCTTTACCACTATTGATTCCCAATGATTTCATCTTTTCTTCGGTTACTTTTCCAATACCCGCGAAATCTCCTATTGGCAACGACATCAACAAATCATGTACATTCTCATAATCTATTACAGTCCGACCACTCGGTTTATTCATACCGCTTGCGAGCTTTGCTAAAAATTTATTATAAGAAACGCCTGCTGAAGAAGTAAGATGCGTCTTATCATAAATATCTCTTTGAATGTATTGTGCAATCGTTGACGCAGGTAAGTCTTTTCTCACAAGTTCAGTAACGTCTAAATAAGCTTCATCTAACGATAATGGTTCAACAATATCTGTATAACTTTTAAAAATTGCCATTATATCATTCGACACTTCTCGATAATAGTTAATTCTTGGGCGTACATAATAACCATCCGGACAAAGTTGATGTGCTTGAGCCATGGGCATAGCTGAATGAACACCAAATTTACGAGCTTCATAACTAGCTGTCGAAACAACCCCTCTACCTGAAGCACGTCCACCTATAATCACTGGTTTTCCTTTTAATTTTGGATTATCTCTTATTTCTACTTGAGCAAAGAAAGCATCCATATCAATGTGAATGATTCGCCGTTCCATTCTAAACACCTCTACAAAAAAATAGGAAGTTGGTTGCCCAAATTCCTATATATTATATCAAAAATCTTTTTAACTTGTTGATTGAACGTCTTTATTATCCGTAAATAAATTAATGCCTACTTCTGTATCTTCTACATAATTCATCTGTTTATTACTATAAATCACTTGCGCCATGTAAAAATCACCGATACATGCAGCACCATGAAAAGCAAATACATAAATAATAGAAGTGACTTGAAGCCATAATAATACAATTAATAATCCTATACTAATTAAAACAAATGGTGCTAATAATATGATATAAAATTGTTTTCTTGTAAAAATAGCATTTGGCATCGTTGCATAAAACATGCCTTTCATATATCCATATTTAACTTTTCCCTTTGGGTTAAATATTTTAAAACAAATACCGTGTATTAACTCATGGATAAACACTAATATAATTAAACCAACTAACCCGACTATAATATTTCTTACAAAGCCTTCTTCATAAATATATATGATATTCGCAATTAACTTAAAACTAATTAATATTAATGAAAGAAATAAAACAAATTGTAAAAGTGCTAACCTTTTTAATACAGATATATTGTTAACTAAGTCAATTTTAAGCATCCAATACCCCCGTGAAACCATTTCTTAATAACCTTTACATAATGATTATAAAATATAAATTCAATTTATACTAATGATTTTATGCTCGGTTTGAATTATGAATTTAATTGACTTAGTGAAACTTTATACATCTTATCATCGTTTTTAGATGGATTACCCCTACCATCTGTATTGTTACTTACAAAATATAAATCATTATTTACAATGTAAACATCTCTAATTCTTCCATATTTAGTCGCCACTTTTTTCATTTCATCTTTTTCTACATCAAATTTCATAATACCTTCTCCACGCAATGCAGCAGAATAAATGATCCCATCTTTAAATGCGATGCCTGAAGGTGCCCAAGTATCATCTGATCCTGAAGTAAATATCGGGGTTTCCATATTATTATTTTCTTCATTACCTTCAATCACTGGCCAACCGTAATTATGCCCTTTTTTAATCTCATTTATTTCATCATTAGCTTGATTACCATGTTCACTCGCAAACATCTGTCCATCTGGTGTCCATACAAGTCCTTGTGGATTTCTGTGACCGTAACTATAAACATATGAATTAGACATCGGATTATCTTTAGGCTTACTACCATCAAGATTAATTCTTAAGATTTTACCACCTAATGAATCTTTATCTTGCGCATTTTGTTCGTCTGAAGCATCTCCAGTTGTCGCGTATAATTTATCATCCGGTCCAATTTTCAACCGACCACCATGATGATATTGACCACTCGGTATTTTATCAATTAATACCTCTTCTTCTTTCCACGTATCATTTTCTAATTTTAATTTTACGATACGATTAAACTGGCCATTATCTTCATATGTGTAATACGCATATGCTTCTTGAGAATCTTTAAAATCAGGTGCAAGAACGAATCCTAATAAACCCGCTTCAGCAGCAGTAGAAACTTCCTTATCTAAATCTACTTGTTGCTCAGTCTTTTTATTGCCATCAATTTTAATAATTTTGCCAGGACGTTCTGATAAATAAAACACATCATCTGATTTCGCAATACTCCACGGTGTATCTAAACCTTGAGCTACCGTTTCAATACCTTTAGTTTCTTTACGTTCTTGGTTGTCATCTGACTGACTCTGTTCATGTTCCATTTCATTCTGAGTTTGCTTATCTTTATCTTCAGTTTCATCACGCGAATCATTACCACAAGCAGATAAAATAAAACTAGCCGAAATTGCACTGATCATTAGTCGCTTCATAAACAACCCTCCTTACATTATTTATACAGTTGTAAACACTTTCACACAAACATAACGCTCAAAAACCCAAGCCAACGTATAAGTTGGCTTGGGTTTTTGGTGAATTCTATTCTCTTATTTTTTCGATTAAAGCTACTGTTTCGACGTGTGTTGTATGTGGAAACATATCCACTGGTGTGATTTCTTTTAGTTGATAACCGCTATTTTTCAACAATTCTACATCTCTCACCTGTGTTGCTGGGTTACAGGAAATATACACGATTCTTTTTGGTGATAATTCGATTAATGTTTCAATAAATGTTTGATCGCATCCTTTTCTTGGTGGATCGACCATTACAACTTCTGGTTTAACACCTTCTTGTTGCCATTTTAAGATGATCTCTTCTGCTTTTCCTGCTTCCCATGTCGCGTTGTCTATATGGTTGATTTGCGCATTTTCTTTTGCGTTTTCTATAGCTTGTTCTACGACTTCCACGCCATAAACGTGTTTTGCTTTTTGTGACATGTATGAACCTATTGTCCCAATACCACAATACGCATCTATGACTGTTTCTTCTCCATCTAATTGTGCATATTCTAGTGCTTTATGATAAAGTTTTTCTGTTTGTGTTGGATTGATTTGATAGAAAGAAGTGTCGGATATTTTAAATTCATATTCAGAAAGTTTATCTGTAATTGTATCTTTCCCGTATAAAGTATGTGACGTATGTCCCATAATAACATTTGATTTTTCTAAATTAATATTATGTTTAATGCTGACCACATTTTCAAATTCTGTTTGTATAAAATCAATTATTTTATTTTTATGGCTAAGTTGTTTACTATTCGTCACGAATATAACCATTGTTTCTCCAGTATAATAACCAGTTCTCAAGATGATATGTCTTAATTCACCTTTATGTTTTTGTTCATTATAAATACTGATGTTTGTTTCATCTAAAAGTTGCTTAAGTTTCTTCATAATTAAATCATGCTTTTCATCTTGAATCATACAATGATCTATATTCACGATATCGTGACTTCTTTGTCTATAGAATCCTAGTTCAATTTCACCAGATTTATTTTTCCCGACTGGTATTTGAGATTTATTACGATAATGCCACGGATTCTCCATACCAACTGTGTCGTGAATGATTGTATCTTCAAAATGTGATTTTCTCTTGAATAGATTAATCACTTGTTCATTTTTCATTTCTAATTGCGCATTGTAACTTAAATGTTGAAGTTGACATCCACCACAAACTTTATAATATTCACATGGTGGTTCAATTCTGTCCTTTGATGCTTCTTCAATGGAGATTAATTTACCAATAGCAAATTGCTTTTTCACTTTGATGACTTTAAATGAAATGGTTTCATCTTTAATTGCATTTGGTACGAAAATTGGATAACGATCGAATTTGACAACACCATGCCCTTCATGTGTAAAATCGATAACCTCTCCAGTATATATTTCATTCTTATTTACGACTCCTGCCATATTAACTCCCTCTTTCACGATAAACATAGAAAAAAGGGACAAAATAATGTCCCTATGTATTTATTCTTCTGTTTGTTCTTCGTGTAGTCTTTCTCGTTCTCTTTCTACTGTTTCAATTCCGTGCTCTCTCTTAACCCTTTCAAGTTTAGAAAAGACTTGTATATGTTGTTTTAAGTTTAAGAAATTAGCAGGTAATACGCCACCAAATTCACCATCAACATTTAATTGAATTTGCTCAAATGATGAGACATTAATTGTTTTAGCTTTAGTGTAATGAACTTTCGGATGATTGATATGATCACCTCTAGAAGCCAATGTCATAATATGTCCAAGTTCTGCTATATTCACTTTTTCTAATATAAGCAAAGTAAAATTACCATCATTAATATCAGCATCTGGTACAAGCTTTTCAAAGCCACCTATTGAATTCGTTAAGCCAATTAAAAACATCATCGCTTCGCCTTGGAATACATTACCATCATATTCGATACGTATATCAGTCGCTTTAATTTGTGGTAACATCTCTAAGCCTTTAATGTAATAAGCGAGTGGTCCAACCATTGTTTTCAATTTACTTGGCGCTTCATAAGAAACTTCTGTTATTTTACCGCCACCAGCAATATTAATAAAATAGCGATTGTTCATTTTACCAACATCTACAGGTACAAGATCGCCTTTAATGATTGTATCTACAGCTTCCATTATATTGTTTGGAATAAGAAGTGCTCTACCAAAATCGTTAACTGTCCCCATAGGAATTAACCCTAGTTTAGGTCGCTTCTTTGCTTCTGCTATACCATTGATAACTTCATTTAAAGTACCATCTCCACCAGCAGCAATGATTACATCATAATCATATTTTAGAGCTTCCCTAGCAGCATGTGTCGCATCTCCAGCACTTGTTGTAGCATGAGCGCTTGTCTCATAACCAGCCTGTTCTAACTTAATTAATACATCAGGTAATGCTCTTTTAAATAATTCTCTTCCTGATGTTGGATTGTAAATGATTCTAGCTTTTTTCTTCATTATGATCCCTCTTGTATATTCTTATATCTTTATATTAAAGCATATACTAAATATAAGAAAGCAAAAAATAATTAACGTCTTTTCGTTCCAAATATATTACGTACGATTTCTCTACCAATTTGTCTTCCAACTGTTGATAAGAATTTAGATGTTTCTTTTTGGAATTGTGAAGGTTTTTCTTTCTTCTTAGATGTTGTTTCTTTCTTAGTTGACGTTGATTTCTTAGTTTTTGGTTCTTCTTCAGGTTGCTTTTCAATTTTATTTTGTAACATTTCATATGCACTTTCACGATCAAATGTTTCTTTATATGTTTCATTTAATGGTGCATTATCAATTAAATCTTTTTTAACAGATTCATCGATTACACCAATTTTACTTTCAGGCGGACGAATAAATGCACGTTCAACAACATTCGGTTGGCCTTCATCATTTAAGAATGAAATCAACGCTTCCCCAGTTTTCAATTCTCCGATTACTTGAGCAGTATCGAAACTTTCATTTTGACGGAAAGTTTGTGCAGCACTTTTAATCGCTTTTTGATCTTTAGGTGTGTAACTTCTAAGTGCATGTTGTACTCTATTACCTAGTTGTCCAAGGACAGATTCTGGAATATCAATTGGATTTTGAGTTACGAAATAAATACCTACACCTTTAGAACGGATTAAACGTACTACTTGTTCAACTTTTTCAATTAACTCTTTAGAGCTGTCATTAAATAAAAGATGGGCTTCATCAAAGAAGAATACAATTTTTGGTTTTTCAGGATCGCCTACTTCTGGAAGACTCTCAAATAGTTCAGATAATAACCATAATAAGAATGTTGCGTATAATTTAGGCTTTTGATATAAAACAGATGCATCAAGTACATTAATCATACCTCTGCCTGATTCATCAAACTTAATAAAATCTTCTAATTGTAACGCAGGTTCTCCGAAGAATGTTTCAGCACCTTCAGATTCTAATCGTAATAATGCACGTTGAATTGCACCAATTGATGCAGAAGAAATATTACCGTACTTTTCAGCATACTCTGCTCTATTTTCATTAATTTCTTTTAAAAGTGCTTTAAAATCTTTCATATCAATCAGAAGCAGACCACTTTCATCAGCAACTTTAAATACAATATCTAATACACCTAATTGAGTATTATTTAAATCTAATAATTTACCGATTAATAGCGGACCCATTTCTGTGATCGTTGTACGAACAGGTACGCCCGTTTTTTGAAATACATCAAACAACGTTACAGGAAAAGCATTATTTTTGTAATCATCAATTTTCATCATATCAATACGTTCTTGAATCTTATCATTGATAGAGCCAGCTTCTGCAATACTTGAGATGTCCCCTTTAACATCTGACATAAAGACTGGTACACCAGCTTTAGAAAATTGTTCAGCCAATACTTTTAAAGTAATTGTTTTACCAGTACCAGTAGCACCAGCAATCAAACCATGTCTATTAGCTTGGCCTAATTCTAAATTGATTTCATTTTCATTTTTAGCTATTTTAATTTGCGTCATATGTAATTACGCCTCCATCGTCATTATGATTTAATACTATTGTACTTCAACACACCAACCATGCAAGTAATTAGATATAGAATTTGCAATTTAATAAGAACAAGAATTAATGGAGGTGTATCTTTCATAATTCGGAATTGTGGTAGTTATGTGGGCGCTAACTTCCATTATTTCGAATTCTGGTAGTTATGTGGGCGCTCTCTTACGGACATTTCTCGGAATTCTGTCTCTAACAACGACTCTTACGGACATTTCTCAGAATTCTGTCCCTAACAACGACTCTTACGGACATTTCTCGGAATTCTGTCCCTAACAACAACTCTTACGGACATTTCTCGGAATTCTGTCCCTAACAGCACCTCTTACGGACATTTCTCAGAATTCTGTCCCTAACAGCCACGCCAACATCTCATTCAACAAAAAAATCTCGTCACGAGTACTTCACTCTGTGACGAGATTTTCATAATATTTATTATCTTTTTTCTAATTCTGATTTTAGTAATTGGTTCACGATTTGTGGGTTTGCTTGGCCTTTTGAAATTTTCATAATCTGACCTACTAAGAAGCCCATCGCTTTGCCTTTACCATTTTTAAAGTCTTCTACTGATTGTGGATTGTTGTCTAATGCTTCTGTAACAAATCCTAATAGTGTTGCTTCATCAGATATTTGTACAAGACCTTTGTCTTTCATAATTTGATGTGCGTCTCCACCGTTTTCAGCTAATTCAGGGAATACTTTCTTAGCAATTTTACTACTCATTGTACCATCTTCAATAAGTTTAATCATACCTGCTAAGTTTTCTGGAGTTAATGCAGTATCTTGTAATTCGATTTGATTTTTATTTAAGTATTCATTAACGCCACCCATTAACCAGTTAGATGTTAACTTAACGTCTGCACCATGTTCAATTGCTGCTTCAAAGAAATCTGACATTTCTTTAGTTAATGTTAATACATGTGCATCATAAGCTGGTAATCCTAATTCATTAACATAACGTTCTTTACGTACGTCTGGTAAATCTGGGATTGTTTGACGTACACGTTCTTTCCACTCATCATCAACGTATAATGGTACTAAGTCTGGCTCTGGAAAGTAACGATAGTCATCTGAACCTTCTTTAACACGCATTAAAATTGTTTCGCCAGTTGATTCGTTGAAACGACGTGTTTCTTGTAAAATTTCTCCACCAGCTAATAATACTTCTGCTTGGCGTTTTTCTTCATGTTCAAGACCTTTACGTACATAGTTAAATGAGTTTAAGTTTTTAAGCTCTGCTTTTGTACCGAATTCTTCTTGACCATATGGGCGTAATGAAATGTTGGCATCACAACGTAATGAACCTTCTTCCATTTTACAATCTGATACGCCTGTATATTGAATAATTGCACGTAATTTTTCTAAGTATGCATATGCTTCTTTAGGAGAACGAATATCAGGTTCAGAAACGATTTCAATCAAAGGTGTTCCTTGACGGTTTAAATCAACTAAAGAATATCCATCTTTATGTGTTAATTTCCCTGCATCTTCTTCCATGTGTAAACGTGTGATACCAATACGTTTAGTTTCTCCATCTACTTCAATATCAATCCAACCATTTTCACCAATTGGTTGATCGAATTGAGAAATTTGATAAGCTTTTGGATTATCTGGGTAGAAATAGTTTTTTCTATCAAATTTAGATTCTTTCGCTATATCCATATTTAATGCCATTGCTGCACGCATAGCCCAATCAACAGCTGTCTTGTTTACAACTGGTAATACGCCTGGGTATGCTAAGTCAATAACGTTTGTATTTGTATTAGGTTCCGCACCGAAATGAGCGGGTGATGGTGAAAACATTTTTGATTCTGTTTTTAATTCGACGTGAACTTCTAAGCCGATAATTGTTTCAAAATGCATTCAGTTTCACACTCCTTGTAAAGTTTTATAGTCATCATGTAAGTTATATTGTGTTTCATATTGATAAGCAACTTTGTATATTGTTTTTTCATCGAATGGTTTACCAACAATTTGTAAACCAATTGGACGACCATTTGATTTACCACAAGGAATAGAGATTGATGGTACACCTGCTAAGTTAACTGGAATCGTTAAAATATCATTAGCGTACATTGTTAATGGATCATCAATTTGTTCACCAATATTGAATGCTGTCGTTGGTGCAGTTGGTCCTACGATAACATCATAATCTTCAAATACTTTTTCGAAGTCTTGTTTGATTAATGTACGAACTTTTTGAGCTTTTTTGTAGTAAGCATCGTAATAACCTGAACTTAATGCGAACGTTCCAAGCATAATACGACGTTTAACTTCATCTCCAAAGC
This sequence comes from Mammaliicoccus sp. O-M54, assembly GCF_022386035.1. Lineage (NCBI taxonomy): Bacteria > Bacillati > Bacillota > Bacilli > Caryophanales > Staphylococcaceae > Mammaliicoccus > Mammaliicoccus sp. O-M54. The sequence goes on from NZ_JAJNJE010000006.1 coordinate 45,761, forward strand.
CTTCACCACGAGATTTTTTGTATAGTTCTTCTAGTGTATTTGCTGATTTTGAATGATAACCATAACGGATACCATCAAATCTTGCTAAGTTAGCTGATGCTTCAGAAGATGCAATGATATAGTAACTTGCTACACCGTATTTAGTATTTGGTAATGATACGCGATCAACTGTAGCACCTAAAGATTCTAAAGTTTTAACCGCTTCATTTACTGAGTTCTTAACTTCTTCAGATACACCAGATCCAATGAATTCTTCTGGAACAGCTACTTTTAAGCCTTTAATATCTTTACCAATTTCAGACGTAAAGTCTACATCTTCAATCGGTGCACTTGTTGAATCTTGTGCGTCATGTCCAGAAATCGTTTCTAAGATTAACGCATTATCTTTAACATTACGTGTAATAGGTCCAATTTGATCTAATGAAGAAGCAAATGCTACTAGACCAAAACGAGATACACGACCATATGTAGGTTTCATACCAACAACACCACAGTATGATGCTGGTTGACGGATTGAACCACCAGTATCTGAACCTAATGCAAATGGTACTAAGCTTGCTGCAACAGCTGCTGCTGAACCACCTGATGAACCACCTGGTACGGCTTTATGGTCAAATGGATTAACAGTTGTCTTGAAATAAGAGTTCTCATTTGAACCACCCATAGCAAATTCATCCATGTTAAGTTTACCAACTAAAATACCATTTTCAGCATTTAATTTATTCATAACTGTTGATTCATATATAGGAATAAAGCCTTCTAACATTTTACTTGCACATGTAGTTTCTACACCTTCAGTAATAATATTGTCTTTGATACCCATTGGAATACCAAATAACTTACCTTCCATTTTACCTTCAGCTTGTAATTTATCTTGTTCTTCAGCTTTTTTAATTGCTTGTTCTTTATCTAAAGCTAAGAATGCTTTAATATTTGCGTCGTCTGCTTCTATCGCATCAAAAATATCTCTAACAATTTCAGATGGCTTAATTTCATTATTTTTAATCATTTCTGATAAACGTTCAATTGTTTCATAACGAATTGTCATGCTTTAGTCCTCCTCGTTCATAATTGCTGGAACTTTAAATTGCCCCGCTTCTTTTTCTTTCGCATTAAGTAATGCTTGTTCTTGAGGAATTCCTGATTCACTCTTATCTTCTCTTAGAACATTTTGTAAGTCTAATACGTGGAATGTTGGTTCAACATTTTCAGTATCAACTTCATCTAATTGTCCTGCAAAATTTAAGATCTTTTCTAAAGATTGTGTGAATTCATTGACTTCGTCTTGTGAAACTTCAAGTCTAGCTAAATTAGCAACATGTTCAACTTGCTCAGATGTTACCTTCGTCATGTGCGACGCCTCCTTAGTTAATCTAACATCATATAATTTTAACAAATTTTCATATAAAAATCTAAAGTTATTAAAAATTAACTACATGAAAGCGCATACATTGTGTATAATAAATTATCAGAATTTTTTCTGAATTTTATGTCAATGAGTGAGAGGTGGTTTTTCATGTTTATACTTGGAAATACTTTTAAGAATGTTAAAGTCGAAACTTCTTGGGAAACATACGTCATGATTGCTATTTATTTTGCCATTTTATTAGCAATTGGATTTTATGCTTACAAACGTTCGACAAGTACGCTTGATGAATATATGTTAGGCGGCAGAGATTTAGGTGCACTTGTTACTGCCCTATCAGCAGGTGCTTCAGACATGAGTGGTTGGATGATTATGGGCTTGCCGGGATCTGTATATAGTATTGGTCTATCAGCAACTTGGATTGCGATTGGTCTTACAATAGGTGCTTGGCTTAATTACATACTCGTTGCATCACGTTTGAGAATTTATACTGAACTGACTGATAACGCTATTACTTTACCTGACTTTTTCGAAAAAAGATTATCAGATCATACAAGAATCGTTAAAGTTATTTCAGGATTAGTTATCGTTGTATTCTTTACGTTATACACACATTCTGGAATGGTAGCTGGTGGCGTACTATTTAATAGTGCATTTGGACTAGATTACCATGTCGGTTTATTTATAGCCGCTAGTATTGTTATTTTGTATACACTTTTCGGCGGTTATTTAGCTGTATCATTAACGGACTTCTTCCAAGGTGTCATTATGATCTTAGCATTGGTATTAGTACCTATCGTTGCGTTGTTAAAGTTAAATGGTCTAGACACGTTTAGTGAAGTTGGTGATTTAAAGCCTACGAATTTAGATTGGTTCAAAGGTACAACAACAGTTGGTATCATCAGTTTACTCGCTTGGGGATTAGGTTACTTCGGTCAACCACATATTATAGTACGTTTTATGTCTATCAAAACGCATAAACTAATGCCTAGAGCGCGTAGAATTGGTATTTCATGGATGGCAATTTCTTTATTAGGTGCTTGTATGACAGGATTAATTGGTATTGCTTTTGTTGAACACACTAATATAGAAGTTAAAAACCCAGAAACAATCTTTATCGTGATGAGTCAAATTTTATTCCATCCACTCATTGCAGGGTTCTTCTTAGCAGCAATTTTAGCTGCGATTATGAGTACAATTTCTTCACAGCTTCTTGTAACATCTAGTGCATTAACGCAAGACTTTTACATGTTATTGCGCAGAAAAACGTTACAAGATAAAAGTCATGAAAAGGAATTCGTTCTTGTAGGACGCTTATCTGTTTTACTTGTATCAATCGTTGCGATGTATATCGCGTGGAATCCAAATGATACAATTTTAAATTTAGTTGGTAATGCTTGGGCTGGATTCGGTGCAGCATTTGGACCTTTAGTATTATTATCACTATATTGGAAACGTCTAACTAAATACGGCGCGATTGCAGGAATTTTGACTGGTTCATTAGTCGTTATTTTCTGGATACTCATGAAAGATCATGGTGGCATTTTTGAATTTTACGAAATCATACCTGGATTTATTTCAAGTATGATTGTAACAGTTATTGTGAGTTTAATGACGAAACCACCTGTTGAATATGACCTTAAAAAGTTTGACGACATGGAACAAATTTTAAAAAGCTAAAAATTTTTAAAAAAGTTTACATCGTAATTTTATGAGCAAAATAAGTCATATGCATATCCTTTGTAAACATTTACACCGCAAGGCATAGAGCAATATTAAATATGAACAAATTGTGACATCATTCTATATAAATGATAAACTGAATATACGGATAATTTACTTTTTACCCTTTGATTATTATTTCATTTGTGTATAATGGTCAACGTGCAACTTTAAAATATTTAAATAAAGGAGCGGGAATATGTTTATTTTAGGACAAATTGATGCGAGCACTGGAGTTGCTTCAGGCTGGCAAACTTATTTCATGATTATAGTCTATTTTGTTGTTCTATTAGCAATTGGTTATTATGCTTATAAACAATCAACAAGCAATTTAGATGAGTACATGTTAGGTGGCCGTAGTATAGGTCCTTATGTAACAGCATTATCCGCTGGTGCATCCGATATGAGTGGTTGGATGATTATGGGACTTCCTGGTGAAGTTTACAGTATTGGATTATCAGCAACTTGGCTTGCTATCGGTTTAACAGTAGGTGCATGGTTAAATTACATATTAGTAGCACCGAAATTACGTGTATATACTGAACATACTGGAAATGCTATTACCATTCCAGACTTCTTCGAGAAACGTGTTGCAGATAATACACATGCTTTAAAAATTATTTCAGGTATTATCATTGTAGTATTCTTTACACTATATACTTCAGTTGGTATGGTTTCAGGCGGTACTTTATTCGAAAGTGCATTTGGTATGGATTATCGTCTTGGTATTATCTTAACTGCTGGTATCGTTGTAATATATACATTCTTCGGAGGATATTTAGCTGTTTCTCTAACAGACTTCTTCCAAGGTGTGATCATGTTAATAGCGATGGTTATGGTACCTATCGCAGCATTATTAACTTTAAACGGGTTAGATACTTTCCACACTGTAGCAGAAGTTAAACCAACAAACTTAGATTGGTTTAAAGGAACTTCAGTTGTAAGTATCATAGGATTAATTGCATGGGGACTTGGTTATTTTGGACAACCACATATTATTGTAAGATTTATGTCTATTAAATCACATAAACAATTACCAACAGCAAGAAGATTCGGTATCGGTTGGATGGCAGTTTCATTATTAGGTGCATGTTTAGTTGGTTTAACTGGTATTGCATACATTCATGACACGAGCCAAACAATTGATAACCCAGAAACAATCTTCATCTTAATGAGTCAAGTGTTATTCCACCCATTAGTTGGCGGGTTCTTCTTAGCAGCAATTTTAGCAGCTATTATGAGTACAATTTCATCTCAATTACTCGTTACATCAAGTGCTTTAACACAAGACTTCTATAAAATCATAACTAAAAAACGTGGTTATGAACCAGATAGAGATAAAGAATTTGTTATGGTAGGTAGATTTGCAGTATTAGCTGTAGCAGTTGTGGCAATATTACTTGCTTGGACTCCAAACGACACTATCCTTAACCTTGTAGGTAATGCTTGGGCAGGATTCGGTGCAGCATTTGGACCACTTGTATTAATGTCATTATACTGGAAAGGCTTAACGAAAAACGGTGCAATCGCAGGTATGGTTACGTCTTCAATCGTCGTACTATTCTGGATTATGATGAAAAGTCATGGCGGTATTTTCGAATTATACGAAATTATCCCAGGATTCTTCACAAACATCGTCGTTACAGTTATTGTAAGTTCATTTACTAAAAAGCCAGACAAAGAAGTTATTGATAACTTAGATCGTATGAAACGTATCTTAAAAGAAGATTAATATGGAAGAGACTGGTACATATAATGTGCCAGTCTTTTTTATGGAAAAATAGCTGTAACATTGGGGGCTATGTTGCTTGTTTAGGGAGTCTTGCAACATAGGGAGCTTCTATGTTGCTTGTTTAGGGAGTCTTGCAATATATGGGCGATCTATGTTGCTTGTTTGGACAGTCTTGCAATATATGGGCGTTCTATGTTGCTTGTTTGGACAGTCTAGCAATATAGGAGGCTCATATTTATCTTGTTTGGCCTGTCTTGATAAATACGAAGCTCATATTTATCTTGTTTCGCTAGTCTTGATAAATACGAAGCTCATATTTATCTTGTTTGGCCAGTCTTGATAAATACAGAGCTCATATTTATCTTGTTTGGCCAGTCTTGATAAATACAGAGCTCATATTTATCTTGTTTCGCTAGTCTTGATAAATACGAAGCTCATATTTATCTTGTTTCGCTAGTCTTGATAAATACAGACCTTCTATTTATCTTGTTTCGTAAGTCTTGATAAATACAGAGCTCATATTTATCTTGTTTGGCCAATCTTGATAAATACAGGGCTCATATTTATCTTGTTTGGGCAGTCTTGATAAATACAGGGCTCATATTTATCTTGTTTGGTCAATCTTGATAAATACAGGGCTCATATTTATCTTGTTTGGGCAGTCTTGATAAATTCGAGCTCCTGAACATTGCTTGTCACACCCCACTTGCAATGTTCAGGCCCATATTTCCGAAAATACGAAAAGAGTCTGGAACATTCCTCTGTTCCAGACTCTCTTTTTAATTATTTATAAATATGAATTTGTGGTTCGTCATCGTCTTTAGTCTTCGTAATTAATGCTTGTGGTTCTTCTCCGTCTACGATAGAGATTTCTAAATCATCTATACCTTTAAAGTATTTTTGAGATAGGTCTGCTACGTACTGAGTCACACCAATTACTTCTGCTTTTCCATAATAATCAAGTGGTACTTTTATTTCTAGTTCTGTCAGTTTATCGTCATCAAATTTACCTGTTCCTACTGATTGTGTAAAGTTCGGGAAGTATTTTTGTAAGTCTTGATTGAACTGTTCAAAATTAGAATTTAAATTTTCATCTAAATCTGCTGCATCGTTTGATGGGATTGTGACATATTTTTGATTCATTTTTTCCCAACTTTTAACGTTACGCTTACCGCCTTCACTAGAAGCATAAGAAACAAATTTACCTGGTTTGATGTCACCTTCTCCAGACTGTATAAAGATACCAAAGTTAATTGGAATATTTTTAAGGTCATCTCTTACACGAAGTCGTGAAAGGATTTCTTCAGCCATTTCTTTACCTTTTTTCTCTACTTCTTTGTTATCAAGTTTCTTCGTATATGTTTCACCATATTCTTCTTTTTGGTAAACATATTCACTATTCATTGCTAAACCAATCGTCATACCAGAAATCTTTTGTTTTTTAGCATCACTTTCTGTGAAGTAATCTTGTTCGATGATATGTGATAAATATGTAGGTGAATTCTCAGCTATTTTTTCAGGATCTGTTTCTCCATTATGAGTTGGATTCAATCCTAAGTTTTCTCTAGCATTATTTTGTTCTTTTTCATCATCACTCATATCTTTGATTTCTGCTTTAGTAAATTTAGGTGCTAAATATGCCCTCACAGTATCTTTATCTAAGAATTGGCCATCTCTGTATAAGTAATCATCAGGTGAAAATGTTTGTTTACTTATATCTAACAATCCACTTTCAAATGCTTCACTGTTATAACTAGAAATCATATTATCTTGAGTTAATCCTCTAGCAGCACTTACTTTAAAAGGTAGTAATGTTCGATAATAATCACTGGAAATTTGCATACCTGTAGAAATTTGCTTTGTTTGCTCTTTTTCTTTATCCGATTTATCTTGATTATCTTTTTGAGTAGTATCTGATGAACATGCTGTAAGCAATATTACAGACGCTAAAATAAGAAATCCTTTTTTCATATCTTTAACCTCTATTCATTGATATTACGATATTTGTTTAACCAATCTTCTTCTGACCAAACTTCTATATTTAATTTTTCAGCTTTTTCAAGTTTGGATCCAGCATCTTCACCAGCAATAACAACATCTGTATTTTTAGTGACACTTCCTGTTACTTTTGCACCTAATGATTGGATTACTTTTGTTGCTTCAGGTCTTGTCATCTCTGTCATTTTACCAGTTAAGACGAATGTTTTTCCAGTAAAATCTGGATGACCTTCGATTTCAGATTGCTTAATACCTGTATAAGTCATGTTAACATTTTTCTGTTTAAGTTTATCGATTAATACTTTTATATCATCATTTTCCATATACGTAACAAGTGATTGAGCCATCTTATGCCCAACATCTGGAATTTCAGTTAAATCTTCTATCGTTACTTCGAATAAACGATCAATTGTTTCATATTTTTCAGCTATTACACGACTTGCTTTCGTACCTAAATGTCTCACACCTAAACCAAATAATAAATGTTCAAGTGATTTTTCTTTAGAAGCTTCGATTGCTGTTAATAATTTATGAACTTTCTTCTCGCCCATTCTTTCCAATGGTAGTAAATCATCTTTAGTTAAATAATATAAATCCGCAACGTCTTTAATTTTATCATTTTGATAAAGTTGCTCGATGATTTTATCTCCTAAACCGTCAATATTCATTGCTTGTCGTGATACGAAATGAATCATACCTTCTACTAATTGAGCAGAACATTTAGGGTTAATACATCTTAAAGCAACTTCGCCTTCTATTCTAACCAATTCATGCTCACAACTTGGACAGTGTGTTGGCATATGATAAACTTCACTATCTTCGCTTCTTTCTTCAGCAATACTTTTAACGACTTCAGGTATAATGTCACCTGCTTTTTTGATGACAACTTTATCCCCTATACGGATATCTTTTTCATGGATTAAGTCTTCGTTATGTAATGATGCACGAGAAACAGTAGTTCCTGCCACTTTAACAGGCTCTAATATCGCTGTTGGCGTCACAACACCCGTTCTACCTATACTTAATTCAATATCTGTTAATGTAGTTAAGACTTCTTCAGCTGGGAACTTATACGCAATTGCCCATCTTGGTGATTTCTGAGTAAATCCAAGTTCTTCTTGCTGACTTAAATCGTCAACTTTAATGACAATACCATCTATATCATATGATAAATTATTGCGTTGTTCAGTCCACTTACTTATAAAAGATAATACACCTTCTATATCATCAAATGTTTCTCTTTCTTTATTTGTCTTAAAGCCAAGTTCATCTAAATTATTTAATGCCTCTGATTGACTATCCGCTTCTATTTCAGTTAAGTCATTAACACTATATAAGAAAATATCGAGCTTTCTTTTAGCAGTTAATTTTGAATCAAGCTGTCTTAATGAACCAGCAGCGGCATTTCTAGGGTTAGCAAATAGTTGTTCACCATTTTGTTCTTTTTGTTCATTTAAAGAAACAAAAGATTTTCTTGGCATATATGCTTCACCACGAACTTCAATAGAAAGAGGTTCTTTAATTGTTAAAGGAATCGCATGGATCGTTTTTAAATTTTCAGTGATATTCTCACCAGTTGTACCATCTCCACGCGTTAATCCTTGAACAAATCGTCCGTTTACATACTTTAACGATACCGCTAAGCCATCAATTTTTAATTCACAAGTGTAGCGAACATTGTCTACTTTTTCTCTAACTCTTTGATCAAATCTTCTTAAATCTTCTTCATTAAAAGCATTACCTAATGACAACATAGGTGTGTCATGATTAATTTTTTCAAATTGAGATAACGGTGGTCCACCAACTCTAACTGTTGGTGAATCGTCCGTTTTTAGTTCAGGGTGCTTTTCTTCTATAGAGATTAACTCATGCAATAATTGATCATATTCACTGTCCGGAACAGTTGGATTATCTAACACATGATATTCATGGTTATAACGATGTAACAATTGATGAAGTTCATTAACTCTTGATTTTAAATCTTCCATAGTTTACTCCCCTTTCTTCTCAATAGGTGCAAATTGCGCTAATAGACGTTTTGGTCCTTCTTTTTTGAAAATGATATCTAATTCAACAGAACCATTTTTATCATTCACAGCACTTACCATTCCTTCACCCCATGATTTATGAGTTACTTTATCCCCAACATTCCATGATGTTTCTGGTTTCTGCTTCGTATTCATACGCCCTGCAAAACTACGTTTAGGTGTTGATGTTTGTTTTTGCTTGAATGATGTTTTTGGTTTCACGCCATCCAGTAAATCTTCTGGAATTTCTTTTAAAAATCTTGATTTTAAGTTCGCTTGAGATCTACCAAACAATGTACGAGTTGTCGCATGAGATAAGTGTAACTCTTCTTCGGCTCTCGTAATAGCCACATATGCAATTCGGCGTTCTTCTTCCATTTCATGTTCTTCACCTGATTGAAGACTTCTAAAGTGTGGAAAAATACTTTCCTCCATACCAATGATAAATACAACTTTGAACTCTAGACCTTTCGCTGAGTGCATTGTCATCAATGTTACACCGGCTTCTAAATCTGCATCATCAACATCTGCAACGAGTGATAAATCTGTTAAGAAGTTCATCAATGATTGCTCTTCAACTGGTGTGTTTTTCTCATAGTCTCTTGGTACTGATAAGAACTCATCAATATTCTCAAGTCTACTTTGTGATTCAATCGTTTGTTCGTTCTCTAACATACGTCTATAACCAGATTTTTCTAGTATTTGTTCTACAATTTCAGTTACTGATAAGAACTCTTGTTGTTGCATAAAGTTGTTCATCATCTCATAAAATGCTGCGCCTTCTTCAGTAACTTTTTTAGATAAACCGATAAAATCAACTTCTCCTAATGCATCAAAGTAACTCAATTGATTCATCGCTGCATATTGAGCAATTTTTTGAACTGATGTCGGTCCAATACCTCTTTTAGGTACGTTAATGATTCTTTCAAAACTAATATCATCATTACTATTTGAAATTAATCTTAAATAACTCAAAATGTCTTTAATTTCTTTTCTGTCATAGAACTTTGTTCCGCCAACCATTGTATAAGGAATATTAGATTTCAAGAACGTTTCTTCAAGTACACGTGATTGCGCATTTGTTCGATATAACACAGCTATATCTTGGTTTTTATAGCCTTCTTGTTTTTTCTTTAATATTTGACGGATGACATATTCTGCTTCATCTCTTTCAGTTGTCGCTTCATAATATTTTATCTTTTCGCCTGAGTTATTATCCGTCCATAATGCTTTAGGTTTACGTTCAGCATTATTACGAATCACTTCGTTTGCTGCAGTTAAAATCGTCTTAGTTGATCTATAGTTACGCTCCAAGAAAATTGTTTGTGCATTTGGATAGTCTTCTTCAAATGATAAAATATTTTTAATGTCTGCACCTCTCCAACCATAAATAGATTGGTCAGAGTCACCTACGACACATATATTTTCAAATTTACTTGCTAATAAATTAACGAGCGTATATTGTGCTTTGTTAGTATCTTGATATTCGTCGACATGAATATATTGGAATTTATTTTGGTAGTACTCCAATACTTCAGGCACTCTATTAAATAATTGAATCGTCATCATGATTAAATCATCAAAGTCCAATGCGTGATTTCTAAGTAATTTTTCTTGGTAGCCTTTGTATACACTAGCAACCATATTGGCATGAAAATCACTAGCTTCTTTTTCAGCATCTTCTGCTGTTTTTAATTCATTTTTTAAATTAGAAATCGCACCAATAAATGTTCTTGGGTCATATTTTTTACTATCTATATTTTGCTTTTTCAATATTTCTTTAATCACTGATTTTTGGTCAGTCGGATCTATAATTGTAAAGTTTCTTTCAATTCCAATACGGTCAATGTCTCTTCTTAAGATTCTTACACACATTGAGTGGAATGTAGATATCCAAATACTTTCAGCTTCAGGACCAACTAAATGGCTAATTCTTTCTTTCATCTCTTTAGCTGCTTTATTAGTAAATGTAATTGCCAAAACATTATAAGGAGAAACATCTTTCTCATCTAATAAATACGCAATTCTGTGCGTTAATACTCTCGTTTTACCACTACCTGCACCTGCCATAATCAGTAATGGCCCTTGAGTTGTTTTGACTGCTTGTTTCTGTTCGTCATTCATTCTATCTAACAATGCGTTCATAAAAACCTTCCTTTATTGTTTTACTTTTACTGTTTGTAAAGCTTTTTTCAAATCTTCATAAATGGCATTACCGACTACAATTATGTCAGCATATTCTGCCATTTCTTTCGCTTTTTCTAAATTATCTATACCGCCACCATAAATAAGTCGGGCGTTTTCTAAATGTTCTTTAACAGCTTTAATCTCTTCCACTTTTCCATACTTACCACTGTATTCTAAATAAAAAATAGGTAAATGATAAAGTTTATCCACCATTCTTGCATAACTGATTAAATCGTCTTCATCTAAATCTGTATTCGCGCCTGTCAATTGCGCTACTTTACTGTCTTCATTCATGACAACATAGCCTTCTAAGAAAATTTCATCAAAATCCATCATATAGCCATATTCCTTAACGGCTTTTTGAAGCAGGCCATTATGGAAGTCAACATTATTACTATTTAAAACACTCGGTACAAAATAAAAATCAAAACCAGGCACAACACTTTCAATATTAGAAATTTCAAGTGCGCAAGGTAGCGGATAACGTCTAATTCTACTCATTAAATTTAGTACATTATCTTCCGTAACATTATCAGTACCGCCAATTATAATAGCATCCGTACCAGATTCACATATTTTCATTAAGTCCTCATCTGATATAGATTTCGCTGGATCTAATTTAAATACGTGACTCCACAAATTTATATCGTACATACTTAAACTCCTTTAATTATCATAAGATTAATTATAGCATTTTTAAGATTAAATTCCGAAATGAAATAGGACAATTATCATAAAAAAAGAAGCGAAAAATTTCGCTTCTTACGATGTTTGAATTACGGTTAAGGTGAAGATGTATGTTTGTGAAGTTTTGAGGTGTGAGTTTAGCTATCTCTTGGCTTTATTCACCACTTAAGCCACGACTTAGTCGATCTCTTGGCTTTACTTAGGACTTAAGCCACGACTTGGGCTATCTCTTGGCTTTATTCACCACTTAAGCCACGACTTGGACGATTTCTTGGCTTTATTCAGGACTTAAGCCATGACTTAGACAATCTCTTGGCTTTACTCAGGACTTAAGCCATGACTTGGGCTATCTCTTGGCTTTATTCACACATTAAGCCATGACTTGGGCTATCTCTTGGCTTTATTCACCACTTAAGCCATGACTTGGGCTATCTCTTGGCTTTATTCACCACTTAAGCCACGACTTAGTCGATCTCTTGGCTTTATTCACCACTTAAGCCACGACTTCAGCTATCTCTTGGCTTTATTCACCACTTAAGCCACGACTCTGACGATCTTATGACTATTCAATCTCTCTCACAACTTCTATTTACCGTAATCAAAGTATTCTTCTAATGTTGTGTCTTGCTTATAAATTTTTTCTGCTAATTCTTTACCGACATATCTTAAATGCCATGGTTCATATTGGTATCCTGTTATTTTTTCTTTGCCTAATGGATATCTAATGATAAATCCATATTGATGTGCGTGTGTTTTAATCCATTTTCCTTCGTTTGTATTACCGAATGACTTTCTAAAATCATCAGTTGCTGAGTTTGAACCTACATCAAATGCTAATCCTGTCTGATGTTCTGATTGTCCTGGTTTAGCACTATATTGGTTGGCCGCTTCTTCACCATCTCTTGCTACATAATCATTATATAGTTGTTTTTGATTTTCATAAGAACGATATCCGCTTCTAAATACTAAGTCTAAACCTTCATTCGTTCCATCTTGTATTAGTTTATTTAATTGATTTCTTGCAGTACTATTTTCACCTGGGGCATAATCATGAGGTAAGCCTACTTTTTTATTTACAAAAACATGCCCGTCAACATATGTGATGCCATCTTTCTTTGTCACTTTATGTTTCTTTTGTTCTTGCTTTTTAGATTTTTGTGCTGTCTCTTTTTTATCTTTTTGAGTATGTTCTTCTTTAGTTGATTGATTATCTGTATTCTGATCATCACTACATGCGCTTAATACTAAAGTAGATATGCCAATTATTAAAAATAATTTCTTCATGCGTAAAGCTCCTTATTTCATAAAATTTACTATTATTATACTATTTTAACCAATTAAGAGACTGAGACATAATAAAATGTCTCAGTCTCTCTTAGTCATTTGGCAGTAGATGACTGAATTGAAATGCGCTTGTTTCAAACTTTTTCAACTTTAGCCATCTTTGCCGGGGCGAGACTACGAAATCTTTTTCACAAATTAGATTTCTGTCTCGCTCCCCCTCATACATATTTATGATTATTTTTCGAAGTCAATATTCATTCTTTCAAGAATCATCGTATATGCATCATTACCCCATTGCAATGAGCGTTTAACTCTTGAAATTGTTGCAGTTGAAGCACCTGATTCTTTTTCTATATGAGCATAAGTGTATCCTTGTTTAATCATTTTAGCCACTTGTAATCTTTGTGACAATGACTGTAATTCATTTACTGTACATAAATCATCAAAAAATTGATAACATTCTTCTCGAGTTTCTAGTGTAAGAACTGCATCAAATAGTTCATCTAATGCTTTTCCTCTTAATTTTTCAATTTGCAAAAAATCAACCCCTGTTTAATATAAGTTCATTAATTGCATTTTAACGCACTAACCTATTAAAGTACAGTAAAATGTGTCTTATTCTATACCCGCTCTTCTGAATATTGTATCGACTTGATTTAAATGATGTTTCTCATTGAAGCATTCGTCTAATTCTTCAGTACTTAACAAGTTTGTAATTTTTTCATCTTGTTCTACTAATGTTCTAAATGGTGTTTGAGTTTCCCATGATTCCATTGCTTTTGGTTGAACGATATCATATGCTTCTTCTCTTACCATACCTTTATTAATTAACGTTAACATAACACGTTGTGAATAAATTAAACCAAATGTTTTATCGATATTACGTTTCATGTTTTCTGGATATACTGTTAAACGATCGATGATATTCGTAAATCTGTTTAATGCATAATCCAATGCGATTGTTACGTCTGGTAACATAATTCTTTCTGCAGATGAATGTGAAATATCTCTTTCGTGCCATAATGGTACATTTTCATAAGCAGTCGTAATATATCCTCTAATCACACGTGCTAAACCTGTCACATTTTCAGAACCAATTGGATTACGTTTATGAGGCATTGCTGAAGAACCTTTTTGACCTTTAGCAAAAGCTTCTTCAACTTCACGTGTTTCAGTTTTTTGTAAACCACGAACTTCTACTGCAAATTTTTCGATAGATGTTGCGATTAATCCTAATGTCGCAATGTAATAAGCATGGCGATCACGTTGAAGTGTTTGCGTAGAAACTGGCGCACAACCTAATCCTAATTCTGTACATACATGCTCTTCAATTTCTGGTGGAATGTTTGCAAATGTACCAACAGCACCACTCATTTTTCCAACTTCAATTTCTTCACGAACTCGTTTAAATCTTTCTAAGTTACGTTTCATTTCTGTATACCATAGTGCCATTTTAATACCAAATGTTGTTGGTTCAGCATGTACACCATGTGTTCTACCCATCATTAAAGTCGTTTTATGTTCGATTGCTTTATTTTTTAATACTTCTAAAAATCTTTCTAAGTCTTTTTCAATGATTTCATTTGCTTGTTTAATGACATAACTTAACGCTGTGTCAACAACATCTGTTGAAGTTAAACCGTAATGTACCCATTTACGTTCTTCACCTAAAGTTTCAGAAACTTGTCTTGTGAATGCCACAACATCGTGACGTGTTTCTTGTTCAATTTCTTTAGCTCTATCAACGTCGACCTTAGCATTTTGTCTTATAAGCTTTACATCTTCTGCAGGAATGTGTCCTAATTTACTCCATGCTTCACAAGCTAGTATTTCAACTTCTAACCAAGCTTCAAAACGATTTTGTTCTATCCAAATATTAGCCATTTCTTCTCTTGAATAACGTTCAATCATTGATAAATTCTCCTAACATATTTTAGTCATTTATAGTATAACAGACTTCTACGAACACGTACATTGTTTATAAAAAATACAAAATTGTTCGTGATTTATAATTTTATTCCTAATATCTTTCATTATATATTGTAACACTAGGAGAATAAACTAAAAGTAGAAAAAAATCTGGGCCACATTCTCATGTCCCAGATTTATAATCATTCTTTGATTTTCTTACCTACGAATTGTATTTCTTGTTTAAGAACTTCAATGTCACCATTTTCTTTCTCAATAAATACAGGTTTTTCAAATCTTTTTACAGGTGTATAACCTTGAGCTTTCATTCTTTTGAGACACATTTCAATCGTTTCATTGTCTTCTACTCTAAACTTCATCCGTATCATACGCCTTTAATTTTTTGCTTCGTACACCTTTAACCCAGAATCCACCGTGTATATTCTTAGGTTCATAAGCGATTACAAAGGCTTTAGAATCCAATTGTTTAATTGTATCCATTAATTTTAATTCGAATCTACGTGGTGTTAAAATTTGCATCACTAAGCGATCACCATCTCGTCCTTTAGCAACGTAATGTGTAACACCGTAACCTAAATCTCTTAACGTTCTTGGTAAATCTGTTTCATATTCAGCTGTTGTAACATTCACAACGATATATCCTAATGCAATTTTCTCTTCTATCTTCATGCCGACAATGATGCCTGCAGCAAATCCAAGCGCATAAGCTAATATATTCTGAATTTGGTCAAGACTATTGATTACTAAACCTAACCCGATAACATAAACAACTACTTCAAGTACACTAACAGCAGCGGCCACATATCGATATCCTTTTAATGTTAAAATTGTTCTCATTGTTAAACAGGATACATATACTATATTAATGACAAATATAGATAGCACCATTAACCATGGATTATCTAATATAGCTGACATTTAAACCCTCCATAAATCAAAATACTGGAATCATTTTATCAAGCAAACTTATGAAAGTCACGCATTATTTTGGCCATGTGTAACGGTTATAAGGCATTTCTCTTTTATGTGCATTTCTTACATAGTGATTTTGAATAATTTCTTGATCTTTCTCACTGATTTTTTTACCTTCTAAGAAGTCATCAATTGCATCATAAGTTACGCCTAACGCTTCTTCATCAGGTAAAGCAGGTTTATCTTCTTCTAAATCAGCAGTTGGTACTTTATTGATTAAATGATCTGGACCACCTAAATATTTTAAAATGGCTTTGCCTTGGCGTTTATTAAGTCCGAATAACGGTGCAACATCACAAGCACCATCTCCAAATTTCGTATAGAAACCTGTAATATTTTCAGCAGAATGATCCGTACCAAGTACAAGTCCGCTATTAGCTGAAGCAATTGAATATTGAACTTTCATTCGTTCTCTCGCTTTTTCATTACCTTTTTGAAAATCAGTTAATTCAACGCCCGCTTCTTTTAAAGATTGAATACTCGCGTCCACTGCCGGTTTAATATTGACTGTTACACGTTTACTTGGATTGATAAAATCTAATGCATCTTGTGTATCTTGTTCATCAAATTGTTCACCATAAGGTAACCTTACTGCGATAAATTCATATTGATGATTTTCTTCAGCATTTAATTCATCTACAGTTAATTGCGCGATTTTACCTAATAATGTTGAATCTTGCCCGCCAGAAATACCTAACACTAAAGATTTAACAAAACTATGTGCTTTAACGTAAGATTTTAAGAACTGCTTAATTTCTTCATATTCCTTTTTGGGATCGATTGATTTTTTAACATTCATTTCTTTGACAATGATTGATTGTAAATCTCTCATGACTCTTCCACATCCTTTATCGCTTCTGCTACTCTTTCAGCTACATCGAATATCTTTTTATTTTTATTATCCCAACATGCTTTACTCAAATCTACTGGATATTCTTCAGGATTTAAATAACGTTTATTTTCTTCCCATAATATATCTAAATTGTTAAAAGCAAATTCCCTAATTTCTTTAATTTCTGGAAGTGTATACACACGTTTACCATCTTTAAAAATGTCATGATGTAAATCGACAGCTTTAAAATGTTTGATATATTTCATTTTATAAGTGTGAACAGGATGGAACATTTTTAGACGTTCTTCTTTATTCGGCTCTTCATCTTCTAATGTAATATAATCGCCTTCAGATTTATTCGTTTTAGTATTGATAATTCTATAAACATTTTTCTTACCTGGTGTTGTAACTTTTTCAGCATTGTTAGAAATTTTGATGCGATCTGATAATTCACCATTTTCTTCTTCGATTGCTACAAGTTTATATACAGCACCTAATGCAGGTTGATCATATGCTGTAATCAGTTTCGTACCGACACCCCATGCCGTTACTTTTGCACCTTGTGCTTTTAAACTTGTAATTGTTTGTTCATCTAAATCATTTGAAGCGAAGATTTTTGCTTCTGTAAAGCCAGCTTCATCTAACATTCTTCTTGCTTCTTTAGATAAATAAGCGATGTCTCCTGAGTCTAGTCGAATACCGATAAAATTAATTTTATCTCCTAATTCTTTCGCTACTTTAATCGCATTCGGCACACCTGATTTTAAAGTATGGAAAGTATCTACTAGAAACACGCAATTTTTATGTCTTTCAGCATATTTTTTAAACGCTGTATATTCATCATCGTATGTTTGAACCATTGAATGCGCATGTGTTCCTGAAATCGGAATACCAAATAATTTACCAGCTCTGACATTACTTGTAGAATCAAATCCACCAATCATCGCAGCTCTAGCACCCCAAATCGCAGCATCCATTTCTTGCGCTCTTCTAGTACCAAATTCCATTACAATTTCATCACGAACAACTTGTTTAATTCTACTTGCCTTAGTCGCAATTAACGTTTGGAAATTCACGATATTTAAAAGTGCAGTTTCAATGAGCTGTGCTTGAATAAGTGGCGCTTCTACTCTAATGAGTGGTTCATTATTGAAACAAAGTTCCCCTTCTTTCATTGCTCTAATATTCCCTGTAAATCGCAATGACTTTAAATAATCTAAATAATCATCTTGATATCCAACTTCTCTTAAATATTCAATATCTGACTCTGTAAATTTAAAATGCTCAATAAATTGCACAATTCTTTCTAATCCACTAAAAATAGCATAGCCGCTATTAAATGGCATGCTTCTAAAATACAAATCAAAAATAGCAGTACGCTCATGAATACCATCATTCCAATAAGTTTCACCCATATTGATTTGATATAAATCCGTGTGTAACATCAAACTATCGTCTTCATATTTATACATTATTCAATACTCCTCAGGTTATCTAATTTTATATTATTTTATCATACTTTTTAAATTAAAAATTAAAAAGTAACTTAAATATATCAAGTCATTTACCTCTGTGATAAAATACTAAAGATGTAAAATTTACAAGGAGGCATACAAATGAAAAATTCTTCATTCAAAAAATTATTTATTATACTTTCAATTACTGTAGCTGTCTCTGGTTTTTCACAAGGAATGCTCTTACCACTTATATCGGTCATCTTTGAACGTAATGGTATTTCAAGTTCATTGAATGGTTTACATGCAACTTCATTATATATAGGTGTATTCTTGTCATCATTCTTTATCGAAGGGCTTGTTAGAAAGTCTGGGTTTAAATATATGATATTAGTTGGTGGAGCCATAGTTGCTTTATCTTTATTGTTATTTCCAACTTTAAAGACATTATCTATTTGGTTTATTTTAAGACTATTAATTGGAATTGGTGATAATATGTTACACTTTAGCACGCAAACTTGGTTAACACATATTACACCTAAAGAAAAATTAGGAAGAACGATTTCTGTTTATGGTTTCAGTTTCTCAGCAGGTTTTATGTTAGGACCCCTATTAGCTAAACTTGTAGACGTTTCGGAAGCTTTACCATTTATCCTTTCAGCAATACTTTCATTAATAACAATTTCATTAGTCCTTTTAATACACAATGAATTCCCTTCATCTAATGTTAGACCAGTCAGTATATTAAATACGTTAAAAAACTTTGGAGATGTTATAAGAACATCATGGATAGCGTTTATGTTTCCATTATTATATGGATTATTTGAAGCAGGATTACATAGTAACTTCCCTGTTTATGGTTTAAGAAATGGACTTGATGTCACAAGTATTACATTAATCTTACCTGCATTTAGTCTTGGTGCTATTCTTTTCCAAGTTCCATTAGGTATGTTTAGTGATATTCATGGTAGAAAGAAAGTATTAACTGGATTAACATTAATCGGCAGCATCGTGTTTATGTTAGGAGACTTTTTACCAACGAGTACATTTATTATGATGGGATTATTCTTAATCGCCGGATTATTCACAGGTTCATTTTATGGCTTAGGTGTAAGCTTTATGACAGATTTAACACCAAAGCATAATCTACCAGCTGGTAATTTAATGATAGCCATGTCATTTAGTGTTGGTAGTATCATTGGCCCAATGCTTGGAGGAACGATTATACAATTATCAAACGGCACAATATTCTTTACGATGATTGCTGCATTTGTATTTATCGTGTTTATTCTATTACTTATTCATAGAACACCTACAAAAGTTGAAGCGTAATTTAAGCTATTCATAAAAATTAAAATCGCATCACTATAATATAATTTAAACCCATAGACTTTGACTAATTCAAATGTCTATGGGTTTATTTTTTATATATTTTTTTGATATTTTAAATATTCAGAACTTTCAATTGATATGTTTCGTTATGCATGTTATAGTATCATTTATAATTAAATAAATACTTTAACTTGGTAGAGAGTAAAAGCGAGGTTTATAATATGGATTATGTAAAATACAGAGATGACGTTATTCAAAAGAAAGAAAAAGAACTTAAATTTCTAAAATATTTTAGTGCTCGAGATTTCGAAGTGATAGATATGAGTTTTATAGAAAAGCTTCATTGGAAACAATTAACACAAGATGATTTGAATAGTTTAGATACTAGAAGCATTTGGAAAAATGGCGATGCATTTTATAGTTTAAGAAATGATTGGACGGATCAAATCCAACATTATAGTCGTGAATATAACCTTGATGCACGTTCCGTAACATATGCTGGCCCTATCGCAATTAATGAACATATATATACAAATTTAGGTGTTGAAATCTTTAATCCTAAAAGGAATGACATGTTGCAATGTTATGAATATATACATGACTTTATCCAAAATGAACTTGATTTAAATGTTGATTTTGCTGTTATTGGACATTATCAATTATTTGATCTTTTACTTTCTAAAGAAGAACAAAACGAAGAATTATTTACGGCTATTAGTGAAAGAAATATTTCAAAAATTTCTAAACTACTTTCACAAAATCATTCACTCGTACAATTACTTAAAACACCTACTCATCAACAATTAGACTTTTTAACAACTTTTGCTGATACTGACCATCCAACTTATAAATCTTTACAATATTGGAAAGCGACATTAGAAGCATCAGGTATTAACCATATACATTTAGATATAACAACAATGCCCCCAAAATCATATTATGTTGGGAGCTTCATTCAGCTTTATGAAAATAACAATCGAAATCCAATCGCATCAGGCGGACATTATAACGGTACGTTAGAAGGTTTTGGATTTGGTATTCAACTATCATAGGAGGTCATTATGTTAACAGTTGCATTAAGTAAAGGACGTTTATTAAAAGATTTCATAAAATTTATTGATGAAAATGGTAACCCAAAATGGGCAGACGCCTTAAATAATAGAGAACGTAAACTTCAAATTGAAGTTGCGAACGTTAGATTTATTCTTGTTAAAGGAAATGATGTATCAACTTATGTTGAAGAAGGCATTGCTGATATAGGTATTACAGGCAGTGATATTCTTGATGAAAAAGATAAACTCAATGTAAACAACTTAGTTGATTTACCTTTTGGTTATTGTCACTTTGCTGTTGCAAGTAAACCTGAAGTAACAGAATATAAAAAAATTGCGACGACTTATGTTAAAACGACGAAAGCATATTTTAAAAATAAAGGACAAGATGTCTCAATTATTCCATTATCAGGATCTGTAGAATTAGCAGCAGTAGTGAACATGGTTGATGCAATCGTTGATATCGTCCAAACAGGTACGACATTAAAATCTAATGGACTCGTTGAAAAAGAATCCATCGGTGACATCAATGCTAAATTGATTACAAATAAACATGCATTTTTTAGTAAATCAAATATGATTGAATCATTTATAGAAGAAATCGGGGTGTCGATGAATGCTATCTAAAACAGAATTCATAAATAAATTTGAACAAGATAGATTAACAGACGAAAGTAATACTGAAGATGTTAAAAAAATTATCCAAGATGTAAAAGAACATCAAGACCAAGCTTTATTTCGTTATAACAAGAAATTTGACAATGTTGATTTAGAACAACTTGAAGTCCCACAATATGATATAAAAAACAGTATCAACCTTATATCAGATACTTTAAGATCAGCACTTGAAACAAGCTTTGAACAAATTAAAAATTTCCAACAAAAAATTAAACATGAAAATGTAACTACAGGTCAAACTTACCAACTTTATCACCCTATTGAAAAAGTCGGTATCTATGTACCAGGTGGAAAAGCAAGTTACCCATCAACAGTTCTGATGACAGCTACCCTTGCTAAAGTAGCAAATGTTCAAGAAATTATTGTTGTTACCCCACCTCAAAAAGATGGTATCGACCCAGCTATACTTGCTGCATGCCATATTACGGGTGTTGATCGTGTATTCCAAGTAGGTGGCGCTCAAAGTATCGCTGCACTAGCTTTCGGTACGGAAACAATTCCGAAAGTAGATAAAATTGTTGGACCTGGTAACCAATTTGTTTCATTAAGTAAACAGTTATTATACGGTGTAGTTGGTATTGATCAAATAGCTGGACCAAGTGAAATCGCACTTATTGCTGATGAAAATTCAAATGTAGATTACATCATTCAAGATATATTAGCGCAAGCAGAACATGATGAACAGGCTAGAACATTTCTAGTTTCAACAGATTCTTCATTCTTAACAAAAGTTCAACAGAAACTACAACAAGCTATAGATCAAGCACCAAGAAAACAGATCATCGAACAAAGTATCAAAAATTATCATTATCCAATTTTAACGCGTGATATTAACGAAACGATAGATGTCATTAATTATATTGCGCCAGAACATTTATCCATTCAAACGACTGATCCAAGTAAATATATTGGTAAAATTAAATACGTCGGAGCAATGTTCTTAGGTCAATACTCACCAGAAGCAATTGGTGACTATGCTGCTGGACCAAGTCATGTATTACCGACTGATAAAACAGCAAGATTCTCGAATGGCTTAACAGTCAATGATTTCTTAACGAGTCATTCTGTTATTCATTTAGATGAACACACTTATCAAAGTATTGCACCTAGTGCTATAGCTTTAGCTGAACAAGAAGGTTTATATCAACATAAACAATCTTTAGAAGTGAGATTAACAAACAACGAGGAGTCGTGAAACATGATTAGAATAAACAAGAATGAAAGCCCTATTCCTGCATTAGATAATGCAACTTTAAAAAATATTATCGCCAATTCAAATTTTAATTTTTATCCTGATGAGGAATATGATGCCTTTATCAAGTCTTATGCAGACTACTATCAATTATCACCTAACCAAGTTTCTGCAGCGAATGGTTCAGATGAGTGGATTCAAAAATGCATGATTGCATTACCCGATGGACCTGTCCTAACGCTTAATCCAGATTTCTTCATGTATACAGCATATGCACATCAGATTAATCGCCCTATTCATTATGTTGATGCAGAAGATGACTATACATTCTCATTAGATAAAATTAAGCAATCAATCCAAGAATTAAAGCCAGCATTTTTCATTATGAGTGTGCCTCATAATCCATCAGGCATTCAATATCCTAAATCATTTTTAGAAGAAATTGCGAATGAAATGAAGGCAATTGGTGGTTATTTTATTATTGATGAAGCTTATTTAGATTTTGGAGATGCATATGATATTGAATTGCAAGACCATATCATTCAAATGCGTACGTTAAGTAAGGCATTTGCAATAGCTGGTTTAAGAGTCGGCATCGTCATTTCAACTGAGAAGACCATTCAAACTTTAAATCGTATCGCACATCCGTATCCTTTAAACACATTAACTTTAAATATTGCGACTGAAATTTTCAGTAACAAAGAACTTGTACATTCATTATTAACACAACAAAGACAATTGAGTATTCAATTAAGAAATATTTTTGAACAACATGTGAGCGATGTTATCCATGTCATACCTTCAAAAACAAATTTCGTATTAACTTATGGAGATTTAGCAGAATCATTAGGTCAGTATATTTATGACCATGGCTATTTACCAAGATTTTATGATGAACCAAACATGCAACAAACTGTTAGATACTCTATTGCTACAGAATCTGAATTAAATGAACTTGAAAAAATCGTTAAAGAATGGAGACAAGAATATGACTTATCAAAAAGAAAGATCAACTAAAGAAACAGATATCAAAATTCAACTACGATTAGATGGAGAAGATTCACACATTAATACAGGTGTTGGTTTTTTAGACCATATGTTGACGTTGTTTAGTTTTCATAGTGGTATTGCCTTAAATATAGAAGTTGATGGAGATACACATGTAGATGACCATCATACTGTTGAAGATATTGGCATTGTAATAGGTCAATTACTGCTTGAAGTCGTTAAGGATAAAAAATCATTTACGAGATATGGTTCATTCTATATACCAATGGACGAAACTTTAGCACGTGTTGTAACGGATATTAGTGGCAGACCATATTTATCATTTAATGCGACATTTTCTCGTGAAAAAGTTGGCACATTTGATACAGAACTTGTTGAGGAATTCTTTAGAGCACTTGTGATTAATGCAAGGTTAACAACACATATCGATTTAATTAGAGGTGGCAATACGCACCATGAAATCGAAGCGATTTTTAAAGCATTTGCTAGAAGTTTAAAAATCGCATTAACACAAGATGATTATGCAGGTATCCCTTCTTCTAAGGGTGTGATTGAATAATGATTGCAATCATTGATTATGGACTTGGCAATATTAAAAATATTGAACGTGCCCTCTTACATTTAGGATATGATGCCATATTAACTTCAGATGAAGAAACTATAAAAAATAGTACACATGTCATTCTTCCTGGTGTCGGGCACTTCAAAGATGCTATGACACAATTAACATCAAGTGGTCTAGACAAAGTGATTAAAGATATTAAAGATACGCATAAAATCATTGGCATTTGTTTAGGTATGCAAGTGTTATTTGAATACAGTGCGGAAGGTTCAACAAAAGGATTAAATTTATTGCAAGGGAACGTTATACCTATAGAGAGTCCCTACCCTGTTCCTCATTTAGGATGGAACAATTTACAAAGTGAACATCCACTTCTTGATGGTGATGTTTACTTTATACATTCTTATCATGTCTCTACTGATCTACCTATAGTTGCTACAGCAGATTATGGACAACCAATTACTGCTATCGTGCAACAAGAAAATATTATCGGTATACAATTCCACCCAGAAAAAAGTGGTGATTATGGACTCAAAATACTAGACCAAGCATTGAAAGAAGGTTTTTTAAATGATTGAAATTTGGCCAGCAATAGATTTAATAGACTCCACAAGCGTGAGATTAACTGAAGGTAAATATGATTCTAAAGAATCTATGCCTAGAACTGCTGAAGAAGCAATTGCTTTCTATTCAAAATTTAAACAAGTTTCTAGAATTCATGTTATCGATTTAATCGGCGCTAAAAATCAACAACCAACAGAAGCAGATTACATAGAACAACTCGTCAGTTTAACTCATTTACCAATTGAAGTTGGTGGCGGTATTCGAAGTGTTGAAACAATTGAATCATATTTAAATAAAGGCGTTGAGTACATTATCGTCGGCACTAAAGGCATACAAGACTTAGACTGGTTAAAAGAAGTGACTAATAAGTTCCCTAACAAAATATATTTATCTGTCGATGCGTATGTTGAAAAAATCAAACTAAACGGTTGGCTCGATGATGCCGGTATAGACCTATTTGATTTTATTGAAAAAATCAACACATTCCCTCTCGGCGGAATTATCTATACAGATATTTCAAAAGACGGAAAAATGTCTGGACCAAACTTTGCATTAACAGGTAAATTAGTACAATCTACATCTATTCCTGTCATTGCATCTGGTGGTATAAGAAATAAAGATGACATAGATCAACTGGATGCATTAAATGTACACGCTGCAATTGTTGGAAAAGCAGCAAATACGGATGCATTTTGGGAGGGTATTGAATGATCAAAAAAAGAATCATCCCATGCTTAGATGTTAAAGATGGACGTGTCGTTAAAGGCATAAAATTTAAAGGTTTGAGAGATATTGGACATCCAGTTGAATTAGCTGAATATTATAATCAAGAAGCGGCAGATGAGCTTGTGTTCTTAGATATTTCTAAGACAGAAAATGGACATCAAATGATGTTAGATATCATATCAGAAACAGCTTCAAAATTATTCATACCACTTACTATTGGTGGTGGTATTAGTACACTTGAAGATATTTCGGTATTACTTAATCATGGTGCTGATAAAATTTCATTAAACTCAAGTGCTTTGCGTAATCCAGCATTTATTCGTGAAGCGAGTGATAAGTTCGGAAAACAATGTATCTGTATCGCAGTTGATGCTAAATGGGAAGAAGAACATCAAGATTGGTATTGTTATACTCATGGTGGTAAACAGAGAACAGATAAACGTGTGTTAGATTGGGTTCAAGAAGTTGAAAATCTCGGCGCTGGTGAATTATTAATTACCAGTATGGATTACGATGGTGTTAAACAAGGATTTGATCATCGTTTATTAACCGAAATTAATCAACGGGTTTCTTTACCTGTTATTGCATCAGGTGGTGGCGGTAATAGTCAGCATTTTGTTGATTTATTTAAACAAACAGATGTATCTGCAGGTCTCGCTGCAAGTATTTTTCACGATAAAGAAACAACGATACAAGCAGTCAAAACACATTTATCTAATGAAGGAGTGAATGTACGATGAGTGAATTAGCACCTGATTTTTCTAAAGGTCTTGTACCAGCAATTTTACAACATTACCAAACTGGACAAGTATTAATGTTAGGTTATATGAATGAAGAAGCTTATAACTTAACCATTCAAGATAAAGTCTGTTGGTTTTATTCAAGAAGTAAAGAACGTCTTTGGAAAAAAGGCGAATCGTCCAATCATATCCAGCACGTTATCGATATACAATTAGATTGTGACCAAGATACAATTTTGTTACAAGTCAATCCTGATGGCCCTACTTGCCATACTGGATCTGTTAGTTGCTTTAATACTGAAGAACCTTACACGCTTGAATCATTAGAAACGACTATTCAAGAAAGTGTCGATTCTAATAATCCTAAATCATATACAAATTATTTACTTAATAAAGGTATAGATAAAATTTCTAAAAAATATGGAGAAGAATCATTTGAAGTCGTTATTGCAGCTATGAAAGATGATAAATTAGAACTCACAAATGAAGTCGCTGATGTACTTTATCATTTATTCGTATTACTACATGATAGAGGTGTTAAATTTGAAGATGTCATATCAGTATTGAAAGAACGTCATAAAAAGTCAGGTAACTTTAAAGGTGAACGACAAGACATTAATAATTGGTAAATTGTCATAATTCATATATTGTCAAAAATTAGCAGTCGCTTATACTAGTACATAGAGGTGTATTTATGTTACGAGATAAAGCGACTGCTTTTATTAACGATATGTATAAAGAATTAGAAATATCAGAATTACAAATGAATAAAAGAATACAAGAAATAGAACATGAAATTTCACAAAGTGGTACTTATACTCACACTACAGAGGAGTTAGAATATGGTGCGAAAGTAGCTTGGAGAAATTCAAATAGATGTATTGGTAGACTTTTTTGGGATAAATTGACGGTTCGAGATTTAAGACATATTCAAGATGAACAAGCATTTATTACTTCAATTGAAGATCACATTAAAGACGCTACAAATGATGGAAAAATCAAACCCATGATCAGCATATATAACAATCAAATAGAAATTATGAATGAACAATTGATTAGATATGCAGGATACGAAGATAAAGGCGACCCTAAATCTATCGAAATGACGAAATTAGCACGCCATTTAAATTGGCAAAGTCCTCAAACTGATTTTGATGTGCTTCCATTAATGTATCGAATTAATCAACAACGCCCTAAAATTCATCAATATCCACAAGAACTCATTAAAGAAATTAACATTACCCATAAACAGTATCCTAAGTTAACATCACTACAACTGAAATGGTATGCAGTACCTATCATTTCAAATATGGATTTAGAAATTGGTGGTATATATTATCATACTGCCCCATTCAACGGGTGGTACATGGAAACTGAAATAGGCGTTAGAAATTTTACAGACGAATATCGTTATAATAAATTAAAAGATATTGCAGAAGCATTTGATTTTGATACGACGACAACATCAAGTTACTGGAGAGATAGAGCTTTAGTAGAGTTTAATTATGCTATTTATCATTCGTATAAAGAAGCGGGTGTTGCAATTGTTGATCATTATAATGCCTCTAAACAATTTAAGAAATTTGAAGAAAATGAATGTAAAGCTAATAGAAAAGTGACCGGAAAATGGAGTTGGCTTGCACCTCCTCTTTCACCTTCACTTGTACATAATTATCATAAAGGCTATGATAATGAGATGAGAAGTCCAAACTTTTTATATAGACAAAATCAACAAGGTTGTCCAATGCATTAGAAAGGAAGTCATTTATGAAGTTATATTATTTAGGACCATTAGGTACATTTTCACATATGGCAGCACTTAAATATAAGCCAGATGAAATTAATGAATATATTCCTAAGTCAAATTTATACGAAGTGGTTAAAGCAATTGAAGCTGACCCACAAAACATCGCAATTGCCCCAATTGAAAATTCTATCGAAGGTACAATCAACATCATTGCTGATTCATTAACTGAACAGAAAATCCATGTTATAGACGAATTACATCTAGATATATCATTTTCTCTTTATGTTCAAAAAGGCGTAAAATTAGAAGATATTAAAGAAGTTGTTTCTATCGCCCCAGCAATCAATCAAACATCTAAATTTATTAAAAATCATAACTTTGCATACAGATATTCTGATAGTACCGTTCAAAGTTTAGATGAAATAGATGCACATACTGGCGCAATTGCACCAATTGGTTTAGAAAAATCTAATGACGATGTTGAAGCATTACATGAACACATCGAAGACTACCCACATAATACAACAAGATTTTTAATTTTATCAGCTGAAGAAAAACATGTTGAAAAAGCAACAGATAGTATTTTATTAATTACTCCTGACCAAGATAAACCAGGCTTATTAGCAAGTATATTAAATACATTTGCTTTGTTTAATATCAACCTATCATGGATTGAGTCACGACCACTCAAAACGCAACTCGGCATGTATCATTTCTTTGTTCAAGCAGATTGTAGCGCTGAAGATATAGAAATGAAAAAAGTCATCACAATCCTAAAAACATTAGACTTTAATGTAAAAGTGCTAGGTAATTTTGATAAGCGAATTACATAAATAAATAGTTTGAGATATAATTCCTAACTCAAATTAAAAAACACCTTATTTACTGATTTATTCAGTAAATAGGGTGTTATTTTATAATCTACGATTTTGTTCGTGCATGCTTGCCTAGGGTATGGCTCGAGCCTGTAGTCTCTCGCTCATACTATTCCCTCAGGCGTCAGCACTTTACAAAATCGATACAAATCTCCAATTTTATGCATAAAATAAAGCATTCTCGTATAATTCAAGTAATCATCACTAAAACTATTATTTTTGATTTCTATGTCCTGATTCATATTTTTGTATCCATTCATCTACAGTGACTTTTTCACTCAATTCACCTATTAAAGTAAAGGGTATATTTTTATTGTTTGTGAATCTAATACAACTTTTCCCCATATTTAATTTAGTTGGTACTTGTTCTTTGTATCTATCTTCAAACCATTCTTTCAATTCATTCATCCCATATAAACCCATATGATATAAGGCAATATGATTTTTTTGAGCAGCAAGACTAATGAACGGAAGTGGTTCGTCTGCTCTATTTAAATAACCTTTTGGATATTTATCTAAAGGTACTACAAATGTCGGCATACCGTATTGCATGACTAGTTCATATCCTGGTGGTAGATGTGTTTTGATTGTATCTAGCAAATGAATATATGTTTCTTTTTTCTTTTCATCTATTTGTTCAATATAACGGTCTATGCTATTCATCATGTCCTCCATTTTAATTAAATATGAATAAGATTCTCAACTTGATCTTGTTTGATATTGCTTAAATTACGGTTATTGTATAAATAAATATCTGTCGTCTTAATGAATTTAATATTATTTGAAGATGCTCCTTCAAAATGATTATTATAAATATAAATATCTTTATTCATAACGTCTTCATAACTTTTAATTAAAATACTTGGTTTACTTTTAATATCTTTAAATGTATTATCACCTATCAAAATAGTTGACCCTGCTTGTCCGCCTCTATTTAATTTATGGATATCTACAGAATATTTACCTGTTGGTACTGCTAAATAGCGTATGCCACCCTCACAATTTATAAATTGATTATTTGTAACAGTTGAATCTTTCGCTTTTAATAAAGTAACTGCGAAATCCCCTAACCCTTCAAAAGTATTATGTTGAATATTTATATTCTCATAAAACACATCATACATACTTGCATGAGATCCGACTGCTCTATTCCAAGGTAACATGTTCGGATCACCCGAATTTCCGAAATAACAGTTTTCGATCAGTGCATTTTTAGTTATCGTACCATCTGTCGCCCCAAATTTAGGAAATGCCCCTTCAGTTTGAATATCTATTTGAACAGCTTCACTAAATAACCTTGTTCCACTATCGTCACGGAATCCAAGGAACTTACATTCATTTACATAAAAGCCATCTAAGCCACATGCATCAATCGCATGCCCACCAACAACATTCTTAAATGTCACATTATGTATTTGAATATTTCGTGCATGACCAATAGACATGATCGTGTTATTTGTATTATTTGTATGTCCATATGCATCAAATGTCCCACCGATAATATTGATATTACCATGACCTTCATAGCCATAGTATTTTTTCAATCTATGTCCGTTTTTCAGCATAGCTGTAGGTGATTTTCTGATTAACACTGCTTCATCATGTAAAATAAGCGTTGTATTTTCATATATCACTAATTCATAAATAATATGATAAACACCTTTAGGTATATAAACAGTTACTGGTCCTTTCTTAGCTTGTAACAAAGCTAATTGAATACCAATTGTATCTGTTAATCCACAACCACCTTTAGCACCATAACGATTTACATTAACAATATGCTTCATACTTCATAACCACCTTAATATAGCGTATACTTGCATGTATATTTATATTACACTGAAAACATTTTATAAACAATTAGGGGGAATATAATTGAAGAAAGCACTCATTATCGTTGATTATTCAAATGATTTCGTTGCGACAGATGGTAAGTTAACATGCGGAGAACCTGGTCAAGAAATTGAACAAAATATTCACCACAAAATTGAAACATACAATTCGAATGAAGATTTAATTTTTTATTTAATGGACTATCACCATGAGAATGATCCATATCATCCTGAAACAAAATTATTTCCACCTCATAATATTGTAGGTACAGAAGGTCGAAATTTATATAACTCATTAAAGCCTCAATACGATTCAATCAAACATTCTAATCATGTATTTTGGATAGATAAGACAAGATATAGTGCATTTTTCAGTACAAATCTTGATAGTTTATTAAGAGAAAGACATATTGATACTGTTGAAATTGTCGGCGTTTGTACAGATATTTGTGTGTTACATACTGCTGTCGATGCTTACAATTTAAATTATCAAATTATTATTCCGAAGAATTGTGTCGCTTCTTTTAATCAAGCTGGGCACGATTGGGCACTTACACATTTTGAAAATAGTATAGGCGCAGTTGTAGAATAGACAAGGTGTTCATGTTAAAATAAAGTGACAGAATATTCAAAGCAAAAGGAGAAATTACATTGGTAAACACATTTATATTTGGACATAAGAATCCTGACACAGATACAATTGCTTCAGCATTAGTAATGGAAGATTTACAAAAAGAACTTGGAAATGACGTTCAAGCTGCAAGACTTGGAGACGTTTCAGACGAAACACAATTTGCATTGGATTATTTCAAAGTTCAAGCACCTGCATTGTTAGAAACACCTTTAAAAGATAAAGACGTTATTTTAGTCGATCACAATGAATTCCAACAAAGTGCAGATGACATTTCAGATGCTACAATTACAATGGTTGTTGATCACCACCGTATCAGCAATTTTGAAACAGCAGCTCCATTATATTACAGAGCTGAACCAGTTGGTTGTACGACTACAATCCTTAAAAAAATGTATGAAGAAAATGGTGTTGAAATTAAACCTGAAATTGCTGGTCTTATGATTTCAGCTATTATCTCTGATACATTACTATTTAAATCACCAACATGCACAGAACAAGATAAACAAGCTTGTGAAGCATTAGCTAAAATTGCCAATGTTGATTTAAATGAATATGGTTTAGAAATGTTAAAAGCTGGTGCTTCAGTAAAAGGTAAATCACCTGAATTCCTTTTAAATATGGATGCTAAATCATTCAACATGGGTGATAAAGTCGTACGTATTGCACAAGTTAATACTGTTGATGTAAACGAAGTTCTTGAAATTCAAGAAGACGTTGAAAATGAAATCAACGCAATTATTGCTAAAGAACAATATGACTTATTTGTATTTGTTATTACAGATATCTTAAACAGTGACTCAACTGCTATTGCTTTAGGTAAAGAACAACAAGTCGTAACAAAAGCATTCAACACTGAATTAAATGGAAATGTCGCTGTATTACCTGGCGTTGTTTCTCGTAAGAAACAAGTCGTTCCACCTATTGATGAATTATTAGGTAAATAATTTATAAGGAGTGTGCTTTAAATGGAAATCAAACAAGGTACAAACAAATTTTATGTAGGCAATTCTGAGAATGATTTTGAAGCAGAAATCACGTATCAAGACTTAGATGGTAAGACACTTGTGGTCGATCATACATTTGTAGATCCTTCACTACGAGGACAAGGTATTGCTAGAAAATTGGTTGATGTTGTTATTGAAAAAGCAAGATCTGAAGAGAAAGTAATTGATCCAGTTTGTCCGTACGTTAAAGATGTTATGACTAAAGATGAAAGCACACACGATGTATTAAAGAAATAATCAAAAAATCCTGACGAAATGATATCATTTCGTCAGGATTTTTTATATTTCTGTACTTTCTAATAACCGTTTAAGCAATGATTTATATTGAGGCTTTGCCTTTTCTTCTGTGCACGTATTCATAGGTGGATATTTTAAATCTTGAGCATCTTTATATGTTACTTCATCGATATAATTTGATGCTTTTTCGTAGTCATAACAACTCGGAAATGCATACTTATGGTTAAAGTGATCAACGACCACTCTTGATGTCGAAGAAGGATTTTGTTTGAATGGCACAAATGCCACGACTAAAAGTAAAACGATAATAATCACAGATGTAATGATGAAGTACTTTTTAGACATTAAATTGAACTCCAATTTGCTGTCTAATTTCATCTAATACTTTAATCGTTTCTAATGATCTTTGATGTGTATTAATAGATGACTCTACCTTATGATTCTGTACACACTTAATAAATTCAATTATTTCATCTTTCATTGTTAACGGTGAATCATTATTATATTCTTTCTGTAATACACCTTCTCTATTAAATACTTTAATATTTGACGGTGCACTTATCTTATCAATTAATACATAACCATTTTCCCCTACTATTTCTGAAGGGCTGGGGCGGTCACATATTTTTGAATAACTAATTGTTGCTTGGAAAGTAGGATAATCCAATATCGCATTACCTTGTCCATCTGCTCCAGTATCTAATTTAAAGCCATTTGCTTTAATACTTTGTGGCATACCAAACAAATGTATCATTGGTGCTACTGCATATACACCTAAGTCCATTAAAGCGCCGTTCCCTAACTCAGGTTTAAAAGCATTTTCTATGATGCCTTTTTTATAGTTATCATATCTTGAAGAATATTGGTGATAATGAAAATCAGCATATCTAATTTCACCAATATCAATTTGATCATTTGTAAATTCTACAAATGGTGGTAATAATGTTGATTTCATAGCTTCCATAACAGTAACATTATATTCATAAGCAAGTTTAGATAATGCTTCAAATTGCTCTTGAACAATTGTCGCTGGCTTTTCGATTAAGACATGTTTTTTATTTTTAATCGCTATTTCTGCTTGTTCAAAATGAAACGCATTTGGTGATGCTATGTATACCGCTTCAAAATTAGGTGATTGACAAAATAACTCTAAATCTGTGAATGTTTCAGTAAGTTGATGTTTCTCCTTATAATAGTCTGCTCTTTCTTCAGTACGTGAATAGACAGCATAAGGTTCAAACGCTTCAACTTCTAAACCATTCTCTATAAATTTATCACTTATCCAATTGGTACCTATAAATCCAAATCTCATATTATTTCACCTTTTCGTTATTTTTTTAAAAATAAAAATTTCATAAATAAACACTTCGCTTTTAATTATAACTATTGTTAAAATATAAACAATAGAAGTATAAAGGAGACATCCATATTGACTATCGCGACTCAATTCGAAAACTTACAATCACTTTTTGATAGTGATGTAACAAAAGATATTAAATTTAGAAAAAAACAGTTAAGAGCACTGAGAAAATCCATTAAATCAAATGAAAGTGCCTTAATTTCAGCATTGCAACAAGATTTAGGTAAAAATTCTGTTGAATCTTATGCTACTGAAATAGGTTACATTTACAAAAGTATCTCTTTCATGCTAAAAGAAGTCAAGAGTTTAGCAAGTAAAAGAAACGTGAACACACCTGTATTTTTATTTCCAGGTAAAAGTTACACAATTAACGAACCATATGGCACAGTCTTAATCATCGGTCCGTTCAATTATCCGTTTCAACTTGTTATCGAACCTTTAATTGGTGCCATTGCTGCTGGAAATTGTGCAGTTATCAAGCCTTCAGAACTTACACCAAATGTTAGTGTTGTTATAGAAAAAATTATACAAGAAGCATTTAATCCTTCATATGTATCTTGTATAACTGGTGATCAAACCGTAACTGAAGAACTGTTAACTTACCCATTCGACTTTATATTCTTTACGGGTTCTACTAAAGTTGGACAAATCGTTTACGAACAAGCTAGTAAACAACTGATTCCAGTAGCACTTGAATTAGGTGGAAAGAGTCCAGCAATTGTAGATAAGACTGCAAATATTAAAGTAGCAGCAGAAAGAATCGCATTTGGTAAATTCATTAATGCCGGTCAAACATGTGTAGCACCAGATTATGTCATCATCGACGCATCGATTAAACAACAATTTATTAAAGCAATTCAAACAACTATTCGAGAATTTTATACGTCATCAGCACAAAATAGTGAAGATTATGGCCGAATCGTAAATGAACGTCATACAGATCGATTAGTGAATTTACTTAATCAAACTAATGGTGACATCGTTTACGGTGGTAGCTCGGACAGAGAGAATCGCTATATAGAACCGACTATTGTCGATAATGTTAAATTTGATGATATTCTAATGGAAGATGAAATCTTTGGTCCAATATTACCTATTATGACGTATGAAGCATTTGGCGATGCCATTCAATTTATCAAAAATAAACCAAAGCCACTATCACTATATTTATTTAGTGAAGACGAAAATCATACTGATGAAGTCGTAAGAAGAATATCATTCGGTGGCGGTTGTATCAATGATACACTTTTACATTTAGGTAACCATAACTTACCATTTGGTGGTGTCGGTCATTCAGGAATTGGTAAATATCATGGCAAAGCTTCATTTGAACTCTTTAGCAATGAAAAGAGCATCATGTTTAAAACAACTAAACTAGAAACTGGTGTCCTTTTCCCACCTTATAAAGGAAAAGCTAAATACGTGAGAGCCATGTTTAAAAAGTAATTCTGAATTGTTACTTATAGCGACAAAATTAAATTTAAGCATATAAAATAAGCATATGGTATAGACATTCTTTAACGTCTTAACCATATGCTTATTTTTATTTATATTGACTTTCAATGAGTTGCTGCTTTTTATTAAATAAAGTTGGATATGATAAGAAACCTAATATTACACT
This sequence comes from Mammaliicoccus sp. O-M54, assembly GCF_022386035.1. NCBI lineage: Bacteria > Bacillati > Bacillota > Bacilli > Caryophanales > Staphylococcaceae > Mammaliicoccus > Mammaliicoccus sp. O-M54. Next base: position 81,115 of record NZ_JAJNJE010000006.1, read on the forward strand.
CGTCATTGTAGCACTTGTTAATAACATAAATACGATTAATATTTGAAAGAGTACCGCTTCAATTGGATCTGCCCCACCTATAATTTGACCACTCATCATCCCGGGTAATTGAACAAGACCAATTGTCTTTTGTTGTTCTATAGTTGGTATAACACTAGACTGTATAGAAGTGATCAGTTGCTTATGTATAGCCTGTTTAGGAGTTCCTCCCAAACATAGAACAAGCTCTATCACATTTTCATTTTGTTTAACTTCTGACATAAATCTATTTAAGAACAATATACTTAATACCATTGCATTACCAACAATCATGCCACTTATTGGTATGATGTATTGTGCTGTTGGTGGTGTTATTTTAAATCCTAATAAGATACCTTGTGTAATAACTTCTATTGCTACAAAAGCGAGTAATAATTTCCAAGTGATGCCTGGTATTTCCAAACCTTTTTTTCGTGCATTTTGTGTTGCAGCACCTATTATGAGCATGACCATTAAAATGATAAAAATATGGCTTTCTTGATCAAATATAAATTGTAATATATACCCTACAATTAACAGTTGAACAAATGATCGAATAGCTGCAATTAATGTATCTTTCCCTAATCCTAAATTAAAACTTTTCGAAATAACGATCGGAATAATAATAAAAATAAACATTAACACGATTGATGTAATACTCATATTAATTTTTCTCCTATAAAGCTTCTGACGTTTGGTTGTTCTGAATTTTTAACATTTTCAGCTGTATCAGCTTGTGCAACTTCTCCATTGATCATAACCCATATGTAATCGCTCATTCTAAAGGCTTGATTAATATCATGTGTAATCCATATCATCGTAACTTCGTGTTCTTTAATAATTTTTTGTAAAAGCTGTTCAATTGCACGCTTTGAGTTTCTATCTAATGCCGATGTCACTTCATCTAGCAATATCACTTTAGGTTTATTAACGAGTGATCGTGCTAATGATAACTTTTGTTTTTCTCCACCTGATAATTCTTTACTATTTTTATTCAAGAAAGTTTCTGGCAAATCGACTATCTTCAAATAATATTTAGCTTCTTCATCTGTCATTTTTTTATTTTGAAGTATTAATGGCAGTTCTAAATTATCTTTTACAGTTCCTTTAATCATCGTTGCTTCTTGAGAAACTAACTGTACTTTTCTTCTAAGTTCCATTGGATTATATGTTTCAATAGATTGTTGATCAATGAATATTTCGCCACTTGTACTAGACTTTAATAAATTAATTAAAGAGAGCAGTGTTGATTTTCCTGCACCTGATGGCCCGATTATAGAAGTAAGTTTACCTTTATAAATATCACCTGTAACACCTTTTAAAATTAGTGACCGTTCTATTTCATATTCTACATTTTTAAATTGGACTGCTACACTACTTTCCAAATAAATCATCTCCATGCCTTAACTATTTTCTGTCTTATAATTGATTTTATACTTTTTCTACAAATGTTCAATATGACATTTGTAAGATAATAAGAGACTGGAATATCATATAATATCCCAGTCTCTAACTACATCTACCTAATATAAATCTGTTCTTAAACTATTGAAAATAGGAATGGCTTCACGAATTTTTTCTTGCGAATCAAAGTCTATATCTACGATTAATGTATCTTCATCATAGTATAAACTATCAATTAATGTACCATCTGGTGCATATGCTAAACTATGCCCACCAAATTCGTTATCATCACAAGTCCCCACACTATTACAAGCAATAATGTACACTTGGTTCTCAATTGCTCTAGCACGTAATAATACTTTCCAATGATCAATTCTTGATTTCGGCCATTGTGCCGGAACAAAAATTACTTTTGCATCTTCTAAAGCTAATGAACGTGTTAATTCTGGGAATCTTAAATCATAACAAATAATCGTTCCCATCTCTATTTCATCTAACTCATATACAGTTGATTTCTTACTACCTGAAGTTAAGAAATGATGTTCATTAAACATTGGTACAAGATGTGCTTTGTCGTAAGTATTAATGCACTTTCCTTCGTTATTGACGACAATTGTTCGATTATAAATTTCAGTTCCTTTTTTATATGCAATTGAACCAGCAACAATATGTTTGTGGATTTCTTTTGCTTTTTGCTCTAAGAAAGGTAAAATTCTTTGACCGTCTTCATCAGCAAGTTCGGTTAACTCATTTAATCGATAAGAAGTGTTCCACATTTCAGGTAACACTGCTATGTCAATTTCATCATCTAACTCATCTAACCATTGATTAATTTTTTCAATATTTTTTTCAGGCTCTCCAGGTATTACATGCATCTGATATAGTGCTATTTTCAACGTTCATCACCTACCATTATATAAATTGAACACAAACGCCTTCTGCAGCTTTTTGTTCGTTCTCTATTTCTGTCAGCTTACCAGTCTCTTTATTTCGACTAAATAATACTAAATTATATGAATGTTCATGTGCAACAACTATAAACGAATCACTTGGTGTGATATTTAAATCTCTTGGCCAAGTTCCACCACTCGTTACAATTTCAACTAATTCAACATTTGCACCATCACCTAATATTTTATAAACAGCTATACTATTATGTCCTCTATTAGAAACATAAATAAATTGTCCATCATGACTTAATCTAACAGCAGCAACTTGTGAATTTAAATCAAAGTCTTCAGGAATCGTTAATATTGCTGGACTGATTGTCGCAAACACTCCATTTTTATATGACAACACTTGAATCGTATTGCTCAGTTCATTCACTAAGTATGCGTAAACACCACTTGGATGGAACGCAATATGTCTTGGACCGCTTCCAGCTTGAACTTCTAATGTTTCATATAATTCCAATCCTTCATCAGAGAATTTAAATGTTCTGATCACATCTGCACCTAAATCAACTGTAACGATATAATCTAAATCTGGTGTCTGTTCTGCAAAGTGTATATGGCTACCTTCTTGTCTTGCTTCATTTGGTCCATGACCTTCACCTTTATACACATCTATTAATTCAATAATTTCGCCATTTTCAGCGTTTAATTTATAAAGTCTTACATAACCACTACCATAAACAGCTTCAAATAAATATTGACCGTCTTCAGAAACTGAAATATGACAACCCGTTCCTTCTTGTGAAGCTAAGCAATCATTTATATATGTTAAACTACCATCTTCATTAATATTAAAACTTGCAACACCGCAATCATCGCCATCTCTTTTAATAGCATATAAAAATTGACCATGTTGCGTTAAATATGTAGATGCTTCAACTTCATAACCAACTTCAACCTTCTCGATTGTTTGATCATTCTCATCAACATCAAAACGATAAATCCCTTTTCCTTCTTTCTTCGTATAACTTCCAATATAACCTTTCGTTTTCATAAAATTAAATTCCTCCCTAATTTGTTCTTTATTATCATTCTACATGAAAACGCTCAATAACTATAATAAAAACGCATACCAAATGGTACACGTTAAAATATTTATTATATGAATAACCACGTATCAAACACAGCAGATATTTAAGTAAACAACCCATAAAAAAGTTCCACTAACCAATTAAAAATACTACAAATAGCATTGACGATATCGCCTGCCATAAAGGATCCTCCTTTATATTTAAACTTTTTAATTTATCATAAAAAATTAAATATTCACTAAATATATTATAGTATTTCAATAATAGAATTTTATATTTTCCCTAAGTCGTTAATTTAAGTTCTTAACTGCATTAAAATTATGTTAAAATACAAATATATTATAAATTCAAACAGTTAGGCATTGAAATAATACAGTTAGGCAAAAGAAGTAAAATGTAAATCAATATGTTCTATAATCATAATGAAGGAGGGGCGCTATGTATCAACCTGTCCAAACACAAATAGATAAAATTGCTGCAAGTCTTCAAAATTCAAATAATCTAGATCATGTTAGTTATTTAAAGGTAAAGTATGGGCTAGAAGTATTTGTAGGGAATATGATGAAGACCATAGTTATATACGGCGCTGCCCTTCTATGCCATATATTTTTATACACACTTATTGTACATCTTAGTTATTTTGCCATTCGATATTTCGCGTTTGGCGCGCACGCTAAGTCCACATTTCTATGTACGATACAAAGCCTAATTATGTTTGTCGTTGCACCACTTATAATTATAAATACCAACATACCCTATTGGCCATTCTTAGCCATAGCGTTAGTCGGTTATCTTATCATTATAAAGTACGCACCAATGCAAACAAAGAAACACCCAATATTAGGCAAATGGAAAAAAGGACTTAAACTAAGATCAATCCTAGCAGCAACAATTTTGATAGTATTAACTTTATTCCTTAAAGAACCCTATCAACAATTAATATGTTTAGGATTAATCTTTGAAGCAGTATCACTATTACCTATATTTTACAAAGAGGAGGAAACATTATCATGAATTTATTATCTAGCCTATTTTCAAAATCAGTATCAAATATCCTTTCAGCAATCGGTGAAAAAGCGGTAATTAGAGGTTGTAACGTATTCTTAGATGAAACAGAAGTACCACAAGAATTATTAAACGAAAAACAATAAGTAATATATAATTTGGGAAGTGTAAGTATATGGCACAATTATCAATTACAGAGACTATTATATATGGTTTGTTTCAAACATCATTATTTGTAGTTTTATTAGCACTAACTCAAAACTATCGATATTCAAAAAGGGATTATGTCATCCTATTATTAGGGTACATGATCCCTTCTCTTGCTTTATATTTTATAGTTGGTGTAGCATCTATAATATTTGTTATAACTTTTTTGGGAGTCTTTTTCTACTTTAAATTTAGAATATTTGGGATTATAAATACATTACTGGTCATAATCATTTCAGTAGTTTCAGATTATTTATCATCCTTATTAATTAGACTCATCTTTAATATAGAACCTTCTGCAATATCAACACATGTATTTTATTTTGTCTTTCATTTTATAATCTCAGTATCAATAGCGATTATAATAAGACAATTAATGAATAGGCTTAAGTTAAGCTATTTATATAACAACCGTATCTACCTACTATTGCTAGCAGCATTTTTAGGTCTTTCTTTTACGGTGTTCTATGTGTACATGCCAAAGTCTTACAATACTGAAAAAGAATTTGAATTCCAAACTTTATTTTATGTGATTTATGTATGTGTTGCGGCTATTTTTATTATTTTAATTTCTTTCACGGTTATTAGAGAGATGGCTTTGCAGCGTACGAAGAAAGAAATCAATCAGTATTATAAGTATACGTTGCAGATTGAGCAGATTAATAATGAGATGCGTAAGTTTCGTCATGATTATGTAAATATTTTAGCGACGTTATCTGAATATATTAGAGAAGATGATATGGATGGTTTGAGAACTTACTTTGACCAAAATATTGCACATCTTCATGATGATATGAAATTAAATGCGATAAAAATTAATGGTCTTCAAAATTTACATGTTAGAGAAATTAAGGGTTTATTAACGACGAAAATTATTCAATCTCAAGAACAGAATATCAATATTAGTGTTGAGATTACTGAACAGATTGATCATATAAATATGAACATTGTTGAATTAAGTAGATGTATTGGCATCATTATGGATAATGCAATTGAGGCTTCTGAGTTTGTTGATAATCCAACGATTCAAATTGCATTTATTAAAAATGAGGAATCGATTTTACTTGTATTCATGAATAAATGTTCTAAAGATACGCCTAAGGTACATAAACTATTTGAAAATCATTATTCTACTAAAGGTCGTAAGCGTGGTATAGGGTTAACTACGTTGAAAGAAATCACTGAGAAGACAGACCATGTTTTCTTAGATACTTTTATTAATAATCAATACTTTATTCAAAAGCTTGAAATTTTAAATGATAGCAATGAGGAAGTGATTCAATGAAAATCATCATTTGTGAAGATGACCCGAAACAATTAGAGCGCATGCAGACGATTATCAATAATTATATTATGATTGAAGAAAAAGAAATGACTATTGAACTTGCAACTCGTGATCCGTATGAATTGTTGGAGCACGTTAAATCTTCAAATGATATAGGCTGTTATTTTTTAGATATTCAATTAGATGCTGATATTAATGGTATTACATTAGCAAGTGAAATACGTAAGTATGACCCTATTGGTAATATTGTTTTTGTCACGAGTCACAGTGAACTGACTTATTTAACATTTGTTTATAAAGTTGCTGCGATGGATTTTATTTTTAAAGATGATCCTGATCAATTGAAGACAAGAGTGTTAGATTGTTTAGACACTGCATACATAAGGTTAGGTATGCTTTCAAAAAATACAAACGTTGAAAAGATAGAATTAACGAGAGGTAGCAATTCTGTATATGTTCAATATGATGACGTTATGTTCTTTGAGTCATCATCAAAATCACATAGACTAATTGCTCATCTAGACAATAGACAAATTGAGTTCTATGGCAGTTTAAAAGATTTATCTAATTTAGATGACCGCTTCTTCAGATGTCATAACAGTTATGTCATTAATCGTAATAATGTTGATACTATTAACACAAAAGATCGTGCAGTATATTTTAGTAATGGTGAGCATTGCTATGCATCTGTACGAAATATTAAAAAAATATAAACAAAACAGCGTACATGATTTTTTTCAAATGTACGCTGTTTTTTATTAATGATTTTCTTTTTTATTCATGGTTAATAGCATTTCTAAATGATTCAATATCTTCTATGTAATATTTCACTTCGCCGCATTGTAAACATACTGCTGCTTTCGGTATTGCAATTGCTTTGTTTAAAATATCTTCATTTTCTTCTTCTTTTATTAATCTAACATCAACTAGAGTGCCTGGAACATTCGTACGAAGATCATCTACCATTTCTTGATTACAACTTGCACATTTCATATAAGACATCCCCTTTTAGATTATGCTCGTTCTGATTATATTTTACTCTTTTATTTTATCACTTGCAAAAAGATTCAAACGTCCATTCACAAAAATTTTGAATGACATATATATAGGAAGATTTTAGTTGTATTAAAAATTTTATATAAAAAGTATAAAATAATAGTAGCATATCACTTGAGTTTATGGCATAATGATATCAGATGATCATCTAACCATTAATAAGATGAAAGGAGGTCAATATGAAACCTTTCCCAATCTTTTTATTTAGTATTGTATGTATGGTCGCTACTTCATTCAATACGTCACGAATTGCACACGCTAATACTGATATGACACCTATTGGCTTTCAATTTTATGCTTCTGATAATACCCCGATATCTAATGAAACTTTTCAATTACAGTTAGATCAAGAAGTTAAATCATTAACAACTAAATCTGACGGTTTAGCATTTATAGAAATTCCTAATAAGAATATTAAGCCTCATTACACTTTAACCACTTCAAATAATCAAACTTTTACTGTTGAACCTAATAAGTTATATAGATTAACTTCTTCTAGCAATATCCAACGCAATATAACAAATACAAATAATCAATCCATTTCAATTAATGTACTTTCAAAGACCTATCACCCTTTAAATAATGTCGAAGTTAAACTCATTGCAGATAATCAAGAACTATCTGGCGTAACAGATCAGAACGGTACTACTACTATCAATATACCCAATACATTTACTAAGTCTACTAAATTTAATGTGAAGATTAACGGCGTAGATAGCCACTCAACGATTTCACTAGGAGAGGATAAATATTATACATTTAATTCTGACGACAAGACTACTTCAACTTTTGAACAAAATACAAATCAACCTACTCAAATAGATCAAGGACAACAAAGTCAAAGTCAAATTACTGATAATCCGAATTCTAATCATACGCCAAGTCAAAATCAGACATACCAAATCTCAGTCATTAAAGACTCTTTAATTCCAAACCCTAATAAACTTACTAACGATCACACTCATAAAGAAAAAAAGACCAAATCAGAAACATCAAAGCTTCCTGAAACTGGTCAAAGTTCAAAACATTTTTTGAATTATTTAATAAGTGCATTACTCATATGTATTTCATCAATTCTATTTTTTATATTCAAAAAGAAGCGGTCTAAACAATAGCGTTGAATTTTGAAATGATTTTACCATCTTCGATTATAATTGGTTTACCGAGATGATTGATACTTTTAATATGTTCGAAATACTTTTCACCTACTATTTGAAACATCGTTTGGGACAATAACGCATTTGAACAATATGTTCGATTAGCATCCCAATTTTCAAATCTATATAATCTTTTTAACAAATTGCAGAAACCTATATGAGATCCTAATATTATCCACGCATCTGGTTCATACTTCATAAATTTATCAACATATTTTTTAGAAGAACCAACATGATTCTTCCAAATGACGATATTAACATATACTTCAGATTTTTTTCGTTCGTACCACAAATACTCTATGATTGCTTTTAAATGAAATGCTGTATTTATCATCTCTTTTTCATTACTCGTTCCAATTGTAATCGATTTTAAAAATGGTTGGTCATATTCAATGCTTTCAAGTATGGCATATAATTCATCTTCGCTTGGTACTTTGAGATTATGAGATAAAGCTTTTAATTGATGACATTTGTCATTTTCTAGTCTTGGGGATATTAAAACATTACGCTCATATCGCAAATATAAACCCTCCTAATTTTTAAATATAAAAAAGGGAGCAATCACAGAAATATTGTGATTGCTCCTTTATTTTAATTATTAGATTCGATTTCAGATACAATTTCTTTTGTTTTTTGTTCTAATTCTTCAAAGTCTTTTTTAAACACAAATGCTAAGACAGCAATAACTGCCCCAACAGCAACTGTTGTTATAGCAATTAAGATGAAAAAGAATTTGAATATCCCTTTAATACAATCCATTGAAGTCACCTCATTCATCATTTTCTACCTCTTTCATCATAACATAATATTTAAAATACATAAAAGATATTATCCTTTTCCAAGCGAGATATTATCGATATATAGATATTTTAGTATAATTTCACTTAATATATGTATCATTTCATCATTAATAAGTGAAATGAATAATTAATTCAAATAAAGTATTGAAAAATTTTTGTATTATTGTTAATATTCTGATTATTATTTAATTGGAAGGTGTATATATGAGTAATATTAAGAAGTTCAGTCAGTTTATCAATAAAACATTTGTATTTTGGATGCTTTTGGCAGCAATATTAGGCTTTAGCTTTCCAAATGCTATTGCTCAAATAGCACCTTACATTCCTTATTTATTAGGAATTGTAATGTTTGGAATGGGCATGACTATCTCTACAAATGATTTTAAAGAAGTATTTAAATCACCCAAAAGCGTATTAATTGGTGTTATTCTTCAATATACCGTAATGCCTGTCACTGCATATTTAATCGCTAAAGGGCTTAATTTAAGTCCTGACGTAGCATTAGGCGTTATTTTAGTAGGTTGTTGTCCTGGTGGAACTGCATCAAATGTTATTAGCTATTTAGCTAAAGCAAATACTGCGTTATCCGTTTCTATCACAACTGTTTCTACACTATTAGCACCTATAGTAACACCTAGTTTAATATATTTATTTGCAAGAGAATGGTTACAAGTATCATTTGCTTCAATGTTTATTTCAGTTGTTCAAGTTGTATTGATTCCAATTATTTTAGGTTTCATCGTCCAAAGATTCTTTAAACCAGTAGCTGAAAAATCTATTGATATATTACCGATTATTTCAGTAGTATCTATTTCACTTATTCTTGCAAGCGTAGTCGCAGGTAATAAAACACAAATCATTGAAACTGGTCTTATTATGTTCGGCGTTGTCTTATTGCATAATGTCAGTGGTTTAACAATCGGATACTTATTAGCTAAATTATTCAAACTTAACAGACCAGATAAACGAGCAATTTCTATAGAGGTTGGTATGCAAAATTCCGGACTAGCTGTGTCACTCGCAACAGCACATTTCAATCCCCTATCCGCTGTTCCAGGTGCAATATTCAGCTTTATCCACTTAATCACCGGACCTACAATTGCTATTATATGGTCTAATCAAACTAAAAAGACTAATAAAGCGCAATCTTATAGAACATCAACAGATCAAATATAAAAATTTAGGAGCAAGAGACATTATATCGTCTCTTGCTCCTTTATTTCAAAAATATATATTCTAGCTGTTCTATAAGCGTCATTTAATAGATTATCTTCTATACCATTCTTGCCATATTTTCTTTACGTAAATATATCCTTGATTCCACATTTTACATACCCCCTTCTCACATAATCTGTGAGATAATTGGTAATTCAAATATAACATGGTAATAAATTACATAGGTTAAGCGATTATTACAATCTCTTTAACATCATATTTCCAATTATATGAGAGGATTTACGTGACAAAGTTCATAAGTTCAATCAAAATAAATATAAGAGGAGTGATAATGTGCAAAATGTTAAGATGCAAACATTAGAGTTTAGAGGTAACCATTATGATTATGGTGTTGCCCAAGCAGAATGGTTAAAGTCTACTAAAATGTTGCAAAATAGAGAAAAAGAATGGCGAATTAGAAGACCCCGCTTCGATATTAATATAGATGAAACAAAAAATATATATCAAAAATTCGCACCAAAAATTTGGGACGAACTGATGGGTATTCAAGATACATTAAAATTCCCGTTAGAAACAATCTTGTTAAACTATGGTCATTATAGAGTTTATGCTAAAGATAGTGGTTGTTCTATTTTCTTAGGAGAAGATTATATGGTTAGAAACTATGATTATAGTCCAGCTACATATGATGGTAGATTTAGTCTATTTCAACCTACAGATGGTGGATATGCACAAATCGGCCCTACTTCCAGAGTAACTGGCAGAATGGATGGCATGAATGAACATGGTTTAGCGATGGGCTATAATTTTATGCATCGTAAAAAACCTGGCGATGGATTTGTATGCTATATGATTGGAAGACTGATCTTAGAAACATGTAAAGATGTCGATGATGCTGTTAGACTATTAAATGAAATTCCTCATCGCAGTTCATTTAGCTATATTTTAATGGATAAAACAAACAAGAGAATTACTGTAGAAGCGACACCAAGAGAAGTTGTGACTAAACAAAACAATTTATGTACTAATCATTTTGAAATATTAAGTCATGAGAATCGAAATTATATTAAAGAGTCTGTCGAAAGATATAATCGAATTGACCAAATCACAAATGACCAAATGTCTTTAGAAGATGCTTTTCGATATTTTAATGATCCTCAATATGAAATTTACAGCAAGTTATTCAAAAGTTGGTCAGGTACGATACATACATCAGCATATATACCTAGCCAATTAAAAATGAAAATTGCTCTTGGTGAAAATGGCACCATACATACATTTGATTTCAAAGAATGGTTAGATGGTAAATCCATTACCCTCCCTACAATAACAGGTCAGATTGATTCAGACATTCTATTTGCTAGTGAGTGAATGAAAATAGGCTGAGACTTAGAAGTCTCAGCCTATTTTCATATTATTTTATATAAATATCTCCGTTATCTGTATAACTTTCAATAACGTGTTTACCTTTGCCTACTTTTTCACCATTAAATGCTTTATTTTCAATTTTTGTATTGCCAGATTCAGATTGAAGTTGTAATAAAGTATTCTTAGGTGGATTCATATAAGAAATTGAAATATCCCCATCTTCTGTTGAAGATTTAATATCGCATTCATTTTTCAGTTGTCTAATATTAATATTACCTAATGATGTAATCATTTCACTATTAACGAGACTACTTTTATCTACAGATATATTACCCGTTTTAATTTCGCCTGTGAATTCCGTTAAATCTGAATGTTTAACTTTAACACTACCTAAATCAGTCATCGCTTTAGCATGTTTTAAGTTCACATTATGATAAACTATGTCACCTGTATCCGTAATCATATTACTATTGTTGCTTTTAGCATCACGAACTGAAATGTTTCCAGTATTCGTTGTAATGTTAAATGATTCATAATTTTTAGGTGGTAATGTGATCACTAAGTGATTGACCGTCTTTCTAAATGGAATAAAATTAGCATTAAATTTGTATTTATTTTTTCTCTCCGTAAAATGCAATAAATTATTTTCTATGCTCGCATTTACGTCTTGATTACCATTATATTTAATACTTAAATATTTCCCTTTCTTAACTTCAACATTTGTATTTTGCCCGTTCACGATAACTTGTTCTATTTGATTGTTTTTATATACTTTTTCATACGTTTCTTGCTTTTCATATTTATTATTAACCGTAAACCAAAGTATCGTTCCTAAAATGCCAAAAATTAAGAAGATGCCTAGACCAGATAAAAATAACTTCTTCATGATTCAGCACGCCCCTTAACGAGTTTCACACACCATCTTAAATATTTTAAGATGCCTTTATAACTCACTTCTATTAATTTAAGCCCTGCTATTAACAACATCAGTCCTAATCCTAAGAAAGAGATTGAAAAAATGATATTTGTAATATCAACCCAATAAAAACCATGAACAAATACATTAATCACACTAACGATAGGACCTAACATCATTAAAGCGCCAATTACAACTACGATGAGTAGTACAAAGGCAATGATAAGAAATGGAATAATTATAAAAATTATATTAAAAAAGCTCAATCCTAATGTGGCCAAAATTGCTTGAAATACATTCTTAAAATTGGGTGATAACTCTGCATCATGAATGGCACTTGTTGCATATATTTTCTTGGCGATTGCTTTAGGTTCACCAAGTTCTTGTATTAAACTTTGTTCATCTTCTGATTCAAAAAATTTCGTTTCATATTCGTACATTATTTTATCTCGTTCTACTTTAGGCAGTCGAGATAATTCATCCTCAAGGTAATTAAGGAAGGTTATTTTATCCATAGAAATACCCCTTATATTCTGAAGTTAACCTTACATTATTCATTATTTTACCATTCTTTTTACAAACAAACTTATATTATCATTTGAATTATTTGATTTCAAGTTATACCCGTATGCTATACTAATTTCAATATACAAATAAGGGGGTAATGATGTGAAAGAATTAATAAAACCGAGTAAGCTTTCTAAAGGCGATACTGTAGCAATTGTCTCGCCTTCTTCAGGATTAGCTGGCGAAAAAGACATATTATGGAGAACTGAAGTTGGTATACAAAGATTAAAGGATGAGTTCGGATTAAATGTCAAAGTCATGCCACACGCATTAAAAGGAGCTGACTTCACGTATAACCATCCAGAAAAACGAGTAGAAGATTTACATCAAGCACTTCAAGACCCAGAAGTTAAAGCTATTATCTGTACATTAGGCGGAGACGATTCTGTTCGATTGTGGCCATACATAGATTTAAATATTATTAAGGATAACCCTAAAATTTTCAGTGGTTATTCAGACACGACTGCACTTCATTTCATGTTTTATCAAGCAGGTGTTTCTAGCTTTTACGGACCATTGTTATTAACTGATTTTGCAGAAAATGTTCAGATGGATGACTACACTGTTCAATCGATCAATCAAACGTGGTTCCAAAATGGAATTGTCGGTAATGTACCTACTTCACCACAAATTAGAAAATACGGTTTACAGTGGGATGAAAAGAATAAAAATATTAACCGGGAATCTTTTGACAATAACGGATATGAAATTCTAAATGGTTCTGGCAAAGCTACTGGACATCTTATTGGCGGTTGTATGGAATTATTCCATTCCTTAAAAGCTACTGACGTGTTCCCTAATAAAGACGTCTTTGATGGTGCTATTCTTTTCATTGAGACTGCTGAAGTTCATGCCCCACCTTGGTTAATGGAAGATTATGTTCGTGCATTTGGTTCTATGGGTATTTTTGATAGAATTAATGGCGTTATTATCGGAAGACCACAAGACGATGTATATTATGAAGAATATAAAGAAGTCTGGGTTAAAATGTTAAAAGAGTGGCATCAAGAAGATATGCCTGTTTTCTATAATGCTAGTTTTGGACATAATGAACCAAAATGCATTATTCCATACGGTGCACAAGCTGAATTAGATGTCGATAATAAGACATTTACAATAATCGATAATGCTGTAGATTAATTATTCATTTTAAAGTATTGTACTTTGCGAAATATTTCAGAATTGTTATAATATTAAGTATATCAAAGGGGGATTTTTACAATGACAAAGTTAGCTACATACTATGAACAGGCACAACCCATTAAAGAATATGTTAATGAGATGACAACAAATAAAGAGCAATTACTCGATATTTATCAATCTTTCCAATTACCTAAAAATGATGAACGATTAGATAAAATTAAAGATAAAAATTATAAAGTACTTGTGATTACTGAAGATTGGTGTGGAGATGCAATGATGAACATACCTGTTCTATTAAACATTGCTGATTACGCTAATATAGAAGTGAAAGCTTTCCATCGTGATGAAGATACAAATTTAATTGATCAATACTTAACAAATGGTACTGCTCGCTCTATACCTATTTTTGTATTTTTAAATGACAAACATGAACAAGAACATGTTTGGGGACCAAGAGCAATCAGCGTCCAAAAATTTGTAGAAAATATTCGCAAAGATTTACCAAGTAAAGACGATCCAACATATGCTGAAAAAGAAAAAGAAGTACATCATAGCATCCATGAAACTTATCAAAATAAAACAGAATTTTGGGATGACGTATACGAATCAATCGTTAGTTCAATTTCATAATTAAACGTATAAAGGCTCGGACATTTAGTCCGAGCCTTATTTATGTATGAATGCCCCTATTCACTTAGGAGAATTTCTCGCCATCCCCATGGCTACTAATATAACTATACTTCAAATCAATAAAAACTGAAAATTCATGTTATTAAAGTTAACATATAAAAATTGGCAAGTGAAAAGCGCTCGTCCGGGAATTAACGAGCGCTTTTCGGGGAAGGGTTATTAATTAAGGAAACATGTATTTTTATAAAGCCGGGAAACTTTATAAAAATATCTTGAATCATTTTATGATCCATTTCAACGTTACAATTACAGATAACTATCAAAACACGTTCTACACAAAGTCATTTACAATCATGAAAAAAACATATACGAAATAGTTTTGAGGAATTGAATGGATTGTGCTTCGTGTTGTGTTATCTATGACTAAAGTATATCAGTGAGATAGGAATTTTTGTTGATTCATTCTTAACTCAAATATTTCATTTCTTAAGTGTATTTTACAACTATTTTTTTAACAGTTAGGAATGCCTAACTGTTAAAAAGGCGATGAAATCAACATGCATTCATGCTGCCTAACTATTCAATAATGTCACTTTTTTCAAAATTTTGATTGCTGAATATTCTGAATTTAGCTATAATGACATCAATTGGACACAATTACTATAGGGGGAATATGATGAACAAGAAAATCAAAAACAGGTGGCTCATTGCTGTTGCAGCTGTTGGAATACATATTTCAATAGGATCTGTTTATTCATGGAGTGTTTTCACGAAACATATTCAAAATGATTTAGGCTTTACTTTAAGTGAAGTATCTAGAATATTTAGTATTGCAATATTGTTTTTAGGACTTTCTGCAGCTTTTATGGGGCATTTCGTTGAGAAATTTGGTCCACGTTTATCTGGACTTGTTTCTACGATATTTTTCATCTCAGGATTGTTACTTTCTAGTTATGCGATTTCCGTTGAGAGCTTACCCTTACTTTACTTAGGATATGGTGTATTATCAGGTATTGGACTTGGTATTGGTTATATTGCACCTGTATCTACATTAGTAAAATGGTTCCCCGATAAGCGTGGTATGGCTACAGGATTAGCCATTATGGGATTTGGATTCGCATCAATGATCGCCAGTCCAGTTATAGAATTTCTCATTACACATTTTAATCTTGTCTCCACTTTTATCATTTTAGCAGTCGTGTATTGTATTATCATGCTGATCTCTAGTTTATATTTAGAAAGACCACCGGAATATTATAGACCTAATAGTTTTAATCCTCAAAAAGATAAAAAGAAAAAACCAGACTTAGTTCAAATGTCTGCTAATGAGGCCGTTAGAACTAAAAGGTTTTATTATTTATGGTTAATGCTCTTTATTAATGTTACTTGTGGTATAGCGATTTTATCTGTCGCAAGTCCAATGGCACAAGAAATTGTAAACTTAACACCTGCTCAAGCTGCCACAATGGTTGGAATTATAGGAGTGTTTAATGGTCTTGGTCGCCTCATTTGGGCAAGTATATCTGATTTTATTGGCAGAACAAATGTCTATACAATTTTCTTTGTCATACAAATCGCATTATTCTTATGGTTACCAATCGTTGATAATCCAATGCTATTTCAAATTATTCTGTTCATCATTATCTCTTGTTATGGCGGTGGTTTCTCTTCTATCCCCGCTTATATCGGTGATATATTTGGTACGAAACAACTCGGTGCCATACATGGCTATATATTAACTGCGTGGGCAGCAGCTGGATTAGTTGGACCTTTTATATCAGCAACTGTCAGAGAAGTTACACAAAGTTACATGGCAACATTATATATTTTCGCAGCATTCTTTGTAGTAGCTTTAGCGATTTCATTCTTAATCAGAGTAGATATTAAAAGAATTAAAGAAATGCAAGCACAGTAAACATCAAATAAAAACACATAACAAAACCTCCAAATCTGATTATTTACAGATTTGGAGGTTTTTATATTCATATTTAAATAAATTATACAAATAGACTTATAAATAGTATAAAGATAATACCTGAAACTGAGATAACTGTTTCAAGAAGCGTCCATGATAAGAATGTTTCTTTCATCGTTAAACCGAAATATTCTTTAAACATCCAGAAACCTGCATCATTCACGTGTGACGCGATTACACTACCAGCACCAGTTGCTAATACAACTAATGCTAAATTAGCATCTGATGATTCTAATAATGGCATAACAATACCAACTGTTGATATCGCAGCAACTGTTGCAGAACCTAATGCTAGTCTTAGTACTGCTGCAACGATCCAAGCTAATAATATTGGAGACATTGCAGTATCTGTAAATAGTGACTCAACTGTTTTACCTACGCCGCCATCAATTAATATTTGCTTAAATGCACCACCGCCACCGATGATTAAGAGCATCATACCAATTGGATAAATGGCATTTGTTAAGGTATCCATCACTTCTGTAACTTTATATCCTCGTTTAAGACCCATTGAATAAATAGCGAATAATACTGAAATTAACATTGCAGTACCCGCTTCACCAATAAAACTAATAAATCCTAAAATACCTTGTGGGTTTTCTGGTGAACCTGTTAATAAATCTACAATAGTAGAAATAAGCATTATGAATACTGGTAATAAAGCTGTTAAAGCAGAAATTCCGAAGCTAGGTGTTTCATCAATATTGAATGTTTTTTGTTTACCTAATGAAGCTAAGTCACCTGACTTAGTAAATGCTTCTGGAATTGCTTTTTTCGCAAATCTTGTAAAAATAGGACCTGCAATAATTGTTACTGGTATTGCAACAATAAAGCCGAATAGTAATACTTGACCAATATCTGCACCAAATTCTTTAGCGATCATGACTGGACCTGGATGAGGTGGTAAAAATCCATGTGTAACAGATAATGCAGCTGTCATTGGAATACCTAAGTATAATGTTGAAACTTTAGACTCTTTAGCAATTGTAAAGACAATCGGAATTAATAATACTAACCCTACTTCGAAGAATAAAGCTATACCAATAATAAATGATGCTGTTACAACTGCCCATTGAATACGTTTTTGACCAAATTTATCAATCAATGTATGTGCAATTCTAGTTGCACCGCCCCCGTCTGCTAATAACTTACCTAACATAGCACCGAGACCAAATATTAAAGCAATGTGACCGAGTGTAGATCCCATACCTGTTTCAATTGTACCGATGACTTTGCTTAGTGGCATACCGAGCATAATACCTGTTAACATAGCTGTGATAATCAGAGATACAAATGTGTTAAGTTTTAACCACATAATTAAACCTAATAATATAACAATTGCAAGTGCTACAATTAATAATGGTGCAATATCTGAAAACATATAAACATCTCCTTATGAATGTGTTGATTGAAATTCTGAAATTAAATCGTATTCTTCATTTAATTTACGACTTAAATTGATATATATCGGAATTAACGATTGGTAAATATCGACATTCTCTTGATTAGGTTCATGTTGATATGTTTTACCGACCATTTTGTTTAAAACTTCAAAATCCTCTATTTCCCCAATAGCTTTTAATCCTAATATGCAAGCACCTAAACATGAACTTTCGTAACTTTCTGGTACCTCAACAGAAGTATCAAATATATCTGCCATCATTTGGCGCCATACTTCACTCTTAGCAAATCCACCTGTTGCTTTAATTTGTTCAGGCGCTTTATCCATCACTTCTATTAAAGCAAGATATACTGTATATAAATTAAGTAGAACGCCTTCTAACGCAGCACGTATCATATGTTCTTTTTTATGAGACAGTGTCAAACCAAAGTAACTACCTCTTGCATTTGCATTCCAAAGCGGTGCCCTTTCACCGGCTAAATATGGATGGAATAACAAACCATTTGCCCCAGGTTTTACTCTACTTGCAATCTTAGTTAAAACATCATATGAATCAACGCCGAGTCTTTTAGCTGTTTCAACTTCACTTGCTAACAATTCATCTCTTAACCATCTTAGAACAACACCACCGTTATTCACTGGTCCACCGATACAATAATGATCTTCTGTTAATACGTAACAGAATATTCTTCCTTTATCATCAGTCTTTGGTTTATCAATAATTGTTCTAATAGCACCGCTCGTTCCAATCGTTACGGCTACTTCTCCTTCACGATAACTATTAACACCTAAATTGGACAATACGCCATCTGAAGCGCCGATTACAATCGGTGTATCTTCATTGATACCCATAATATCAGCATAATTCTTTTTAACTTGCTTCATAATATGTGTTGTTGACACTAATTCTGGTAATTGCGCTTCACTAATTTCAAGCAAGTTCAAGACATCTTTATCCCAATTTAATGTATTCAAATTCATCATACCTGTCGCTGAACCAATTGAGTGATCCATAACGTATGTTTCAAATAATTGATAGAATACATAAGTCTTAATATCTATCCATTTCTCAGTGTTCTTGAATATATCGGCATGTTCATGTTTTAACCAATAAATTTTTGATAATGGAGACATTGGATGAATGGGTGTACCCGTTCTTTTATATATTTCTAATCCGTTATGTTCATTATTTATCTTATCTGCGTATTCACTTGCTCTATTATCTGCCCAAGTAATACATTCCGTTAATGGCTGATTATTTTTATCCATTGCTATCAAGCTGTGCATCGCACTACTGAAACTTAATAATTTGATTTCTTCTGGCTTAGCGCCAACTTCTCTAATCACTTTTTTTACTGTAAATAGTACAGCGTCGAATATTTCTGCAGGACTTTCTTCTGCAACGCCGATTTCATGGGTCGTCATTGGATATTCTATATTATGTTTTTTCAAAAAGTTCCCTTCGCTATCATAAATAACAGCTTTAGTACTCGTTGTACCAATATCTACACCAATCATATATTTCATTACAAAATCCTACTTTCTATCTATATTAGTTTGAGAATTCCACAAGACATCAATTTGTTCATCAACGTCATCGAAATTTAAATGAAATGCTTCTTTCATTTTATTTCTATCTTTATTTTCAATCGCTTCAATATATACTTTATGGTTGTGTATCACTCTTTTAAAATCTTCTGGTTCATTTTGCATTCTTTTTCTCATCGAAATTAAAACTAAACATTCCATAACTGGCGTTAAATTGTGCCATATCATTTCAATGTATTGATGGTGAATAGCAGTGATCATTGATTCATGAAATAGTAAATCCAATCTCGTGAATTCATCTGCATCTTCAAATTCAACAGCTACAGTCATCATTTTTAATATTTTATTCAGCTGTTTAATCACTTCTTCATTATTTTCAACTAGTAATCTTTCAAATACAAATGACTCTAACATCAACCTAATGTCATATATTTCTTTTTGGTTTGCTTTAGATAACCCCATAACAACTGCTCCCATACGTTCTAATGATATTAGACCATCTTGTTGCAGGAGTTTAAGTGCATCTCTTACTGGTGATCGACTCACTTCAAATTGTTGAGCAATTTTATTTTCACTTAACTTATCGCCTTCTTCTATAATCTTACTTATAATTGCTAGCCTAAGTTCACTCGCTACTTGCTCTCCCGTTGAACGATGCTTCAACCATTCGCTTGGATAATGATAATGATGTTTCATAAAATACCTCCAAACTTCGTATACTTGTATACAAGTTATTGTAAACGTTTTCGAATTATTTGTAAACGGTTACTGCTTATTTTTTAAAATACAAAAAAAGAGTTCAGGATATTTTTTTATCCTAAACTCTCATAAATATAACGCTATTCTATTGATAATCTGTTTAATACAACTTCCCCTAATGCTTTACTCGCCGTTAATAAAGCATCTTCATTTACCACAAATTTCGGACTATGGTTAAAGTGCGCTTTTTCAATTCCATATGGTTTACATCCGACAAAGAAAAATGTACCTGGTATTTTTTCAAGATATATCGCAAAGTCTTCAGAACTCGTTAATTGTTCATGTTCTTTTAAGGATTCAAAATAATCACCTTGACTCGTTGCCAAAATATCTATTAAATAATCTGTTTGTTTATAGTGATTGACTAGTGGAATACAATCTAATTCATATTTAAACTCACATTGAATATTAAAAGTATCTTCTAATCCTTTAATTAACTGCTCGATTTCAACATGGATTTGATGACCTATACGACTTTCCATATATCTTACATCACCAGCTAATTCAACACTATCTTGGATAACATTTAATGATCCTAAACCATTGAATGAACTAATCGTAACAACACCCATATCAAATGGATTCAACCTTCTCGATACAACGGTTTGAACATTCGTTACGAAAGTACTTGCTGCCATAATTGCATCATTCGCAAGGTGTGGACTTGATCCATGACCACCTTTTCCTTTAACTTTAAGGTGAAATAATGATCGACCACCCATTGTAGGACCTTTCCTATATGAAATAACATCAGGTGTATAATCTGGGAATAAATGAATACCATAGATTTCATCCACACCATTTAAATATCCAGACTGCATCATGTCAATTGCGCCACCTGGTGCTAACTCTTCTGCATGTTGATGGATAATCATAATCTTACCTGGTAAATGCGCTTTAAGTTCAATCAAACATTCCGCAAGTATTAACAAATATGCAGTATGTGCATCATGCCCGCAAGCATGCATCCAACCTTTATTTTTAGAACTAAATGGTAATCCCGTATCTTCAGTAATATTTAAAGCATCAAAGTCTGCTCGTAATGCAATTGTTCTTCCCGGTAAACTGCCTTCAATCTCTACAATCAGTCCGTAATTACCACCAATACGATTATGTATTACAACGTCTTTATTTTCATAAAATGCTTCTATATATTGTGATGTCTTCACTTCATTAAATGACGGTTCAGGATATTGATGTAAATATTGATAATGCTTAATCATATCTTGTTCTTTTTGTTCGAGCTTTTTGAATAGTAAACTACGTAACATAGATTCACCCCCTTAATTTCATAAAAAGTAACTACCACAAGATGTAGTAGCTACTTTTTTTCATTTTTATTTTTTAATTTATCTGGATGTTCATCAACTTTATCTTCTTTTTCAAATTTCGCTAATACGGCTGTTAGGAAAAATCCTAGTCCAGCTCCAATCATTAATGAGCTTGGTGTGCCGTGGAAAAAGAAACTTGCAACAATACATATTATACCAATAATGATATAATGTTTAATAAATTTTTTACCCAAAAATATCCCTCATTCTTATGTCTAATAATTTAAATTTAACATAGAAATGAGGGATAAACCATTAAATATTCTTATTTCTTATCATGTAATGATTGATACCTGTGAATACAGCAATACATGCTACAGTTATCCATATTTGTGAAACTTTCATTGTTAGTAAACCTTGATTCAATATTTTAGGTAAAAAGTCTAAAGGATTATATTTCATCATTTTTGATAAATCTTCCCCTATTTCAGGAATAAAAATCAATGCATCAAAGATGTTAGGTAAAAATAATATTAATATGATGGCAGTAGTATAAACAACTGCTGATTTACCAGTTAATAAATTAAGGATATTTAATAATGTTCCGTAAAATAGCATGATAAGTAGAAATTCACCAAACATTTTGAAATAGTCCGAAACACTTAATTCGCCTGCATCAATTATAGTTGATGCTAATAATGTAAATAGCGTACCTAAAATCGTAAATATAATAACAATGCCAATGATAGATAGTAACTTGCCATATAAATACTTCACTCTATTTGTTTTAGAATTTAAAAACAACTGAATCGTACCATACTGCATATCACGTACTATCGTTCTAATAGAGAACATTAATAATACGAGTCCTCCAAATACAAAGAACATAGCCAATACAACTTGTGCATCAAATGGTCCATCTAATGTTTTAACAGAAATCATGATGGCTATTCCTGGAAACAATGAAATAAGAAATCCTAAATAGCCTAATGGACTTTTAAATATTCTCGTTAAATCATATTTTACATGTTGGGCGATATTCATGATACTTCAACTCCTTTGTTAATATTAAAGTATTGATCTCTTAAAGTCGTTTTATTATTTTGAATAAACTTAGGATAAATATTTTTAGCGCTTAACGCTTTTAACACGTCTTGATAATTTTCTAGCGCTTCTACTGAAATAATCGATTCTTGTTTATTACTTGTTACTACTTTGTAATTCATCGTAAGAAGATTAAGTGCTTCATTATAGTTTGAATGGTCAAAAATAAATTTGGTCACGTCTTTAGATTGGGCTTTCATATCGTAATCTTCAACGATTGCACCATCTTTCATAAATACTGTTCTATCGCATATTAATTCAATATCTTCTAACTTATGACTTGAAATGAGTACTTTAATATTCAAATCTTTACTTACTTTTTCTAATGTTTTTAAGACATCAATCGAACCGTCTGGATCCATCCCGTTTGTCGGTTCATCTAAAATCAAATATTGTGGTTTATTCATAAGTGCAACTGCAATAGATAACTTCTGTTTCATACCCATTGAATATTTTTTTACTTTTTTGTTGATATAAGGCTTAATGCCAAATGACTCGATTAACATATTGATATAATCATCATCAACATTAGTCCCCAATACATTTCTAAAGAAGTTTAAATTATAATAGCCAGTTTTATTTAAATATAATTTAGGATTTTCTATTAAATAACCCACTTTGTCACTATTTTCTTTGTTAAAATTCCCTTCATACTTCATAATATTCTGGTTCATAATTTTCATTAATGTTGTTTTACCTACACCATTTTTACCTATTAATCCGACAATTTGGCTATCCCCAAAATCAAAGTCAATATTTTTAAGGATATGTTGCTTACCATAATACTTTTGTATATTATTTAATTTCACGATTATTCACCTCTCCTTTAAATTGTAATTGCATGCTTTCGTGCTTTAATAATTGAAATGATATAACTCACGATAAATAAAATGATGGAACAGCCTAAGAATATAGACATGTCGTGTGTCTTGAATATATGCGATTGTACTGAGAAGAATTTAAGCACATAATCTATAAACTGAATTGAATTTGGTACAATTGCACCGACTATAATCATCCAAAATATAATAGGGATTTTGATTAATCTTTTATACTCAGCAAATGGCAAGATTAAACTAATCGTCAACAAATTCCCTGCAATGCTTAAACACATGCCTGAAAGATCATATGAAATTTTCATGCCTGGTTCTTGTATTAAAAATGCTACAATCGTACATAAACCAAGTAGTAATTGTGTGAATAAAATAAATATTAATCCTGTTAAATAATGAGCATTAATTACTGTTGATTGCTTAACAGGTAAACTTAAAAATGTATATTCAGAATGATTTTTATTGATTTTATTAAATAGAAAATACATTGGTACTAAGAACACAATATGGATCATAACAACGATTATTCCTAATATACCTATTTTAATAAAGCCATTAAGAGGTAATACGACTATTAATGGTAATAACAATGCTGTAACTAACATTAAATATAGGTATGATTTTGATAAAATTAAGTTTCTATATAAGATTGCCTTCATTTTATACCTCCATAAACCGTAATTTGATCTTGTTTCGCTTGTTTGATAGCTCTGCTAAACTGAATCGACCATATGATTGCAACGATTAACAATATGATTGCTGGTGTATAGTATAAAAATATTTTCCAACCTAAAACTTCAGCAAATTGGCGAGTTCGATTCGAATATATACCAAAGTAAAACATTGTAAATATCCCATACATAGCAACTAATATCCAAGCACCGAATTGATTAATATTCAAATGTGCAAATGTTGGATAAACGATGCTTAAAGTAAATAAGTTCGTTGCTACAATAAATAACCCAGCTTGAATAAATATTGTGTCTTGTTTTACGAATGCTAAGAACATAATCATGATAAATGAAATACCTGTTACTAATAAGTTATATAAATAATGCCCTCTTACAATATCAACTTTAGAAATTGGTAAACTCATATAAAAGATTTGACTACTTTGTTTATTTAAAAATATTGCGTGATTAATACTGTGAACTGAAACGACTGCGACAAAATATACCGCTAATACATTCATGAGTTCTATACTTTGAAAAGACACAGTAAATTTCGTTAACAATACTAATCCGAAACAAATTAAATAAAGTAAGTAATACCCTTTCTCATATTGAAAGTTTCGGTAGAAAACAGCTTTCATTTATACCACTTCCTTATCGAATTGATCTTTCTCAATTCTTACCATGATATCCTCTATTGATGGCGTTTCAACGACTACTTCATTTCCAAATAACTCAACAAATACTGAACTTTGTCTAGTTAATCCTGAGAAACCTGTATTCGTTTCTTTCACACTGATTAATAACGACCTTAATTCATCATCAAGTATAGATTGGTCTCCTTTAATAATTCGATAACCATCTGTTAAATCTTCTACACTTTCATTAATAACAATGGATCCATTTTTTAAATAAACGATATAATCAGCAATTTTCTCTAAATCTGAAATAATATGTGTAGAGAAAAAGATTGTTTTTTCTTCATCTATTAATTCTCTTTGTAAAATTTCAAGCACTTCGTTACGTACGACTGGATCAAGTCCTGCAGTTGGTTCATCTAGAATGTAGAGTTCAGCATGGTGACTTAATGCGATTGCTAATGACAATTTCATTTTCATACCTGTTGAAAATTGCTTAATCTTTTGTTTATAAGGTAATTTGAATTCTTTAATATAACCTTCAAATATTTCGTGAGACCATTGTTTATAATATTTACTGATGACTTTCTCGATTGTTTTAATATTCCATTTTTCATACATATATAATTCAGAATAGACAAAGCCGATTTTATTTTTAATATCAACTGGGTTCTCACTTAAATATTCTCCAAGTATTTTTAAATCTCCACTTTGTTCTTTAAGTAGACCCATAATAATACGAATAATCGTTGTTTTACCTGCACCATTCGCACCAATAAATCCTGTTACATAACCTTTACGTACTTCAAAGTTAACATCTGATAATTTAAGATTTTTATGACTAAAATTTAGATTTTTAACGTCTATCGCATTGTCCATTTTATTCACCTTCCTCATAAATCAAATTAACGATTTCATTGAGTTCTTTAACATCCATTCCGATTAACTTTGCTTGTTTAGTTAAATCTCTTGCTAAATCCTCTATGACAATAAATTGTTTTTCTTTCATGATTGAGGGATCTTGTGATTTTACAAAAGTACCTTTCCCTCTTATCGTCGTGACAAATTGCTCTTGTTCTAAATCAACATAAGCACGTTTAGTTGTTATTAAACTGACGCCTAAATCACTTGCTAACTCTCTCATAGAAGGTAATGAAGCACCCGGTTCTACTTTACCTTGTAATATTTGTGCTTTGATTTGTTCTTTAATCTGTTCATAAATTGGCTGATTACTATTATTTTGAAGTAGAATCTTCATGTTTAACCTCCCTCTCTTTAACTGTGTATAAACAGTATATACACTATATACATATTTGTCAAACTCATTTACTAAAAAGCTTATAAATCAATATTTTAAGACATAAAAAAACAGAGTGTGTATATGAATTGTATATACACACTCTGTTTGATTTTATTATTTTAAGTCATTGATTCCTTTAGCAATAGATTCAAATACATGTTCTATATCAGATTTTTCAATACAACTAAATGCAATACGAATATCAGTTTTATTTAAAGCAATAATACCAATACTATACTTATCAATTAAATGTAATCTCAATTGTTCAGGATCTACATCTAACACTTTAAGTGCCATAAAGTAACCTGAATTAAATGCATATGGCGTCCATAATGATTTATATTCATCGCGATATGCGACTTCTTTCGTTACTTCATATCTTTCTTTTAGAATATTCACGTTATGATCAACTTGATCTTGGAAAGAAGGATCTTCCATTGCATGAATTATTGCAGTTTGGCTAGGTAAAGAACAACTTGATAAGTTACTTCTAATTAAACCTTTTAATTTAGCAACTAATACATCTTTAACAACATCATTTTGACTACCAAATGTTAAGAAACCAACACGGAAGCCCCATGAGAAGTATTCTTTAGTTGCGCCATCAATTTTAACCGGCATAATATTTTCATGATTTAACGCTGTTAATGCTGTAAAGACAGATTGTTTATAAACATCTTCAAAGAACAATCCATAATAAGCATCATCAACTAATGTAATCACTTGCGTACCTTTGTCAGCTAATTGTTTAATAGCTTCAACCATTTCTTTAACTTCTTCAACTACTGGTGTATAACCAGTTGGGTTATTTGGGAAGTTTAACACGAGAACAACTTTTTCTTTATTATATTGTTCTAAAGCATGTTTGAAATATTCTAAAGTGTAACTACCATCTTCTTCAAAAGCTTTATAAGTTTCAATGTTCGCACTATGTCTTACACCAAAAGCTAATTTATAGTTACCCCAGTTATGTTCAGGTAATAAAATTGTATCTTGTGCATCTACAAATAAATCTCCAGCTAAAGATAAACCATGTGTTAACGCATTTGTTACGACTGGTTTAGAAATATCATCGACACTTAAATCAGGGTTGTCTTTTAAAATTTTCTGTTGCCATAATGTACGTAAACGTTCATCACCTTGTGGCGGTGCATATGGGAATATATCACTTGGATCTTGGTCACCAAATTGATTATATAAAGCATCTGTGTACATAATACCTTCATCAGTAGTTGCCATACCGATCGTTGCATTATACTTTGTACCTTTTGCTTCTCCAGATTGTGATAAAATACCCTTTGGATAATAAATAGATTTACCTAAATCGGAAAGCATATCTAATACAACAGGATATTCTTTTTTCAGTTGTTCATTTAATTCTAATGCTAGTGGGTTCATAGAAAGTCATCCTCTTTCATTGTTATGATACTTCTATACTAGACGAGAATTATGAAAATTAAAAGTGTGTTCACTAAATTTCATCATTTAATTTTAGAAAATCATCCCTTTTTGGATAACAAAGAAATAATTGATATAATAAATGAAGCAAAGGAGCAAATCATATGTCTACAATTACAAAAGTTCTTGTCGGTTTAGCTATAATCTGCTTAATTATTGGAATAGGCATTCAAATAAGCGGCAACTCAGGCATTCAATTTACATTCGCTTCAATATTATTTTTAATAGCCGCATTTATAAGTAGAAATGGCGACCGCAAAAAAGCTAATAGAAAGAAGTAAAAAATATAGAGACTGGAACATAAGGTAATGTCCTAGTCTCTATATTTATATTATGATTGCTTTGGTATTTTCCAATAATCATCTTTATTTTCTTTATCTAATACTTTCTTAAATCCTTTTGATTGATATGCCTCTTTTATATCTTTAACCCATTTAGCATCTTTATTTTTACTATCTACAACAACTTGTAAATATAAATCTTCTACTAAATCTTCTTTTAGAAGTCCTTTAGCTGGATCAACTTTCGAAGCGTAAACAATTGAACCTGGTATAACTGCATAATCAACTTCGTCTAAAATTCTAGGAATATTTGCAGAATCCATCGTTTTAATATTAAGATTCATTGGATTATCAGAAATATTTTTCTTCGTGATTTTAATATCATTTTTATCTGCATTTAATTTAATCCATCCTGCTTTTTCTAATAAACGATACGCTCTAGCTGCATTTGATGGATCTTGTGGTATAGCTATTGTATCTCCCTTTTTAATACCTTTAAGATTTTTATTTTTATTAGAGAATATTTGTGCAGGCACAGTTGGTATTTTAGTAATATTCGTTAAATCAGCATCTCTTTCTTTATTAAACGTATCCATATACGCTTTATGTTGATCAACGTTAACATCCACACTACCTTCTTGCAAAGCAACATCAGCTTGAAGTAATTCTGTGAAGTCTTTATCTTTAACAGTATAACCTTTCTTCTCTAACTCAGGCTTAATACCTTTTATGAATAATTCACTATAAGGTCCCGGTGATGTAGCAATAGTAATTTCCTTCTTTTCTTTGTCATCATTATTTCCACAAGCTGCTACCACAACTGATAAAATAAGTGTCAAAGCTAAAAATATGTATCTCTTCATAAAAACATCTCCCTTAATTCCGACTAAACTAATCTGTTTAATTATTATATTATCATTTACTATTCTAAAGTCAATCAAATTTTTATATGTTAAACTCTCATTAGGAGTGATGATTATGGCTTTATATCAAAAGTTAATTCAAACGAATGCTGGTGAAATGACTGTACCTATAACATAATAAAAAAACAGAAATCCTCTATTGAAGAATTCTGTTTATTAGTTCGTTTAATATTTTGGTTTATTTCTATTCATTTTAGTTAATGATTTCCATTGATTTTTCTTTTCAGAAGCCGCTTTTTTAGATACTTTCGAATTGTTATAAGCAATTTCTTTTTTAAGTTTTAAATAGTTGTTATATTGACTTATATCTAAATCACCATTTTTTAAAGCTTCTTGAACTTTACATCCAGGTTCAGTTTCATGTGTACAATCACTAAACTTACAGTTTTGTGAGAGTAATTTAATTTCTTCAAAACTGTCTATTATATTATCTTGGTCCACTGAAAGACCTAAGCTTCTCATTCCAGGTGTATCAATTATTACACCGTTAGGCTGAATCAAATACAAACCTCTATGAGTTGTTGTATGTCTCCCTTTTTGGTCGTCTTCTCTTGTTGAATGAGTTTTTAAAATATCTTTGCCAACTAAATAGTTCGCTATACTCGATTTTCCGACACCCGACGAACCTACTAGTGTTGCTGTCATACCTTTATAGAACCTTTTCGTAATTTGATCCATATTAATATTTTCAAGCACACTAGTTGTGATAATTGGGACATTACTTAATCTTCTACTAACTAATTGAACTTTTTCTTTATAATCGTGAGCAGTGTCCATCTTATTCAAAATGATAACAGGTAATGCACCACTTTCTTTAATTTGAATCACGTATCTTTCTAACCTGTTTAAATTAAAGTCGCCATCTAGTCCCATTACAATAAACACTTCATCAATATTCGTTGCTATATATTGGTCAAGTGATTCATGTTTTTTAGATTGCCGTTTTAGCTCACTAGTTCTTGGTAATATATCAATTATCAATTTAAAATCATCTAGTTCATTAACGACAACCCAGTCTCCTATAGCAGGTATCAAATTTTGATTAACTAATTTTTGTGTAATTTCTGCTTTATACTGACTTGTGGTTGTTATGACTTTAAAATGATTTTTAGAGACGAAAGATATTCTTCCAATTTTAAATTCATCACTAAAATTATTCTTATAATATGATAATTGTTCTTCTTTAATACCTAATTGTTCTATTTTCATTTAACTCCCCATTTATATAAATTAGGAATTATGGCCACCCATACTTAAGTTAACAAGAAACAATTGATTTAAATCCATCATAATACATCACCCTTTCAAACTTATTACCATAATTGTATATGAACATATATTTTTATTCAAATTCATAAAGTATGAGTTGTCTATATGTTAAACTCTCATTAGGAGTGATGATTATGGCTTTATATCAAAAGTTAATTCAAACGAATGCTGGTGAAATGTTAGCAATTGCTAATAATGAGTATTTATTAATGTTACATTTTACGAATAAACCTTCGTTAGAAGATGAATTACATATTGTACGTAAACAACTTAATTCAGAAATTAATGATGAAAGTAATCATGTTTTAGATAAACTTGAGGAAGAATTAGCTCTTTATTTTGAAGGTAATCTTTCTACTTTTACAACACCTATATATTTTAACTTTGGCACACCTTTTCAACAAAAAGTGTGGCGTGCTTTATGTGATATTCCGTTTGGCGAGACGATATCTTATAAGCAGTTAGCTGAAAATATCGGTAAACCTACTGCTTTTCGTGCTGTCGCTAATGCAAATGGTAAGAACTTTATTACGATTCTTGTACCTTGTCACCGTGTGATAGCTGCTGATGGATCAATTGGTGGATATTCTAGTGGCATAGAGCGTAAAGAAATCTTGCTTGATATTGAGAAAAATAAAAGTAACATCGGCTAATATTTTCAACCGATGTTACTTTTTTAATTTGTTATAAATGTTTAATCATATATTTGTAGTCATGTCCGCTTAGTTTTCGATCATATGATGGTTTAAAACCAAGTTTTTCATATAATTTCATTGCACCTTCATTATCAAATTCACAATTTAATGATACTTGCTTAAACTCTCTTTCTTTAGCTCGTACAAAAGCATCTTCTATAAGTTTAGAGGCAATACCTCTACCTCTATATTCTGAAAAGACCGCAACTGAATCAATATATAAATCACCATTATCCGCTTCTTGTTCAGGTAACGGCGTTCCTTCTAATTTAAATGAATCTTTAAATGCAATATTGTGCCAATTTTCTTCAAGTTGTTTTTCGTCACTGCCACTATAGCAATTAAGAAAGCCTGCTACTTCTCCATCGACTTCATATACTTGACTATGTTTATAATGGTTTCTATATTCACTTTCAACACTCGCTTGTTCAAGTAATCTTAAAACAGTTTCTTTATCATTTTGAACAACTAAAGGTAGCTCCATATCATGCCAAATCATAAACATTAACTCACTTAATTTTTTTGCATCTTCTTTAACAGCAGGTCTAATCATATTTTCTACTCCTTTAATACAAATTAGATTCATTTTAACATAAAAATCCCCTTTCCATATGGTTTAATACCATTTAGAAAGGGGATTATACATATCTCTTAGTTTGTAATGTCGGTTATATTCACCGAATTACATCATACCTGGCATTCCGCCCATGCCGCCCATATCTGGTGCTGCTGGTTCTTCTTCTGGAATGTCTGCTACTACTGCTTCAGTAGTTAAGAACATTGCAGCTACAGATGCTGCATTTTGTAGTGCTGAACGTGTAACTTTTGTTGGATCGACAATACCTGCGTCTAACATATTTACCCATTCGTCTGTTGCTGCATTGTAACCAATACCTTCGTCAGCGTTTTTAAGTTTTTCAACTATAATTGAGCCTTCTAAGCCAGCATTTTCAACGATTTGACGTAATGGTGCTTCAAGAGCTTTCAACACAATGTTCACACCAGTTTGTACATCGCCTTTTGCTTCAACTTCAGCTACTTTATTATAAATAGATACTAATGCTGTACCACCACCTGCTACAATACCTTCTTCAACTGCAGCGCGAGTAGAGTTTAAAGCATCTTCAATTCTTAATTTACGTTCTTTTAATTCTGTTTCAGTTGCAGCACCTACTTTGATAACTGCAACGCCACCTGCTAATTTAGCTAAGCGTTCTTGTAATTTCGTACGATCAAAGTCTGAAGTTGTTTCTACAATTTGAGCTTTAATTTGACCAACACGAGCGTCGATGTTTACTGAGTCACCTTGACCTTCAACAATTGTAGTGTCGTCTTTAGTAACTTGAACTTTACCTGCTTCACCAAGCATATCTAAAGTTGTTTCTTTTAAGTCTAAACCTAAGTCATCAGTAATCACTTGACCACCAGTTAAAATTGCTAAGTCATCTAACATTGCTTTACGACGGTCACCAAATCCAGGCGCTTTAACTGCTACTGCTGTGAATGTACCACGTAATCTGTTTAATACTAAGTTTGTTAATGCATCTCCATCAACATCGTCAGCAACAATTAAAATTGGTCTATTTGTTTGTAAGATTTTTTCTAAGATAGGTAAAATATCTTGGAAAGAAGAAATCTTTTTGTCTGTAATTAAGATGTAAGGATTTTCTAATTCAGCCGTCATTTTGTCTGAATCTGTCACCATGTATGGAGAAGTATATCCTCTATCAAATTGCATACCTTCAACAACTTCTAATTCTGTGCTGAATCCTTTAGATTCTTCAATTGTAATAACACCGTCATTACCTACTTTTTCCATTGCTTCAGAAATAAATTTACCAATTTCCTCATCAGCAGCAGAAATAGAACCAACTTGTGCTATTTCTTCTTTTTTCTCAACTGGTTGTGAGATATTGTGTAATTCTTCTAAAGCTACTTTAACTGCTTTATCAATACCTTCACGAATACCAACTGGATTTGCACCACTTGTTACGTTTTTTAAACCTTCTTGAATCATCGCTTGAGCTAAGACAGTTGCTGTAGTTGTACCGTCACCTGCAACATCATTTGTTTGGTTCGCAACTTCTGCAACTAATTTAGCACCCATATTCTCATATGGATCTTGTAATTCAATTTCTTTAGCGATTGTAACACCATCATTTGTGATTAATGGTGAAGTAAATTTTTTATCTAAAACGACGTTACGTCCTTTTGGTCCTAAAGTTACTTTAACTGCATTTGCTAATTTATCAACACCAGCAAGCATAGAACGTCTAGCGTCTTCTGAAAATTTTAGTTCTTTAGCCATTTATAAAAACCTCCATAAAATATCTTCAAAAATATTATCTAAATTATTCAATAACTGCTAAAATGTCATCTTCTGAAAGGATAATATATGTTTCTTTATCACGTTTAACTTCTGTTCCTGCGTATTGTTGATATACAACTTGATCACCTACAGCAACATCTACAGTAAGTCTTGTACCATCTTCTAGACGCTTACCTGGTCCAACAGCAACAACTTTTCCTTCGTTAGACGATTCTTTAGCTGAATCTGTCAATACAATCCCGCTAGCTGTAGTTTGTTCTGTTTCTGTTTTCTCAATAATAATTCTATCTCCCAATGGTTTTAACATTTATAAAATCCTCCTTGGCGCTAATAATGTTAGCACTCTTTATACTTAAGTGCTAACTACATTTTTATAATAATCAAATTTGGTCAAAATTACAAGCAATATAACTTAAATTTTTCTCTTTTTCTGCTAAATAAGGTACAATGTTTACATGTTTATTTTTGGAGGAATTGAAAATGCAATTTAATCGATTAACTGTTAATATTGCTACCCTGTTACTATTTGGTGTTGTACAAACAATCGCAATTATTCCAAATAGTTTATACGCTGATTCAGGATTATCTAAAGTCACAAGATTAGAAATCAGCTTAACTTGGATGGCAACAACAGCTATCATTACTGTTTTATTATTATGGTATATGAACTCAAATATTAAAAATCCAACTCGATTAGAACAACAGAAGAAAGAACCATGGGTATACGTGATTTTCTGGTGTGTTGCAGGTATTATAATGGCCATGCTTGGACAAATCATCGCCGCTTTGATTAATACATATATATTTAATCAACCAGTAGAAAGTGGTAATACTCAAAATCTCATGAAGATTGCACAACAATCACATATATTAATCGTTTATATCGTATTAGCAGGTCCAATATTAGAAGAATTAATATTCCGTAAATTAATTTTCGGAGAGATATACAATATGATTAAAGCACCTAAGTGGTTAAGCTTTATCGTAGCAGTATTAGTCAGTTCTTTTATTTTCTCATTAGCACATTCAGATCCAGAACATACATTAATATATGTTGTAATGGGAACTGTATTTAGCGGCCTTTATGTATTAACGAAACGTATCATCGTACCAATGGTTGCACATATGGGAATGAACGGAATAGTTGTTTTAGGACAAATTGTATTTAAAGATCAAGTAAACGAACAATTAGAGAAACAATCTCAAATTTCACAACTGATTTATCATACAATCTTGAGCATGTATAGCTAAGTGTAAATAAATAAGCATATCACCGAACTGAAGAACTCAGTCTTAAGTGATATGCTTATTTTTTTGTATTTGGAGGGCGGCTAACTTCCATTATTCTGAATTGTGGTTGTTAGAATGCAGTAACTTCCATTTTTCTGAATTCTGGTAATTAGAACTCTGTAACTACCACTATTCCGAATTCTGGTAATTAGAATCCGCTAACTTCCATTATTTCGAATTCTGGTAATTAGAATGCTGTAACTACCACTATTCCGAATTCTGGTAATTAGAATCCGCTAACTTCCATTATTTCGAATTCTGGTAATTAGAATGCTGTAACTACCATTATTTTGAATTCTGGTAGTTAGGTGGGCGCTCTCTTAGAGACATTTCTCGGAATTCTGTCCCTAACATATTCTAATATTGTTTAACGCCCCATAATACTTCTTCACATTTTTTAATAATGTATTTGATAACTTCGATTCTAGCTGATTTTTTATTGTCAGCTGGTACGACAAGCCATGGTGCATGATCTGTATTTGTGAATTTAATCATATCATGACTTGCTTCGATATATTGATCCCATTTTTCTCTATTTCGCCAATCTTCGTCTGTAATTTTCCATTGTTTTTCTGGTGTTTCTTCTCTTTCTTTAAATCTTCTTAATTGTTCATCTTTATCTAAAGTTAAGAAGAATTTTAAAATAATTGCACCTTCGTCTGTCCACATTTTCTCAAATTGATTGATTTCTTCATAGGCACGTTTCCATTCTTTTTTAGTAGCAAATCCTTCTACTCTTTCTACCAATACTCTTCCATACCAGCTTCTATCGAATATTTCAATATGTCCGCTTCTAGGCATATCTTTAGCAAATCTCCATAAGTAATGATGATTCAACTCAACGTCTGTTGGGGCACTTATTGCATTTACTTCATAACCGGTTGGATCTAATTTTTCTCTAACTCTTTTAATATTGCCACCTTTACCGGCTGCATCCATACCTTCGTACACTAATATTAACGGAATTTTTCTTTCGTATAATGCAAATTGCAATTCTTTCAGTCTATCTTGTAAGTCACCAATAAGTGATTTATATGTCTTTTTACTTACTTTATCTATAGATTGATCAAATAGGTCTGTTTTAAACTCTTCCTTAAAATCGCCATCAATTACTTTGTCTTTCTTTTTATGTAGTCTAATCGCGTTGTTCAATCGATCGATGATATGTTTATACATCAAATTGATAGCTTCTTCTCTTTCAGTATAATCAATGATTTCCCATTCATCAGGTGATGCTTTAAGTATTTTATGCATTTCTTTATGATATACATCATCATTAATGGCACTTTCATATTCTTGTGCTTTCCAACTTGTTAATGGATTTTCTTTCATTTCTTTTAAATGTTCTTTTCTCTTTTTATCGCTAATCTCAATATAAAACTTAATAATTTCGTAGCCATCATCTTGGACCATAGCTTCAAAGTCTTTGATTTGTCTGCGTAAAGCATGATATTTATTGTATATAGAATGCTTTATTTTATTTGCTTGATATTCTATATAATATGCATACCAACTTCTAAAATAAATATTGATATCACCTTTTGAAGGTAAACTGTTCCAATACTTCTGTAAAAATTGATATCTTAGATCATCTTCTGAAGGTGATTTCATCGGTACAAAGTGTGTGTATTTAGCATCAAGTGTTAAAAGAAGTTCATTTGATAGTCTCGTCTTACCTGATGCGGGAACACCTTCAAATACAATCATGATAGGAATTCCAAGTTCTTTTGTCTTCCTCGTTAATGCTGCTACTTCTAAAGATAATTGCTCATTATTTTTAGTCATTTATATACACCTCTTTTCATTTCATATTATATGCTTTTACCTTTATTTTCGCAATTTTCAATAAAATTACAACAAAGAAATGTTATAATAAGTTTATTAAGGGAGGTTTTAACATGACGTTAACTTTTAAAGATTATCAATATGAACAAATCAATATTGAAGAAAAAGAAAAACAAACCAAATCATTATTAAATGAATTCGATAATGCAGAAACGGTCGATCAAGCAATTGAGGCGATTAATGAAATTAATAAGATTAGAAACCATACAGATACGCATTATAACCTAGCTTACATAAGAGCATCTATCGATACAAATGATGAATATTATAATAAAGAAAGAGATTTCTTTGATGAAACAATGCCTAAAATACAACATTTAGACCACTTATTCTATCAATCTTTATTAAAATCTAAATTTAAAAATGATTTAATTACGCATTTTGGACAACAGCTATTTTCTTTAGCAGAAGTTGCTCTCAATACATATAATCCTTCTATTAATGACTTACTTGTTAAAGAAAATAAATTAGTAAGCGAATATGATAAATTAATTGCGTCAGCAGATATTGAATATAACGGCGAACATTTGAACTTATCACAATTCAGTAAGTACTTAATCAATGAAGATAGAGAAATTAGAAAAGATGCTTTTAAAGCGAGAGAACAGTTTTTTGCAGATCATCTAGAGGATTTAGATCGTATTTATGATGATCTTGTAAAAACAAGACATGAAATAGCTTTAAAATTAGGATACGAGAACTTTGTTCAACTAGGCTATGATAGAATGCAAAGAATTGGTTACGACGCAAATGATGTAAAAATTTTTAGAGAGCAAGTTAAAGAACATGTCGTACCTATTACTGAAGAAATCAAATCACAGCATGCAAAACGT
This sequence comes from Mammaliicoccus sp. O-M54, assembly GCF_022386035.1. NCBI lineage: Bacteria > Bacillati > Bacillota > Bacilli > Caryophanales > Staphylococcaceae > Mammaliicoccus > Mammaliicoccus sp. O-M54. The sequence continues at coordinate 118,255 of NZ_JAJNJE010000006.1, forward strand.
ATTGGTGTTGACAGTTTAAAAGCTTACGATAATAATTTCACTTTTAAAACTGGATCGCCTAAACCACAAATATCAACAGAGGAAATCGTGAAAAATGCTAAAAAAATGTACCATGAACGTTCTAAAGAAACTGGTCATTTTATAGATTTTATGATTGATAAACAATTATTTGATTTAGAAGCTAAAAAAGGAAAAGAAAGTGGTGGATATTGTACTATCATAAATGATTTTAAATCACCATTCATTTTCGCAAACTTTAATGGCACACAAGGTGATATCGAAGTTATGACACATGAAGCTGGACATGCTTTCCAAGTATATGAAAGTTTGAAGTATTCTGTACCAGAATATTACTTCCCTACTTCAGAGGCATGTGAAATTCATTCAATGAGTATGGAATATTTAACTTATCCATGGATGTCATTATTTTTCAAACAAGATACGGATAAATTTAAATTAGCACACTTAGAAGATAATATTAAATTCTTACCGTATGGTGTAGCAGTGGATGAATTCCAACACTTTGTTTATGAGAATCCAGACATTTCTTCTGAAGAACGTAGAAAAGCTTGGTCAGATTTAGAAAATAAATACTTCCCAAGTGTAGACTATGACAATATTCAACATCTTGAAAATGGTGCATTCTGGCATAGACAAGGTCATATTTTTGCATCACCATTTTATTATATTGATTATACATTAGCGACAATTTGTGCAATGCAATTTTTCATTAAACAAGAAGCTGATCCAGAACAAGCATGGTCTGATTACTTAAAAATATGTCAAATCGGTGGTTCACAATCATTTATTGATATTATGGCATCTGTTCAGTTACAATCTCCATTTGAAGAAGGTACTGTAAAATCCATTATAGAAACATTATACAAAGCAACACAGAATATTGATCAAAGTGAATTTTAATAAAAAGGTGGGAGCGGGACAGAAGTCTACTTCCAAGATAATAGAAGAGACTGAGACATTACATTATGTGCCAGTCTCTTTTATTTGGAAAAATCAATGTAAGCGTGAGGTTCTATGTTGCTTGTTTAGGGAGTCTTGCAACATACGGGAGCTCTATGTTGCTTGTTTGATGTGTCTTGCAACATACGGGGCTTCTATGTTGCTAGTTTGGTCAGTCTTGCAATATACGGGGCTTCTATGTTGCTTGTTTGATGTGTCTTGCAACATACAGGATCTCTATGTTGCTAGTTTGGTATGTCTTGATAAATACAACGCTCCTATTTATCTTGTTTGGGTAGTCTTGATAAATACAATGCCCCTATTTATCTTGTTTTACCAGTCTTGATAAATACAAAGTGGCTATTTATCTTGTTTGGGCAGTCTTGATAAATACAATGCCCCTATTTATCTTGTTTTACCAGTCTTGATAAATAGAAAGCGGCTATTTATCTTGTTTGGGCAGTCTTGATAAATACAAAGGCCATATTTATCTTGTTTCACTAGTCTTGATAAATACAAAGTCCATATTTATCTTGTTTCGCCTGTCTTGATAAATACAAGGACCTCCAACATTGCTTGTCACACCTCACTTGCAATATTCAGCCTCTCAACATTGCTTGTCACGCCCCACTTGCAATATTCAGACCTCCAACATTGCTTGTCACGCTCCACTTGCAATATTCAGACCTCCAACATTGCTTGTCACGCCTCACTTGCAATGTTCAGCCTCCCTATTTCTAAAAATATGAAAAAGAGTCTAGAACATTTCTGTCCCAGACTCACTTATACTTTTATTATATTTATGATTTTGAAAATCTTCGCATTATGAATAATATGATGGCTCCTAATGCTAGTACAATTGCGATTGAAATACCAATGATGAATGGTTTAGAAATACCTTTGTCGTCAGAAGCTGTTTCAAAACTTTCTGTCGTTGTTTGAGTTGTTTCTGTTTTAGTATCATCATCATCTACAGAAGTTGTTTCCGTCGTTTTATTAGTCTTTTTAAATTTTGGTTGTGCTAAATCAGGTCTACTACCAACTTTACTTGTTACAAGCGCTAGCACATCTTCATCCAATTTACTATAATACGCTTCTGAATGACCAGGTATAAATTTAGGCGCCTTTTCATCAGTGTATTGCGGATTGTAATATCCATCCCCTACTTCATTTGTATTTGGATATGCTGGCATTGTTTGTTTGTATTGATTTACATTTTGTTCGTTATTGGTATTTGAATTTGGTTCATTAGTTTTAGGTTCTTCAGAAGATGGTTTTCCACTATTGGATTGGTTCGGTGGTGGTACTTGATGATTGTTATCATTACTTGAAGGTTCTTCAGTGCTCGGTTTTTCACCAGACTTTGGTTCAGTACTTGGCTCTTCAGTTGTTGGTTCCTCTGAAGTTGGCTTATCATCTGTCTTTGGCTCTTCTGTACTTGGTTCTTCTGATGTTGGTTTATCATCTGTTTTTGGTTCTTCCGTGCTTGGTTCTTCTGTTGTTGGCTCCTCTGTACTTGGCTTTTCATCAGTCTTCGGCTCTTCTGTACTTGGTTTCTGATCTGATTTCGGCTCTGTACTTGGTTCTTCTGTTGTTGGTTCTTCTTTACTAGGCTTTTCATCTGATTTTTGTTCAGACTTCTTATCTCTAGTAGGTTCTTCTGATGACTGTTCCTCAGTACTTGAATCTTCTTCTGACTTCGGTTCAGTAGTTGTTTCCTCAGTTTTACTATTTTGTACGCTATTTGAATCAGTTTCTTTGGATTGCTGTGCTTCTATATTTTGATTCGATTGTTCTTGAGTTGTGTTCGGAGAAGTATCTTTTGTACTAGATTCATTGCTTTCTATTGCATCTGTATTATTCCCGTGTGCTACTCCAAATGCCATAGAAGATAATAGTAATGTTGAAATCATAGCATTTTTAAATATCTTCATAAAAATTCTTCCCCTCCTCTACATTAATTAATAGTTAAAGTATAAAGGAATGTTTCTTTGTTTTCTATGCTTGAACGCCATATGTTACACAGAATTAATATTTTGTAATAACTTATTCATATTTCTTACAATTTACTGATATTAAAATAAACACTTGCTGTATCAGAACAACAAGTGTTTATTATTCGGTTAATTATTTAGTTGTAAGTCATATTTCGTAAATTTCAAGTAAACTTGGCCAGACTCTGTAGAAGTTCTGAAATTAACAGCATCTTTATCAGGGAATATTCTCGTTGTTAATACTTTTTCACCATCGTTAACGAAAATTTCTAAACTAGATGTATCGCTATAAATTCTCAGTTCTTTTAAGTCGTTATCTAACGTTGTTGTACGAGTTGTCTTCTCAACCGCTTCACTCACAATACCACTTTCAAATCGATCTAAAGTAAGTTGTTTAGAACGTGTATTATAAATAATTTGTGTTGAACATTTTTTAGAAACTCTTAAATCAAAGTATATTTCGCTAGCTTCATTCTCTAGAATCTCAATCATTAATTCAAATTGTTTACCTTCATATGGGTGAAGTTTAACTGAATGTTTATTAGCATAACCTTCAGCAGTTTCTTTATTTGTTCTTAATTTTTCAAGTGCTTTTATAGGTCTTTGTTTCAGTTTGCCTTCTTCAATTGTTAACACTCTTGGAATTGTTAAACAATGTGCCCAACCTTCTTCATCTGTAGCATAATCTATTTCAGGAAGTCCCATCCAACCAATTAAAATTCTGTCACCATGTTCATCTAAGAATGTTTGTGGTGCATAAAAGTCAAATCCTTGGTCTAATTCAACAAAGTCTTGGTGGTCAAACTTCAAGGTATCTATATCAAAATCACCAATTAAATAACCAGATTGATAGATGTTCTCGAATTGGTTATTTTCCGCTTCAATACCTTGAGGTGAAAAGATAAATACATCTTTATCATTTAACTTAAATAAATCTGGACATTCCCACATATAACCAAAGTTTTGCAGTTGTGTTTCAATCTCCCCTTTAAAGTTCCAATCTTGAATATTTTCAGATTCATATATAACAGCCGTACCTGTTTCATTCTCTCTTTGAATCCCAAATATTGCATAGTACTTTCCGTTCTCAAACCATACTTTAGGGTCTCTAAAATGTTCAGTATATCCTTCTGGCTTGTTTGGAATAGCTGGTTGATCAAACTTTTTAAAAGTACCATCCTCTAATTGTTCAGCAATCATTTGAACAGATTTACGCTCCCAATTTTCATTACGCACATTTCCCGTATACATTAAATATAACTTGCCATTATAATCAAAGGCACTACCAGAATATACACCGTGACTATCATATTCTGTATCAGGCGCTAAAGCGATTCCCTCATCTTTAAATTCTAATAAATCTTTGCTTGTATAATGATACCAATACTTCAAACCATGTACTGCACCAAGCGGAAACCATTGATGAAATATATGATAAACGCCATTATGATAAACCAAACCATTTGGGTCATTTAACAATCCTGTTTTTGGTTGAATATGAAAAGTTTGACGCCATTTTGACGCATTAACTTTATCTATTAATTCATTGTATGCTTCATCAGATATGTCTGATAATTTTTTATATCTTTCTTCTCGTGTCCAATTTACCATTATCATTCTCCTTACATCCGATTTAGACCGGTTCCATAATATATATATTTTAGCATACTTGAAAGGCTTAATTTTTTAACCATTCAAATTGTGTTTCAATAATATTTAATTTTTCTACCGTTTCGTGATTAATACTTTTATTTAATACATGAACAGCTGTTTCACCAGCTAAATAATAGTTAAACTTTACTGTCCCAATATGAGGTGCCACAATTTCTGTCATCTTATTTCCGCCAAATCCAATAATCGTTGGCATATCAACTTCTCTTTTTAAAAGTGTATGGTATATACCTAAAGCTATATTATCCGTAGCTGCGACAATAACTTCGTCTTCTCTCAACTTAATGTCATTACCTAATATTTGTGCATCTTTAATACTGAAACTACTTTCAATAAATGTTGGTTCGATGCCTTGTTCCTTTAGTGGAATAAACAGACCTTCTTTTCTCGTTTTACCGACTGCAATGTCATGTTCAGAAACACCGATATATGTAATATTGTGCTTTTGATGTTTCAATAACCATTCTGCAACTTGATTACCTGCTTGGAAATCATCGTGAACAATCGATAAAAGTGATTCATGAGATTGACCAACAATAACAATCGGGCATTCAACTGACTCAATTGCTTTCATATGTTCTTCAGAAATATTCGTTGCCATCAAAATAATGCCGTCCACTTTACGCTTAGCTAACATATAAATAGAATCAATTTCTCTATCTTTTGATAAATCTGTATTCACAATCATTGTTTGAACATTTTGTTTAAGTAAAGTTGTTTCAATACCTTTTAACGTTTCAGTTGTTGCATAAGAATCTAGCCTAGGTACAATTGCACCGATCAGACCTGTTCTCTTAGCCTTTAAACTTTGAGCAAATTGATTCGGTTTATATCCTGTTTCTTCTACTACTTTATGTATTTTTTCTTTTGTACTTTTACTAATGGAGCCGCCATTTAAATATCTAGAAACTGTACTTTTAGAAACACCTGCCATATTAGCAATATCTTTAATCGTCTTCATGTATACACCTCTCAGTCATTTATTTTATCATAAAACCGTTTCCAATTCTTTATAAATAAAATGCTATTTTAAACAAAAAAACCTAGAAACAAAGCCAAATGTCTTTGTTTCTAGGTTAAATATAATTTATTGTTTTTCAACCGTTATTGTCCATGAAGCATCTCCAAGTTGTTCATAATTTGTAACTGGATAGCCATTTTCTGCTGCCCAATTTGGAAGAGCTTCTGTCGCTTGCGTGCAATCAAAATCAATTTTCAATTGTTCGCCTACTTGTAATTCATCCATTTTATTTTGTGCTTCTATTAATGGGAACGGACATACCATTCCTACTGTACCTAATTCATGTACCATATATATTGACTCCTTTTATTAAATACTTTGTGTGCTAACTTGTGTCTTAGTTTGTCTTGCTTTTCTAGGTTTAACAAAGATGAAATAACTCATAAACCATGCACCAAAAATCATTGATGGTAAAGCAACCCAACCTTGCCAACTCATAGCAGCTGTTGAAACTAAACCATTACCAATTGAACAGCCACCTGCTAATGATGCACCAACACCCATGCAAGCACCACCGATAACACTGTTTCTTATAGTTTTAGTATCTGGCATTCTCCATTTAAATTCTCTTGAACCTTTTGCAGCAATATATGAACCGATAAATATACCAAGTACTAAAAATACGCCCCAGTTTATTAATGAAGCATCACCTGTAACTAAGTATTGTACGATATTTGCTGAAGGTGTTGTAATACCAAGGCCAGCAATTCTTCCTGTTGAAGCACTCATTGGCCAAGCAATTAAAGCTATTATCCCTACTGCAATTGCAGCTGCAAATGGGTGATATCTTTTTTCAAATAAGATATGACGAATGCCAGTATATTTTTGTTTTAATTGAGGAATTGCTACTTTTGGTTTTTTGAGAGTCTTTGTCACAAAATAAACTGTAACAATCACTAAAATAGCAATCAATACCCATACAGGTACATTAAGTGTTTCTGCCATATTAGAGTTAACAACACTATATGAATTAATTTTTTCTTGAACAGGATTTAATGGTCCAGATTTCATAATTGCTGCTGTTACACCATATAATACTAAGGCTATCCAGCTTCCAATTAATCCCTCGCCTGCTCTATACCAAGTCCCAGTCGCACATCCACCAGCTAAGATAATTCCGATACCAAATACAAAAGATCCGAATATCGTACCTACTAATGGAAATGTTTCTGCTTCTAGCTTAAATACACCTAATCCAACTAGTGTAAATAATCCAATACTTTGAATAGAGATTGCAATTAATAATGCATAAAACATTTTATTATTTTTCTGTACATACATATCTCTAAACCCGCCTGTTAAACAAAAACGTGTTCTTTGCATAACAAAGCCAAGTAATATTCCGACTATAAGTCCACTTATAATCATCCAAACCATATAAACAACTCCTTATTCCTATTACAATGATAGGAATAATAATATATCATATACAACACATATTCAAGTTAACATTTGATTACAAATATCAGACAATTCAATAAAAAAACAGCTATAGCAATAAGCTACAGCTGCTCCTTATCTTCTTCATCCATCCCAAGTTCTTCTTCCATTAATTTTTGCTCTGCTTTTAAATATTTTTTATAGCCTATTTTTGAAATAACAATGCTGATTTCATAAAGTAAAATCATCGGTAATGTAAACAACATATGTGTCATAAAGTCAGGTGGTGCGATTAACGCAGCCACAACAAGTAAAATAAAATACGCATATTTTCTATTTTTCTTTAAAAACATCGGTGTAACGATACCTAATCTCGTTAAAAACAGTAATAAAATTGGTAATTGAAAGACAAATCCGAATGGTATGGTAAATTTAAACATTTCACTAAAGTACTCTTTAATCCCGATTGTTTGCTTAATTCCCATATCATCAGCTAATCCCATTGTGAACGAAATTAAATACGGAAAAATCACAAAGTATGAGAATAATAAACCACCTACAAATAAAATTAAACTAAATGGTATATAACTTAATGTCACTTTTTGTTCTTTCGGATGTAAACCTGGAGATATAAATGCCCATAATTCATATAAAATGACAGGCGATACAATGATAAATGCAATCACAATTATCATTGTTATGTATATCGTTAATGGATCCGTTATTCTAAATGCATTGAGTTCTAATGTTTGTGTAAAATCATCATTTGTTATATAAAAAATAACGGGTTTAGCTACGAAAAAGCCAACAATGAGACCACCAACAAGGAAATATGCAATAATCATAATACGTCCACGAAGTTCTTCTAAGTGTTCGACAAATGTTAAATTGTCTTTATCCACCATCTTACCTCCAATCTAAAAAAGATGTGGCAGGAAACCCGCCACATTCTTGGGAACATCTGTTAAATAAAATTCTATTTAACTTCTTTATCTTTGCCATCTTCTGGAGTGCTTTTCTTCTCATCAAAGTTTGTCATGCCATCAGTCGCATCTTTAAATTCTTTCAAAGTTGAACCCATTGCTCTACCGAATTGTGGTAATTTCTTTGGTCCAAATATAATTAATGCAACTACCCCTATAAATAATAAACTGACTGGTCCTGAAATACCAAGTGTGTTAATAAACATTAAAGCTTCCATTTGATACCCTCCTATTGATTCTTCATAAAGAAGATTAAAGATTGTAATTCAATTCCTAAATCTATATGATGAACCTGCACTTTCTCAGGTACATTAATTCTTTGAGGTGTAAAATTCAAAATACCAGTAATACCCGAAGATGTTATACGATCCGCAACTTTTTGAGCTGCTTGTTGTGGTACTGTTAATATTACAACTTGTATACCTACTTCTTCAACTACCTTTTCAAAATCATCCATACTATCTACAGTTAATTTACCAACCATACTACCAATGATATCTTCTGATTGATCAAAAGCAGCTACAATTTGCATTCTATCATTAACAGTAAAGTTATAATTCACAAGTGCAGTACCTAAATTACCAACACCAACGATTGCGACTTTAGTCATATCATCTTGTTCAAGCGTTGTTCTAAAAAATTTAAGTAAATAACTAATATTGTAACCATAACCCTTTTTACCTAATTCACCAAAATACGAAAAATCTCGACGAATAGTAGCTGAATCAATTTTAAGTCCTTCACTTAATTCTTTCGATGAAACACGATCTACGCCAGAATTATGCAATGTGTTAACAAATCTATAATAAAGAGGCAAACGTTTCAAAGTTGCTTTAGGGATCTTCACATCATTCTTTGCCAAAATCCTCACCTTTTCCAATATAAAATAATGTGATTGCGTTCACATCTAATGGCTTAATTATAACAAACTTCACGTAAAATAACTATATAAATATTGTATGTGATTTCATACAATTATCACTCGTTTTCATGTAAAATAATAACTAATAGAGAGGTGTAAACATGATACTTTTACAAATAAATAAATTAGAGAAATCTTATGATGGAGAAGTTATATTCTCTGATGTAGATTTCGAAGTAAAAACCGGTGAAAGAATCGCTATTGTCGGTAGAAATGGCGCGGGAAAAACAACATTAATGAAAATCATCGCTGGTGTTGAATCATATGATGAAGGAAATATTTCTAAAGGTAAACAAGTTACGATGGGATACCTTACTCAACAAATGACATTAGATTCTAATGACACTGTTATGAATGAAATGAAAAAACCATTTAAAGACGTAATCAATATTGAAGATAAAATGAAAACTTTAACAGATTGGTTAAGTATTCATGCTGATGAGTATGACCAAGACATATATAAAGAAAAATTGTCACAATACGAAGCGTTATCTAATCAATATGAATTAATGGATGGCTATAATTACGAAAGCAAAATTAAGACCGTATTAACAGGTTTAGACTTTAAAGAATCTGACTTTGATAGACAAATTCAATCATTTAGCGGCGGCCAAAAAACAAGATTATCTATGGCTCAAATGTTATTAAGTGAACCTGATTTACTGTTACTCGATGAACCTACAAACCATTTAGATATGGAAACAACTGAATGGTTAGAAAATTATTTAACACACTTTAAAGGTGCAATTGTTATTATCAGTCACGACAGATACTTCTTAGATAAAATAGTCAATCAAGTATATGATGTCGCTTTAGGTTCTGTTAAAAAGTATGTCGGTAATTACAGTAAATTCTTAAAAGAACGAGATGCACATTACGAAAAAGTCATGGCTGAATATGAAAGACAACAAAATGAAATTAAAAAGTTAGAAACATTTGTCGAAAAAAATATTACACGTGCTTCAACAAGTGGTATGGCAAAAAGTCGTCGTAAAGTACTAGAAAGAATGGAAAGAATCGAAAAGCCGAGACTTGATGCTAAAAGTGCACAAATAAATTTTGAAATAACTAGAGCTACAGGTGAAGATGTCCTTAAAGTTCAAAATTTAGATATCGGTTATTCTAAAAGCATTACACCACCTATCAACTTAGAAGTGAAGCGACATGATCGTATTGCGATAATTGGTCCAAATGGTATTGGGAAATCTACGTTGATTAAAACAATTGCACAAAAAATACCTGCTTTAGGCGGGAATATTGTTTATGGTTCTAATATTCAAATCGGTTATTACGACCAAAAACAAGCAGAATTCACTTCTAATATGACAATTTTAGACTATGTTTGGAATCAGTATGCACATATGCCCGAGAAAGATATAAGAACGATTTTAGGTAGATTTTTATTTACTCAAGAAGAAGTAAAAAAAGTCATCAATGATTTATCTGGTGGAGAAAAAGCTAGACTTCAACTCGCTTTACTCATGTTAGAAAAAAACAATGTACTCATTCTAGATGAACCTACCAACCACTTAGATATCGATTCTAAAGAAATGTTGGAACAAGCTTTGCAAAATTTTGAAGGTACATTACTCTTTGTATCACATGACCGTTATTTTATTAACGAACTAGCAAATAATATTTTCCACATCACACAAAGTGGAAATGAATTATTTAGAGGCGATTACCAATATTATTTAGAAAAGCTAGAACAACGTGAGGCTATTAGTCGTTATGAACAAGAAGACATCCAATCTACTGAAACGGCTAAAGACGATCAATATTACGCAAATCAAAAGCAACTAAAAAAAGAAAAGCGTAAACTTGAAAGACAGTTAGAAGAAATTGAAAATAATATTTCGACATATGAAGAACAAATCTCTGACTATGAACATCAACTGACATTACCAGAGATATTTAATGATATTGAAAAAAGCAATGAAATTAATAAGTTACGAATAGAAACAGAACGTTTGCTCGAAGAAAATATGGAAAAATGGGAAGAACTTGAAAGTAAGTTAAATTAACGAAAAACGGCTGAGGTAAATTTTACACCTCAGTCGTTTTTTTCTGAAATAATTAAGCACATCTTTATACACATCAAAAAGTCTTATTTTTCAAGTAATCCACAAAGTTATCCTAGTTATCCACAAGTAAAATGTAAAATATCGATCTGAATCAACTATTTTATCCACAAATATTTAAAAACTTATACTAATGTTATCCACAAAATGTGGTTAACTTGTGCACAAGTACAAATGTTCTGTATTGACTTTATGATGAATACGTTAAAAACCTTATAACAACGGTCTTTATATTGATTTTTAAGCGTTCGTTTTTATACGAACAAAATGTTTATTTTATCCCTATTTACCCCCTATTTATACCTAAACTGTCGGAACAACTGTCGGAAGCTAAACTTATTCACAATTGTCACTTGGACAAGTAAGATAGGGTTTGTTGATAAGTACCATCACACTTAGAATTAAAAGAGCTTGCTAAATATGAGATTTTAAAAAATATGTCGGAGACTTGGGGATTTGTTAAAAATGAGGCTGCTATTAGGAATCAAATTCTATCAAAATAATACTTGTTCTTATAGTGTGACTATTAATTCTATATGAGGTGTTTAATGAGTGTGAAATTAATAAGTTTGATAGTGAGCATAGCAAGTTAGAGGTACTAGAGAATGGTGAGAAAGTGTTATTAAATATGGATTGTATTGTGGAGATAGAGTAAAATTATAATAATGGAAGTTCAAACAAATGAAGGGAATGGTAGAATGAACATTTTAAAAGTTATAATGTCTTTATTAGTTATAGCTATTTTGATGATAGGATTATCTTTTGCTGCGTTTATGGTGTATGAGAACACAATAACAAAAAAGGATGAAGTATCAACCAGTGTTAATGAACAACATCAAACTGTCGAAAACGATACTAGTATGAATAGTGAACAAATAGCAGAGGATAACAACGAAGTGTCAGAAGAAAAGCCCGAATACTTACCTCACTTATCTGATAAAAATTATGCATTCAGACTTATGACACTAAATAGAGATGCATTACCTGAGGGAAGTAGAGAACAAAAAGAATATGATGGCACTATACAAACTGCACGTACAAACATTGCAAATGGTTTAGGTAAAGACTTTGATTACAAAATAGTTGAACAATATGAAGCAATAAATGCTGCAGGTGGTAATCAAGAAAAGGCTCAAGAATATATTAAAAACAATCCATATAAATAACCCACCAATTAAGGTGGGTTTAGTTATACTTAAGTAAAAAATTGTAATACCACACCAACAATACTAATTATTGCTGGTACACTAATACCTATCCAAAAACGCTTTGATGTAACTTTTTTATCATTTATTTCAATTTTTAAATCAGATACTGCATTTTTTATATCTCTAGATATTACTTCTTTTGTAGAATTTATTTTTTGATCGATACCATCAAATCTAGTATCCATATGCTTTTTATGTTCTTCGAATTCTGGTCTAGTTATATAATCTGTACTCATACTATCTACCTCCACTTCTTGAAAGCCTAAAGTACCAGTCTGTTTATTTAAAGTATACGTTCTTGTAGAATTATCCCCATATTTCTTATACTTAGGATGATTATTTATAACATAAATATTATCATTCTTCTTAATAGAAATTACTCATTTCAACTTGAAGGGTGTCTATATCTTTTACCTCTCCATGTATTTCTTCATGTCTTCTTAATCCTAGCTCAAGAGCATTTTTAAGTTGTTTAGCGAGACTTGGATTCATAATTATTTTTTGATTATCAAGAAAGCCATTTGGTGTGCTTTGCTTAAAATTTACAATAAAATCAGTAATACTAGTTTGTACATCTAACGAATTAGCATAAAACATAGAAAAGTTTTCACCATGAATATAATCGTCTTCTTTAGTAAAACTCATTTCAATATTTTTTTCTTCCATATTCTTTACCCCTTTTTAGTCTAATTAAATACATATTACACTAAAATTAAATCGGACAAAAGGCGGAACATGTATCGAACAATTTTTTGTTATAAAACTAAAATGTATTTTGAAAAATAAAACCCTACCACTATTGTGATAGGGCATAGGATAACTTAATTAGATTTGTTTATATTTGGAAGAGAAACAAACCTATAATCATTGTAACATAATAAAAACCCCATCACAAAAAAGTGACAGGGCAAGTTAATGGTTATTTATATATGAAAATCCAGCACTATATAAGTGCTTATATATAGTAATACTACACTTTAGGTATTAAATCAAATAAATAACACCCCACTTATTAGCGAGGTGCAAAAAGGTATTACCAAATATGAGTTTAAAACTAAAACGGAGATAATAGGTTTAAACTAATTTAATTATATCACTATGGATAATCTAGTCAAAATAATAACCTACTCAATTATATGAGCAGGCTCGCCGTATAGTTGTGTTTAATATGTCTAAAGTTATCTTAACATACTTAATCACACTTCTGTTTTAAAATCAGGACTTTGTATGGTAGTACTTTTTAATTTAGTAATACATTCTTCTAATATCGCTATTTCTACATCATTGTTGAAGTCTCCATTTAATTTTTCATTTAACAATATAGAAACATACAATAAATCATCGCTTAAATCTTGATAGTTAATTTCTTTCATAAAACTTATTCCCTTCAATTAATCTTGTATTAATAATAGATACAAGATACAAATACCCGATTAATTATCTTGCAAAACAAATTAAATAATAAAAAAATAACCCCACTCTACAAATAAGAAGTGGGGTTTGCGTGTATGAACTACCTAGCGGTTAAACTAAATAGGGTAAACATATAATACTACTTTTTACTTGTAATCTTCAAGTCAAACCATAATTTGGTTTCTTTTTCTAACTTCTCATCTTTGTGTGTAATAGGCCCCAATGCACAATAGAATCGTCCAGCTTTAGGGTTAGTTGGATATTCAAACTCTGCCCACCAATATTTATCCTTTTTAGTAACCGAGAAGAAGTTAATATATTGACCAGCTAAGATGTTATTTGGTGGTGCTAATGCCGGTTCGTTTAAACCTGGTTTCTTTTTAGCTGCGATTGGAGATACACCTTTCTTAGCTGTCGCTTTACCAGACCATTTCCAAGTTGTTTTAGGTGGTTTAGTTGTTGTGTCACCGTTGTAATAATGTTTAATACGAGAAATAAAGTAATCTTTTAACTTATTACGATTAGCTAACGTATCTGGTGCGTTTTTTCCTACATGCATATCCCAAGAACGATGAGGACAAGATGTGCCAAAATACTGTCTATGAAGATTAACTGTCGTGCGATTGACTGGCAAACCATAAGACTTCATGACAGCTGCTGCTACTTTAAATGTTGCCTCTTCATTTAATTTGAATTGGGCATCTGTTAAACCTGCTGCTGGGTGTGATTGACAAACTTCGAATCCGATCAGATTACTATTAGCCCAGTTATTACCACAATGCCATTCTACATAATCTGTTGGGTGATACCAAAGCGTCTCATCTTTGTTTACGTAAACTGAAGCCCATCCATTAACATGCGTTCCGTTTTGTTCTCTCGTGTATAACCACGGTAAATACTGATTAGGTGTCATTGAACCATAATCATTGTGAATGACAATACCAGCTATACTAGCTTTTTTACCTGTTAATCTACTACCTTGAATGTGTTTTGAAAAAATATCTTTCATTATAAATCTCTCCTTAAGTTTTAGTTTTTCTTGGTTATAACTGCACTGTCATAACCAAGGCAGAATTAAAAGCCGACTATTTAGCCGACATTACTTTGGTTCGTTATACTGTTGTGCTTGCGTTGAGTCATTTATCCCTTTTGTTGTAGGGTCTTGCACTACACCTAGTAGCACCAGCACACCTAACACACTGTTCACGATATTCGTTATTTGGTCTGTATACACTGTGATGTCATAATCGAATGCACCCGACACTTGCTGAGCAAATAAAAGGATAGCCGATATAATGGCTATCCAGAATGATTTTTGTTTAATACGAACTTTCCAGTTAATTTTCATGCTATTGCCTCCTTATTTAAATAAGACTTGTATTAAAACTGGCACAAATCCACCTGCCCCAAGTCCAGCTGTAATTATTGTTATGAGAAACTTGTTTCTATCTACAACACCTGCTTGTTGGCTTTCTTGGACTCGTTTTAATTCAGTTTCAATACTGTCTGTTTTCTTTACGTAATCTATTAATACGTTATTAACCTCTTTTAAATCATCACGAATACCTTTCATATTTTCATTAATTGGTTTTTGTCCTTCTATAAATGTTCGTATTGTTAAATTCAAAGCATTAAAGTTCTGATCGTGTTTATCTTCTACTTCGTTTATTCTTGCATGTAATTTACCTTTATCTTTCTCACGGCGTAGTTCGTCTTCATAATATTTCTCAGTTGTTAGATAGTTCATTACTTACTCTTTTCTTACTTCATTTCAGAAACGTTTTTGTAAGCTAATAGTGCAGTTGCACCGCCAAAGATAGAAAAGGAAAGATTCATAATTGGTGTGACTAAATTTAAGCCACTGTCAAAACCAGCCGTTGAGAAAATATAATAAAAGGGACATGCTATTGCATATCCCCATGCAGTCAATCTATAAAAACTAATACTTGTTTGATGATATGGTAGTTTGATTCCTGCAAGAATAATTAATATTCCAGCAAGTACAAATGGAATGCCCCAAATCGTTAAAGGCATCACCTTATGCATAGCTGTGTAGAGTTCACTTTCGTATTGTGCTTTCTCAGCAAAAAGAATCCAATAACTACCTCGAACAATACAACATATTCCAAAAGCGAAATTCCACGCGATTGCGTAAAAATGAAAAAAGTTTAATCCTTTTCTGCCCATCATTAAAGCACCTACTTTCACAAATAACAAGACACCTACCAAAAGGTAAGTGTCTTATAAATTATTCTGTTTCTTCTGTTTTTTCTTTATCCTCAACGTATTCTTGTCCATCTTCTTGTTTTTTGTTTCGTGTTATATCTTGTTCAACATAATAAGTTTTTGTCCCATTTTGAAATATGCTAGCTAACATGTTTTGCATTTTACATACTTGTTGGACTTGTGCCTCATCCTTAAATTTATATGCTGTATTAGGATTAGCACCTCTAACAAAGCTGTTTGAATAATTCTGCATTAATGCACTTTCTTCACCATTCTTATTTACTTCAACTAAATAAAATTCTTTGAATTGTTCCATTTAAAACACTCCTTTTTTAATTTTATAAAAAAACGCCTAACTTATTTGTTAGACGTTTGATTATTATGTTCGGCCATTCTTTCTTGTGTTTCATAATTCGCAACCTCTAATGTAAGTCGCGCGTTTTTATTTACCATGGTTTGTATTAATTCATTTAAGTACTGAACTTCTTTGATAAGTTCTTCCTTAGTTAATTCTTCTAGTTTTTTCATCATTTTATCATCTCCAATATTGCATCAATTTTCACTTGCATATCTGTAATTTGTTTCTTCAGTTCTTCGTTTTCAAATGCAAGTTCTTGAATTGCCTTTGTATTCCACCATATAACTTCATTACCATCAAAACCATCTAAATTACGCCATTCGACTGGGAATGTATCTAATTTACTATTTTCTCTTAAGATAATTCCGTGGTGAATTCGATTATATTCAGTGCCTGCTTCTGAGTTGACTTTATATGAATGTAGTTTAAGTTCATTCTTATAAATATCTAAAACGTTGTACTTCCATTCTTCAATATCATATTTATATTTTTCATGAGACATTGCGTTCCATGAATTGAAACGAATATTTTTATATGTTATGTCTCCACCATTGTAACCTGCCTTACTAACCACCCTTAATTCACTATGGCACATCGCGTATATATTTGTATCTGCAGCTTCAATGTTACCAATTACTTTCTCGCCACTAAAATATTGGGCATACATAGGCACTCGATTATTCCCGTTACTATCTAACGCAAAAACTTTGCTTCCTTTAAGTAAAACCTCTCCATAACTAGATGACAAACTTAAATTACGGTTGTTCGATAAGATACCAACATGACCTTGTTCTACACCGTCAGACGATTGAATCGCCATATAACTACCACCAGAACCGATTTCTGATGTGTACGGTGATGTTCTTTTTAATACTAGATTTTGACCGTCTCTATTTATTTCTAACCCGCTGTCAACAGTCCTAATATAAAAACGTTTGTTAGCATTTAGATACAAACCATATTCAGATTCAATAGTTAGTTGTTGTCCTGAATAAATGTGCATACCTTGACCGTATACGTCACTGTTATAGCTTTCATCAGAAAAGAAATCTATAAAACGTGCGCCATTTTTGTCAGGCGACAGACTATGAATTTCTCTTTGAGTTGTTATACCTTTATCTGTTAAAGCAAGCCAGCGTTCAATATCAGTTAATTTCCGATTCCCAAACTGCTTCGATATCAACCCAGACCGGTAAACACCATTCCATGATTCTGTAAATGCCTCATAAGTAACACTACCTTGAGGAAATGTTCGTGCGAACGAACCAGTCGACCGAATTTTTCCACCACTTAAAACTGTTGATTCACCATTACGAGAACCACTAACAGTTGCTCTATTTAAATCAACATCCATTGCTTTCAAATAATTTATTGTGGCTTGTTTACTAAATAATTTATCAATATAAGCATCTTTAATTGTAGTTCTACCATTTTGAACAATTACGTCACCATCATTAATTACAAATTTGGTAGTATCAATTTTAACTCCATTTGGACCGACTGTATGACTTTGTATAGTCCCGTTTTCATCAAAAACTAAAGATAATCCTGTAGTTGTATTAATGGTTAGATCAGCTAATAAACGTGACATTGTTTTATTGCTTTTGTTTAGTTCTTCACTACTTGCTTTTAAATTGATTTCCTGACCATTTTGTTCGATAGAAGTTTCCATTGTTTCTAGCTTTTCTTCCGTTGCTTTATAATCTTTTAATGTCACTCTATCTTTAATCTGATTGCTTAGTTGAGTTCGTTCTGAATTTGCGGTATTCAACATCTCTACAACGTTCATGAAATTTGTAACATATTCTTCACGAGATACTTTCGAGTTAATCTGATCTGGCCATATATCTAACGCTGCTTTATTTTGATTTACTTGATGTTGAATTGGTGCTAGATATTCATTGTATATTTTCGTTACTTCGCTACTATCTGCTTTTAATTTGATGCCGTCTTTCAGTATATTTATGTCAGCACTTTGCTCTTTTATTGATGTTTTTATTTCTTTCATCTGTTCCTCAACATCATCACTTGAAGGTGTCCAACTTAAATCAACTAAACCTCTATATAACGAAATTTTATTTACAAATTGATTAGATGCTTTTGATCTAATAACAATTAGAATATTTTTCTTGTCTTTCGTGTTAAATTGTATTTCTCTGACGTTAGCGTAACCCACAACAATATTTCCACCTTTGTTGTAAAACACACCCATTTCTATATCGTTTGAACTTTCTTCAACTTTTAAAGTGTAATCTGTGTTAGGCAATAGCTCATTCTCAAAATCATCGTAAAACATAATATCTAATCTCTTACCATTGTTTAGTATAGCTTTAGTTTCACTTTCAAAAATTGCGCCTCTTGTTCTATCGAACATTGGACTGTCACTTAAAAATGACCTAATTAAGTTATTTCCATCTGTTTTAAGACCTTCAATTTTTCTGGTAACTGAAGAAATACCAGCACTTAATTCTTCGTTTGTGTTGGTTATACGTTGATTTGTTTGAGTAATACCATTCTGTAATTCCTGTAACTTCGCTTCATTGGCTTGTGACATTTCATCCATTGCACTTTCGATTGTCACACGCATTTCTTCAAGCATTTCTTTATTAGGTATATCTGCAATTAATTGTCCTGTTTCTTCGTTATAAGTACCCCCAATAACATCTGCAACTTTTTGCATTGCCTCGTTGTATTTTTGTTCTGTGTATTGTGATTGTAGTAATTTAAAACGTTCTTCAATTGCCTTTCTTGCATTTAGCAATGCGTTATTAAGAGTATATATTTTTTCGCGATACTGAACTATCAAAGATTGTGTATCCATCAATTTGCCTATCGTTGCTGTTTCAGATGTCATACTATTAACTGAAGAGCTGATACTTTCAAATATGTTATTTAAACCGTCCAATTCATCGCTTAACAATATTCTAATATCTTCATCAACTAAGTATTCACTATTTAATGTCTCGTATACTTCATTAGTTAAGTTAGCATGTTGTACAGATAGAGAAATGAATGTACCATTTATTTCATTGAAAATAATAGATTCTTTTGTCATTCCACCAATTTGTTCAACATCATGAGCCGATGCATTGCGCCATTCTCCGTCCACAAACTCACGCAATACTGCAACTTTAGGATTCGTTGTATCGTACCAAAAATCTCCTTCTTCTGGATTTATAGGTGGCGTCGAACCTCGATGAATGCTCTTTTGTAATCTTTCTATCTCTTCTTCTATTCTGTTAGTAATAATCATATTTGAGTTACTTATATTATTGTTCAATTTCTCACAGATATCGTTTAATTTCTTTATAAATTCATTTCGAAGATCTGCTTCTTTATATTCAACATATTCTCCGAAACTATAAGTAACGTCTCTGCTGATCAAATCATAATCTTCTGATGTCACTTCTGCCTCTACATATAATGGAGGTGTGAAATCTGTATTTTTAATTCGTACTAAATCACCTAGATTAATTACTTCATGCTCGAACTCTTTTTCAATATCAATCGATGTGACTTCATAACTAATAACTTCGGATTTTCTTTTATTTAATTCTGTAGTACCGAGTGTGCGCAATCGACTTTCAGTCATATCTTGGTCGTCTGATTCAGGTTCATATATCCCCCAATTATATCGACCAGGTAATCCATATAAAGATTGAGCCATATCATCTTTTACAACTAGTTCTAACCTAGAACCATCATCCTTTTCAGGACCAATACATAATAATGCTGTTTTAATTTCTGAAAAATCAACATTTCTATTTAAACCTATTAAATCTTTACCATAAGTGATTTCCTTACCATTAAATATCGGATTCGCCTTTTTTAACGTTACATATCTATTTTTTACAGTAGTCTCACCTATATCGATATGAAAGTCTAATACCATGTTAAAAGTAGTACATAATTGTAAAAGAACTTCATATCTAGTTTGATATGAAGTCCACGATGTTGTTCTTATTCCTCCGTATTCTGTATCGTCAGACACTTTCCATCCAGTGTCTTTTAACACATCTGACAAAGCTTGTGCTGTAGTCATCTTTTCTAATTTACCGGGTCCATATGGTTTAGCTTTAGAAATATCATTTAAATATGATGCGGCTGTCTCAATTTCAGTATATCCGTCTATATCGGATGATATACGTTCAATAATAAACTCACGATAGTGACCGTTCTTATCTTGAATGATAATTCTGTTCTTTTCTTGCATTTTTTCAGTGCGAGATGAAAGTATAGTAAAATCAAATGTTTCTACTCTGGTTATTATATCTCTTACATGCTGGGCTTTTACTAAAGCATTATCACTTCTTGAAATAAAATCAATTATTTCCCCATCAAAGTTCATAACATGAATCATCTATATACCTCCTCTCTCTTCTTATAAAAATCTGTCATGCCATTTTACAGTTGTATCAAATACCCCTTGTGGGAAAATGATTAATTCAGATTTGCCACTATCAACATTAAAATAATCGCTACCAAATGTTTTTTTATCAAGAATAGGTTCTTCATTCAACATTACGACTTTAGAGTCAGTATCTATTTGAATTAAATCACCTTGTTTGATAAACAGTTCTTTTACACCAGTCTTTTTTGGTAACTTTTCTGACACATAAGCGCCTAATGCATGCATTTTCATGTAGTTATTTATAGTTGTACTCTTAGCTTGATAAACACCAATTGACGATACAGGACGTTGATAAAAATTACCCGAATCCGTTACGCTCTTATTTACAATTTGAAGTGGTTTTATTCTGTTAGGGTCTTTATTATGATCAAATAACCAAGTCTTTAATTTTATTAATTGGCCAACTCTTTCAATGCTCATATAAATAATTAAAGTTTTCATTTTGTTAACAAATGGCACATTTCTTGCTTCAAGTACTTTTGATTCACCGCCACTCTGATTAAATAAGGTAATCACAAATTTACCGTTTGGATTACCAGGTGATGTATTTATATAACCTAGTGATGCAAGTATTCTGTTATCTGTGTCATACAAATGATAAGCTACTTTACCTGCGCCTCTGTTTGATTGATAAATAATTGCTTTTACAGTCACTTTGAAATCTTGTGCTTGTCTAGAGAAAGCTTTTTTATATTGCGAGCCAATCCATCCACTTTCAGAAGGAAAAGTTGATACATCGAACCCTTCTCCGTTTTTTTCTATTTTGTATGTTCCACCAACAATACCTCCGAAAAGTGTGTCGGGTATATTGCCACTTGTAGTTTTCGTCCAACCAGTTGTGGTTCTAAATTCGTCACTTAATATGTTAGGTGAATAATCTTTAGCAACCTCATTCACATCGTCTACTCCAACTTTAAAATAATCCTCATCATTTTTAGTTATCATGTAATACGACGCATTTTTAAGCGCTCTTGCCTCGATAGTCACAGGTGTATCAGCAGTTCCTTTATTAACTATGACCACTTCATCTGATATAGCTGTGTTTTCATATTCATTAGTTGAATATTTGAACGGATCTAAAAGTACTACTTTGATTGTGAATTTAATAAATTCTCTTGGATTTTTAGGTAATTCTATTGGTCCATCAAAATAAGCTTTCCAAAACCAAGATTGTGATTTAAATCTTAATTCAACCGCTTCATCATATTTAAAAAAATCGACTAGTTTCTTTAATATTTCATCATGACTTTTCTTGCCTCCGGGCGATAAATAATCGTTTCTCACGATTAGTGGTAACTCAAATTCTAATTCTTCAATATTTCTAGATTTTCTTACGCTTCCTGCCCTACCATTAACTTTTTCTCGTTCAGTTATAAAATTAAAAGAGGGTATATTAAACCCTCTCTCTACAACCAACCAATCAAGTTTTTTCTTGTTCACAATAATTGTATCAAGCATTTATACACCTCCTGTTACGTTGCAGGATTATATCTGCTACGTCTTTGCTTTGTTCTTTCATATTTATCAATCAACTTAAACACTTCATTCTCCAAACTATATTTATCTATTACAGGCTCATAATCTTTATTTGCTATATCATTATTACTTTCTACTAATTTAGCCACTAGTCCTATTAATGCATCAAATTTTTGTTCGAGGCTAGAATTTCCTGTTCCTGATTGATTTAAAGGATTAGGAAGATTGTTCGGCCGTTTGTTTCTAGGTGATGTTTTTTCTAAATCTTTTGCAGCTAAAGCTAGTATTTTCCAGGCATCATTACTTCTGCTTGGGTCTGTTGGAACTATCCATTCTGGATAACCTTCTTCACCTAAATGATATAGTCCGTTCCATACCTTGCCACCAGTAGCAAACCTTCTATGTCCTCTTGGTCCCCAACCTGAACGACCATACTGTATATCGTTTTTCCAATTTGAGTTATTAAAGAACGCTAATAATTGATCATATCCAGACCAAATATTACCATGGCCTTTTACAGCGTAAGCTTTAAATGTACTAGGTACATATTGGAGTAGACCTTTGGCAGGTGTTCCTAGAATGTTATTAATGTCACCGATATTACCCTGGGTAATGCCTGCATCCCCACCAGATTCACGTTCAATCTGAGCAATAATACCGTTAATTTGAGCAGCGGTTGGATTTACTTTCATTCTTTTAGCTGCTCTTTGAATAGTAGAACGCCATTGTGAAGGTGCTTGTTTACCTCCACTTTTTCCAGATAAGAATTTAGCAGGATCCACTGTATTTCTGTTAGTAATATCTGCTGAATGACCTTTCTCTACTTGATAATGTAAGTGAGGTCCTCTAGTCCAATGACCACTGTTACCTGTGTGTGCGAATTTTTCGCCTTGTTTAACCTTACCTGTCTTGAATATATCTTTTAAGTGCATAAAGAACTGTGTGAACTTACCACTTAATAATTTAGCAACTGTACCACCACCGTAGTTACTTAATTTTGAAATAGTACCGCTAGTTGGCGCTGTCAGTGTTGTACCGACTGGTGTTGCATAATCAATTCCATAATGACGTCCACCGTTAAATCCATATCCAGCTACCGCTTTATTAGGACTATATGGTGTTGTAATAGCGTACTTCGTGAATGAACTACCATCTCCACCACCACTATCTTCAAGCCATCCGCCAAATAAATCTTTTACGCCTTCTTTTAGTTTTTTATACATTCCTGCCATCATTTTTCTTGGTAATTCAGGTAGACTACCGAAATCTACACCAAAATGAGACATGACCTTATCTACTAGTTTTCCTGGATTGGATGCAAAGTCCCAGACATCACCTATAGCTTTATCAAATCCTTTTTTCAAAGCTTTAGCAGTGTCTTTGGTACCATTAATAATTTGCTTACCTGCATTATTTGCTTGAGCCATTTTCTTACCAGCATATTTACCTACATCTTTTTTCTTGTCATCAAGCCAACTACCTAGACTAAACCTTGGTAATGTACCCCTGCTAAACTGTGGCGTATTCAAATAATTATAAGTTGCTGTTCCGTTATGAACTTTTGAGCCTTTTGGCAAAATAACCTCTGTATCTGTTTTAGGTGTCATTGCTAGGCGTCCATTCGGATACTCAATCATTTCATGCCTATATCCACCTGGTCCATTACCTGGTCCTTTATCACCTACAATTGCTCTAGTTGTCTGTTTTAATCTTCCTTTGCTATCAGATAGAGCATGGTTATGTCGAACAGTACCTGTTGATAGTTTAATGTGTTTGAATTTATCCATACCGATTTTAGTCGCTACTGCATTGACACCATCAATTAATTTGTTTAAACCACTTTTTACACCTTTGACCATTCCACCAATATGGCCTTTTATTTTACCAATAATTCCTTTTAATCTATCTCTCATTACAGTAAAACTTTTTAAAACAGAATTTTTAATATTAGTTGCTATACCAGTAGTTTTGCTTCTTATACCTTGCCATATACTACTCATAAAACTTCTGATTCTCTGATTGATAGTTTTACTATTAGAGAATAATCTTTCGAATTGGCTTTTTACTCCTCTGTATAATGCAACTGCTTTATCCACTGTTCTTCTTCTAATTGAGTCCCATAAATCAGATAAAAATTTACGTAACCTTCTGAATAAGTTAGCCGATTTGTCATACAATCTTGTAAAACTATTTTTTACATTTATATATATTCTATTTGCTTGATTAGATACAGAGTCGCGTAATTTTCTCCACAAATTAACGGCGAAATCTTTAAGTTTTCCAAAAATATTTTTAGAAGAATTATATGATCTTGTGAAGGCATTTTTAATATTTGTATATATAGATTGGACTATTCTTTTAATTCCATTTCTCATAGATTCTAATATTTTATTTACAGCTGTTCTCATAAGAGAAAATATTGTTTTGGTGAAGTTATAAGTTTTCGTAAAACTACCTGTTACTACACGGTATATAGTTCCTAATGCATTTCTGAAAACATTAACTATAAATTTCCAACCACCACTGATTACACCTTTAAACAGTTGAACAAAAACTTTACCAGCACCTAAAATCTTACCGACGAGCATAAGTTGTACGCCGTTCCAGATTAATTGAAGTGCACCTTTAAAAATTTGTTTAATACCTTCCCACATTTTTCTGAAATCGCCAGTAAATAAACCTGAAAATATTTTAAT
This sequence comes from Mammaliicoccus sp. O-M54, assembly GCF_022386035.1. NCBI lineage: Bacteria > Bacillati > Bacillota > Bacilli > Caryophanales > Staphylococcaceae > Mammaliicoccus > Mammaliicoccus sp. O-M54. The sequence goes on from NZ_JAJNJE010000006.1 coordinate 143,055, forward strand.
CGTACCCATGATGACATTTAAAGCACCACTAATAACGCCTTTGATATTTTCCCAAACTGATTTTATTAGCCATTTAATAGCTGGCCAAATGAATTTCATGAGATTCCATATCAATGTCATGATTGGACGTATTATGTTACTCCAAATAAACTTGAAAACAGTCGATATAACATTCGCTATATTTTGGACTGCCTCTGTAATTTGGGCACCATTTTGACTCCAAAAAGTGGATAATTGACTACCAACTTGATTAGCAAATCCTTTTATCGCATTTACTACTTGCATAAAGGTACGCTTAATTTTATCTGCAAAGTTTGTAATTCCAACTACTACATTAGGTGGAAATATCTTAGATAGGGTAATGACACCATCTTGGCCATTGCCTTTGAATAACTGGAAAAATCCTTGCAGTGCAATCTTAGCTGCTTTAAATGTGTTCATAACACCTGAGACGGCTTTATTGACAATATTTCTGAAAGTCTCAGATTTTTTATAAGCAATTGTAAATCCAATACCTAAAGCAGTTAATCCACCAACAATCCACAATAATGGACCGCCTGCGAAACTTATCGCTGTTCCTAAAGCAGGAAATAGTCTAACTGCTGTAGCGACTTTCCCAGATAAAAACGCCATTAGTCCTCCTGCTTTTGAAATACCAATTAATAGAGGTCCTAATGTTGTCATCGCACTACCAACGACACTAATAAACGAACCAAATATAAACACCACCGGTCCAATTGCAGCAACTAACGAACCAACAACAGCTATTGTTATCTTCATACCATTTGACATGTTAGACATACTTTTTAGAACGCCTGTTAATCCCTTAGCTAACTTTACAACGATTGGCGCGATAGCATCGCCTAGCGAAATACCAAAAGCAACGACATTGTTTTTCAATATTTTTAATTGAGATGCCATTGTTTTGTATCTTTGATTGGCTTCGTTTGATAGTGCTTTATTTTCTTTCCAACCTTTGCCGGAAATTTTTACTGCTTTTCCTAATAATTTATGGTTATTGGCCATTCTTAAAATGGTATCTGATTCTCTAATACCTTTGATACCTAAATCAGCTAACATCTCAGTAAGATTGGCTCCTTCTTTTTTAGATTTGGCCAATCCACCAATAAATGTATCTAATGCTTTTACCGGATCTTTCTCCCATTGTTTCTTGAACTCAGCTAAGGAAACTCCACTAGCATCAGCAAATGCTTTTAATTCTTTGCCGCCTGCACCAACTGCTTTATCAATCTTCTTAAGCACAGTTGTCATAGCAGTACCACCTGCTTCAGCTTCAATTCCTAAAGAAGACATTGTAGCAGCAAGACCAGTTATATCTGATTCAGTCATCCCGACTAGTTTACCTTGAGCAGCTATTCTCATAGACATGCTCATGATTTCAGATTCAGTTGTAGCCATATTGTTACCTAAAGCAACAATACTTGAACCTAATCTACTGAATGACTTTTGTGGCATATCAACGATATTGGCAAACCTAGCAAATTCTGTTGCAGCTTGTTCTCTTGTTAAGTTTGTTGACTCACCCAAATCAATAATTGTTTTAGAAAAGTCTAATATGTTACTTTTCTTAATACCTAGTTGACCAGCCATTTCTCCAACTTCTGCGATATCTGTTGCTGCAACAGGAAGATTTTTAGACATGTTGATAATGCCATTAGATAATTTTTTATAATCTTTTTCACTGCCGTTAACAGTTTTTCTAACGCCTGCAAAAGCACTCTCATAATCAATCGATGCTTTAACTGCTGCACCAAATCCTGCTACAATTGGTGCAGTAACATACATTCCCATGGAACGACCGACATTTTTCATTCCATCTCCTACATTTTTAAGGTGTGGGCCAATCTTTGAAAAACTATGCCCTAACTTGCCCAAAGTTGTATTTAATGCATTTTGGTGAGCCTGTAGGTCCTTCATGTGCTTTGTAGCATCTTCTAGTTCGCGATCATATTGATTTAATTTAGCTGCTGCTTCATTATATTTAGATGCTGCATCTTGTGTTTTTGCACTGTTTTCTCCTGTTTCTGCGCTTAATTTATCGTAATTTTGCTTTAATTCTTTTACGAGCTCTTTTTGTACCCTTTGTCGCTTAGATAATCCATCAACTTTTACTTTTGATTTTTCTAAGCTGTTATCGTAACGACTGAATTTAGATAAATTAGCTGACATTTCTTTACTAACCATTCTTAACTGCCTCTGTAATCCAGTCGCGCCCTTATTAAATCCAGAACCATCTAAATCAACTCGTATGACCATATTCCCGATAGGACTTGGCATAAAATTCCTCCTTTCTTTAAAAAATTGCAAATAAAAAAGTCACTCATTTTGAGTGACTAGAATATGTCTTTAAAACTTGTAGCTTTTTGTTTTGTCTCAATACGTGATTCGACTACTTCTAAGAAGAAATGGATAGGCATATTAGCAACTTTTTGAGGATCCATGCCTTCATCTATTAACGTCTTTGCAAGTTTCATATAATTTTTATATGCACCCTCAACAGTCAAATCTTCAGGATTTATTTCTTCTGCTCGTTCAAAAACTTTTTTGTTTCACTTGGTTCTCCGCCACTTGTTATATTTCGCAATATAGAACCTAAATATTCAAAACCTTCTTGACCACTAGGTAAACCTTTTTGTAACTCAACTGTTGTAAATTGTTCATCAAATGCTTCAGTTATGAATTCAAACACTTCATCTAGAACGTCCATTTGCGACATTACTTGTTCTGTATATTCTTCTCGTAACTTATCGTATTCTCGTTTCTCTGTTTCAGATAATCCTTCGTATTGTTCCTCTGTTAGTTCATCGAAGTCTGGCTCCTTAAATACTTTTTGCATTTTCATAGATAATTTAGAGCCTTGAATTGTTTCAAACAATGTAAGGATTGGTTTTGCTAAATACTTTTTATATTGTGGTTTCCCTGCTTTTGTAAATCCTGTAATTAATTCAATTGATGTACGTTTCATTTGATTTCCTACTTTCTAATTTTTAATTTGGCCAAAATAAAAATAAATAGAGGACTTTCGTCCCCTATTTTTATGCTTCAGGAATTCCTTCCCCTTCAGTATTTCCTTCTTCCTCAGTACTTCCTTCTGATACATCTCCAGACGCTTCAATTGCGTTCTTCGCTTCTTCTACTTGTGGTTCTCCAACAGTTTTCATAAACTCTTCATACGTTTTACCGAATGTTTCCATAAATACATAATCGCGACCTTCAGTTTTACCTTTTGCATCATATCCAGTTACATGTGATGCTTCATCAAAAATGCGATCAATGAAGCTACCTTCAACTTCGTCATTTTGGAACTCGACTTTATCTTGCTTTGTTTGTCCTTTAATTCCTGGTCGTGTGAATTTACCTTTGAATAATCCTACCCACTCGCTTGAACCATCATGATTACGACGTTCAAATACTACACCTACGTCAGGTGGAATATCCGCAGCACTATATTTGTAACCACCTTTACCTTTTTTAGCACCTGATAAGAATGCTTTTTGGTCAGATGGAACAGTAACAAATGTCGTTTTTACCTCTAATTTACCATTAGATACAGCAGTAGCTGCTACAATATCATCGCCGTATGCGTCTTCTGATTCTTGTGGTCTATCAACTTCAATTTCTTGAAGGAATCGTGTACGCATACCCGGGCCATATTTAATACCTTTATCATCATCTTGCTCAATTGGTGCCGAATAGAAGTTTGAAACCCCAATTGCGATACCTGATACACCTGTGCTTGCAAAGTGTTGTAAATTTAATTTCAATAGTCTTTCAGATTCTTTTAAGTTTTTTAACATTGTAATGCCTCCTATGTTTTTAATGTAATTATCGTTGCTTTAGCTCGAATAATCTCTCTAAATGTAAAAGTCTCTACTTCATATAAAGGCTCACGATAATAAGCTTGAAAATTCATTTTTTCCAATAAAAAAACAAGCATTTCCGCTTGTTCAAATGGTTCATCCTCTGACCACCAAATATCAATCTGGTAATCATATTCTCTTGAAAGTTGCTGATCATCTGCATAATCTTGAGGTGTATATGGCAAAGGTGTAATCCTAACGATGGGCTTATTAGTTGTTTCATGAAAATTTTGTGGAACAACATATTTAAAAATATTATCACTTACTGTAATATCTCCATTATTAACAATTAGTTGATAAAGTTCATCTGTAATGTTTTTCATTTTCTCATGCCTCTTCTCATAGCTGTTACCATTGCCTTATTAACAATACTTCTTCCTTCTTTTTCACTTTTAGTGATAAATAATTGTGGGCGTTGGTACATAGTTCCGAATTCAGTGGTGTGCATCCTGTGACTATAACCTTTTTCATAACCAATCGTCACATACTTTTCATACGTGCCTTTGTCTGTTCTAATATTAGACATCGCTACATGCTCTTTCGCATGCTTACTTCTATCACTTTTAGGTGTATTTTTTACCAAAATTGGAATCAATGACGACGCCCCTGCTTTTAGAACACGGTTTTGAATTCTAGGGAATTCTTGGATTTTCTTTCTTAATCCAGATTCCATTGTGTTTTTCTCGATTTTAGCACCCATTAGATTACCACCTCACAATATATTCTTAAGAAAGACTTATCGCGATAATCAGGCTTATAATACTTAACATCGTAACTTACACCATCGTGTATAATATAGTGCTTATTACTAGGTTTATAGTCGCCTCTTGGGTCACGTATAATAATCGTTTTTATGAATTTACTATTGTTATTAATACTAGTTTGAGTATCAGATTCTTTAGCATCTTGAATACACGCATAACAACTATATAATTCACGTCGTTTTGGCCGTTGAGGTAAACCATTGATTGATTTACTGATATCTTCGTTAAAAGTAACCCTTTCGTTTAAATCCCTAATGCTTATTTTCATCTTTATCTAACTCCATATCAACCACATACATGTCACGTAATTTATGCACTGTACTTAACACCATATGAGGCGCATAACTCAAACTACGTTCAATATATGCAATTCTATTTTCAAAATAATAAGCAGCTAAAGGAAATACCGCCCTTTTAAATAATGTTTGATTAGCAAACCAATCTATATGATTTTTATAATCATCAGTAACTGCACTTGCTATATCATCAAAAGCCCATTCATAATAAGCTTTTAACAAATCATCTTCAGAATGATGATCAACCTTACAATGTTTTCTTAACAAGTCAAAATCTTGATCAGTAATTTTCATTCAAATCACCTCATTATTTCGATTCTTCAACTCGTTCAAGTACTTTCCCATGCTCTTTTAATTTTTTATTAATTTCATTTGCACGTTTTACCGTCATTTCTAATTCATCATCAACTTCTACTACTTTATCCATTTCCAAATCTTTATACTTTACTAATGCTTTAAATTTAACCATTTAAACCACTCCTAATTATTAAAATTAGAGGCTTAATATTAAGCCTCTGGAATAACATCTGCTGCACTATTACCATGTGGATTATCTCCATCAACATTAAAGTCTACTTTGATAACAGCTTTGTCATTTTTTAATCGAGCATCTAATCTTAAAATTGGAGAGAATACTTTTCCGTATTGATTCCAAATTTCATAATTCACTAATAATTGCTTTCTTAAGAATAAAACTACTGCATCTTTTAATGATCCAATAAACATAGTATTTTCACCAATCACTTCTTTATCAAGCACTCTAATATCTTTACCAAACATTTTATATCCTGTTGCTGAAGTAATAGATTCTTGTAATAAATAACGTCCATTTTTATCTTTCATTTGGTCTAATTGATCATATACATCAGATGAAACAACAAATTCTTTAGCATAACGTTTTTTCAACTCAACGTTTAGTATTGTTTTAACTTCCCCAATAGTTGTAACTGACTTAGGAGTTAACCCTTTTAAGGCTTCTAAAATTTTAACGTTTTTTGTTGCGGTAATTTCTTCAGCTAATTCTTCAACAATAATATTTTCAACTTCTACGCCGTCATCAAGTGCTTCCCAAGACACTTTTAAAAGTCCACGGTGAGTATTGATTTCATATTTTTGTTCTCCTAACTTTCTTAAACCTAACTCAGGAGATTCTTCTAATTCTTGAACAGTAGGTAATCCCGCTTTCTTCGTTTCATCAGTTCTGACTGGGAATTTTCCAATTGGTGTTTTAACGTTTCTAACATCTACTAACTTATCTAATGCTTCTAATTCATCTGTAAAATCTTCTATTTTATTTGAAATTTCTTCAGGTACTAAAACACCTTCATCTGTTGTTTTTACCGAACGTGTATTTTGAGTAAGAAGGTAATTACGGAAATTAATTACCGCTTCAGATTCCTTTTGTTTTCTAATTTCTTTATCCTTAGTTGCTTTGGGATTATTGCGTTTAATAGAACGATGTTCACTTGATTTCTCATCATTTTCTGATGATTTTTCACCACCGTCTGCACTTTTATCACTAGATTCCTCATTATTTGAAGATTCTTCGTCAGAGTTTTTATTTTCTAAATCTTCAATAATAGCTAATTCTTCTTCTTTCTCAGCTATTTTTTTATCAAACGACTTCACTTCATCACGAAGTTCTTTTGCTTTTTTTAAGTCAGACTCTACATACTTTAATGCTTCTTTCCTCTTTTCATCACGTTGAGACTTCAATTTTTTTATTGCTTCTAGTAATTGTTTCTTGTTCATAAATGAACCTCCTCATTTTATTTTTGATTGCATAAAAAACAAGCTTCACTATATTTAGCAAGCTTTTGGATCTATTTTTTACGGTGTTAACCTTCACCGATTTATAATAATTCAAGTTCAGTTTTTAATTTTTCTTGTTCGAAATTAAAATTCATTTTTTTAATACTTCTTAAAGCTGGCGCTACATCTGTATCTCTATATGCTGGATAAGTAACGACAGATACATCAGTTAATTCTTTAAATTTTGTTAAAGTACGCTTATATGAACGTATCTCATCATCAAATATCCACTCATCACCGTCATCTTCTAACATAAATCCAAATGAGCATTGGTTAACATTACCAAGTTTAATATTTTCATATATATCTCTTGCTAATGTAGTATTTGGTAATGTACATTCAAACTTCAAACCAATATCGTCGATATCTAACTTTAATGTTCCAGAAGAACTTCTACCAAGTATTTGACTCGGTTCATGATCAACTAAACATCTTACATCATTTAGATTAGTATTATTTAATGCACTAGAAGAAATAGTTTCTTTGAAACCACCTAAATCTTCAGACCAGGTATCGAATTTAAGTGCATAGCCCCCAATAATCATCTTCTCATTATCTTGTTTAGCTCGCACTTCAATGTTGTTCATCGTTCTTTTTTCTTCATCCTTCATCTTTCTCACCCCCCTTCGAAATTAGTTTTATGCTTCTTATCAATTGATTTATTCATTTGATACTCATCAACTTTTTCGATATTCACATGATTCAAATCAACTCTATGCTTTGCTCCAAATCCACCTTCTATAGGTGGCAAACCCCTTGTCTTTCTTACTTCATCGAGGTTCTTGACGCCATCTTCAAGATCTATTTTATCTATTTTTGCCTGCGTTTCTGAGTCAACTACTCTCAAATCAGAAGTATCAAACCTAAAACGTTTGACCAAATCATCTAAATCTGAATTAAAGTAAAATTCTAAGGCTGAACAACTAGCTTTCATATATGGTGCTAATGTTGATAAGTATTCTAAATTTGCATCTGTAATACTAATATTTGTTGGTTCAATACCGAACTTATGAAGTGGGATTCCAAAAACTCCTGCAATTTCTCGTGTTGATGATTTATTGTCACGTATAAGCTTTAGTATTTCTGTATCGACTTCTAACTGATCGAACGACATCGACTCATCCATAACAACGACTTTTCCGGCTTGTTTTGTCCCGCTATATTGTTCATGAAATGATTTTCTGGCTCTATCTCTTGCTGCTTTATTATTAAGTACACCTTTCATTTTTAAAATTCCACCTGCATGTGTACCATTCTTTAAGAAATTACCTAGAAATTGTCTACCGTAATGATCTGTTTCTAAAGTCTTTAATAAGGACTCTAAAAGTGAGATACCTTTAAACCCATCTAATGAATGAAATTTAATATCAACAACATCATAGTAATCTAACTTTATAACATCCTTATGATTTGGTTTATATTCAAAGTAGAGCGTATCATTATCATCTACTTTTAAATTTACTTTTGACGTTTTCATGAATACCAATTTTTTAGGATTAAACTTTGTATCCCTAATGATTCTGAAATATCCATGGCCTGTTAACATAGCATTAGCAAAAACAATAAATTTGAAAAGATATCCATTGTAATAGTCATTTGGTCGTACATTAATCAACTTTTCCAAATAATTATTTTCTTCATGAACACCTTGCTTCCATATTTGAATATCCATTCTTGCTAAGTCGCCTGCTAACATACTTACAGCAGTAAAAATGTCTGTATTTTTTATAGCATCTACCCCGTCATATTCATTTAGTACTGGAGCATCTTCAATTCCTGGAAATATCTTTGTTGCTTTTACTATATCTATTTGTTCCATATCAATTGATCTATTTCTATTACCAATAAAAATCCCCAATCATCTTACCTCCTTTCTGGTCTAGATTCATGGTCAATAATCAATGCAATTAAAATTAATGTTAAGCCTGTCACTACAAGTCCAATTGTTTCATTAAACCTTAAATACATAGCAATATTAACCAAGGTTAAACCTAATAAAAAAAGGATGCCTGTTAAATTGGCAACCATTAACAAAAAGAAGTCTTTAATTTTACTTAAATTCATCGATGCACCTCCTAAAATCCAAATTCATCACTTGCATAAATTTCATCCCAATTTTCTTGGAACTCATGCATTCTCGCTTCTGTCCATGCAATAAGAACTGAGACAATACTATCTATCTTTTCCCTATACATAGATTTATCAACTTTGCAGTTACCTTCTTTGTCGAAAATAAGAACTGCATTATTAACCCCTACATCCAACGCTGGGTTGTTAGCATGTATTATCTTTTCTTGAATTACATCAAGTTGAAAGTCTTTAATAGGTTGAGACATTACTTTGAATGATTGTCCTACTTCTATCAATGGCCATTTAATATCTTTCCGATTTTCTATAGCAGTCAAAAACGTTTCTGAGTGCCAAGGATCGTAACAAAGACCTAAAACATTCAAATTATTTTCGACAACATAATTTATTAAGTATTCAATCACTTGTTCATAATCTATAATCCCATAAACAGAACGTGTTAAAGTCGCAGTGCCACTGTTGACCATTTCCAAATAATCTATTTTGTCGCGTTTTATTTTTGCTTCTATGCCACCTCTAGTACCAACAAAAACGTGAGAATCAACATAATACTTTTTATCTATAGGATAAATAAAACCTATACCTGTTAAATCGTTTAATCTTGATAAATCGACGCCAATATATACATCCCGATTTTTAATATCAGGTGCACTATCAACGCTTATTTTTTCCCAATCTTTTATATTAACTAGTGATGATTCACTATTGGATTGCCAAATATTAAAGTTCTTTGTTTTAATTTTGTGTGTTTCACCTTTATCAATTTGTTCTTGCATATCATCTTTAATAGTTTGTAATGCAACATCATAAAATGATTCCACTTCTAATAAAGGATTTGCTTTAATCCAGTTCTTTTCATCGTCTATTTCTTCGTCGCTATCCATTTCTGCACAATATACAAAATAGTTATCATTTTCAAACTTTCCGTTCATCAAACCTTTGCAATATACATATTCTTTATACATCGGCCCATTCAAATTAAACCCAGCAGTACTAATAATTGCTATTAAACGATTAACTTGTTGAATCATACCAGAACGTAGGACTTCAAACATTGAATCATCTTTAGCTTCGTGATATTCATCGAGAATACCAATGTATGGATCAAAACCATCTAGTTTTTTTGTATCTTTTGATAATGGTTTTAAGATTGAACCGTCACGTTTATTTGCCAACAGGTTTTTAGATTCAGTAATTTTAGTAATGTTGTATACTTTGGCCGATTCTTCTCGTAATGAATTCAATTGTTTCATGCACATTTCCCATACGACCTTAGCTTGGTCTTTTGCATTGGCCGTACAATATATCTGTCTACCTAATTTAGGATTTTCCCCAAAAAGCAATTCATAAAGGTTAATACCGGCAACGATTATAGACTTACCGTTTTTTCTGGCCATACTAATATAAGCACGTTTAAATCGTCTATGTCCTTCATCATTCTGCCAACCATAAATACTACCAACTATAAACTTTTGAAATAATGCTAAAGGATGACGTTCACCTGTTTTAATATCTGGTAGCTTTTCAATGAAATTGATAACATGTAGTGCTTTGTTGGGTTGCCAATTATAGGCTAAATCATCACGTTTTAAATCATTTAAGTGACGTTTGCACGCTTTTTTGACCATCCTAGATGCTAAAATGTCGCCTTTTAGCACTTTTTTTGCATAAAAAGTAACTGGATCAATCAATTTATTGTCAGTTAAAGAAGTCATCCATTGGGTCCTCTACAACTTCGTTTTTCTTTGGTGCGACAATTTTAATTCTGCTGTCTAAACTTATACCAATCATACTAGCTGCTGCTCTCATTTCTCTCGCCACTTCTAGTCTTTTAGATACTGAAGGATTAATTTTAACGTTAATAATTTCCCCTTCATCATTTTTGATGAATATATTATATCCATTTTCTTGTATGTCTTTAGTTAGTTCTAAATAGCTTGAAACTTGTTCGCAATAATGACATATAATCTGTAAATCTAGGTTTGCTATTGGCAAATTTTTCATTAAGGGAACAATACGCTTATATTCTTTTTTGGCCAATTTGCTCAACCAAGTCGGTGGCCGTTCGGGTACTCCCTCAAAGACATTTAAAAGTTCTTCTTCTTGCTTACGTTGTCTGATTTCATCTTTTGTTAAGTTCTTTTTTGTGACATCAGTCGCAACACGTCTTCTTCCAGCCAACCAAACCACCTCCTTTGTAAAATCGGTTTAAAAAAGGGAAAAAGTCCGAAAGAAAGGTCTGCCCCGTTCCGTAGAGATTTCGACAATGCCCCGTCAAAATTGGTGGGGGACTTTTAAAATTTTTGTATTTTATTTTTATTTTTTTACATATTTTTATTTTTATCTTTTTCACATTCCGTACTTTTTTAAATCTTCTTTTGTTTTTTTGTTATGGCATTGATTGCACAATGGCTGTAGATTCTTTTCATCTAATCGTTTCGACCAATTTACTTTTGTTGGGATTATATGGTCTACTACTTCAGCTACTGCACCACAAGATGCACAAATATAATCATTCTTGATTAATACTATTTCTCTTTTATCTAACCATTCTTTGCGTTTATAAAAATTTAAGTATTCAGGATTATTCCTTTGCCTTGCATCATTGTATGCTTTGTTAGTGTATTGCTTATGATCATCACAGTATGTTTGATTGTGTGATATAAGTTTGTTGCATGTTGGATGATTACAACGTCTCATGATACCAATACCAATCACTCCTTCGTTGCATAATAAAAGGACCAACACAATGTGTCAGTCCTTCGTATAATTTTTCTATGTTATTACAATATCACGATTAATCAATAGTTTGTGTAGCATGATTGTTGACAACGTTGACTACTAACTAATGAACTTGATTCTCTTAATACACTCAGCATGTTTCTTTCTAATGTATTGTTCACTGTAACCTAAGTCATATGCAATCTCTTGTAATGTCATACCATCTACATATTTCTTTCTAAGTATCTTGTGTTCTATACCTTGGAAACGGTCCAACAAACTTAATACTCTTTCCTTCTGTTCTTCTAACTTTTTTATCCTCTCATTCAATTCCTCTAACTCCTCCTCAATACGGCTGACCTGTTGTAAGCGAGAATGAAAGTCATGCTTCTTTCCTAAGTCTGCTCGTGCATAACTTATTGAGTGCCACCTCTCCATTTCTTCAATGCATATATCTTTCTTTATCTCTAATGCCTGCTGTTGCATATCCAAGTTCTGGTATAACTCTAGCCACTCGAACAATACATCTCACCACCTTTATTTAAGAAGAAACCATTTACAGTTTCTTTACATCATATACATTAACTTGCTGATCATCATTATCGTTACTAATCAATAATGTATTTCCAATTACATCATCCACAATATATTGGTTATTACTAAATAAAACTTTATCTCCTGGTGAAATGTTCTCTATTCGATTAATACTATGCTTTTGATTAAATCCACCTGGATATCTATTAGATAATTTATTTAAATTATGACCTGCCACTTCATCAAGTGTTACGTCACACATACTAGCGAGTGAAGATAAGTACCAAAGAACATCGCCGAGTTCTTTAACCATTTCGTCTTTGTTTAACTCATGGCCATGGAATATATGTTTCTTTACTATGTCAGCTACTTCTCCTGATTCGCCTGCTAGGCCTAAAGTATAATTAGTTAATGACTCAGCCAAATTAGAATCAGTGTTATGTGTTCTTAACGCTATCTCTTGATACTTATTAAGCTCCATTATTGTCACCTCTTAAACCTATTTTTAATATTTCTTCTAAACTTTTTGATTCTACTTTCTCTTTTAATTTTGAATTTCTTTCTAAACTCTTCTTCAAATTTATCAAGATAAATTTCATATTGTGTAACCTTATGTTTATATGCGTCAGTTATGATATTGCTCCATATTAAATTTTCATAATTATTCATATAATTATTAACCATGGACCTTAAATATGAAATGTCACTCTCAAATTCATTTACCATTACAATTGTTTCGACTACAAATTCATATTCAAAAAAGACTTGATTGGCACTAAAAAAGTTATTGAATTCATATTTTGCATTCTCCATTTTTTCTATATGTCTATATAAATTCATTACTTTTCTATAATTATCATTGTTAATGTATAAATTTCTTTGTTTTTTGTCTATATTATTTAATACATCATCATAAATATTCTGAAAGGTGTCTTTCTGCGAAAAAGGTGTTCTATGATGCCCAATCATAAACTTCACTTTTCCAAAAGCATCCGAATAAATAGGGTAGAGTTTCTCTAAATTAAAATTAATTACATTAATTCTGGTATCTATACCAAGCCTTACTATTTCTTTAACTGTGTATAAAAAAACTCCTGTAGATAATGCGTACCAAATATTGTTTTCCATTCAAGCTTCACCTCTAATTAAATTTCTAACAAATGAGTCTATCATTTTATAAGCACCAAATGCAGCAAATGCAAATAGTAATGTGTCATTAACATTTAAAATAATAAAACCAATCATTAACGAAATTATAAACAATAATACATCTAAAAGGAACTTCACTATGATCACCTCTTATCCCTCATTAATAATTCAGCTTTAGACTTAATAACATTTAATTCTTTATCTATTACATCCTCAAAGTTTTGGCCATATGCTTTGTTAGATAAAATGAAATATTCATTGATCAGCCATTTAATAAGTTCATCTTTATTTTTAATATGCTTCATTTGTTCTTCTACTGACGGCATCTTTTAACCTCCAAATTCATTACTTTTCTAACTATAAAACTATGCTTATATTGTTTCATCTTGTTCATTCATAGATGGTATTAACATACTTGCTTGTTTTGTATGCTCAAAAATTAAATTCCAATCGTCTTTATTTAAGTCATCACCATACTGATCGTTTATATTAAATAGCCTTTGAAACACTTGATTAATATCTTTCAACACTAAGCCATCTATGAATATTCTGGATTTAATTCTTTCATCCATATCATTCACTCCTTAACTGCATTTATCACTAACGCAATGACTACAACTGCGAATAGTATTAATCCGAATGTCAATGTCTACCAACTCCTGTGAACCACGGCTCATTATCTTTATATGCTTGTGTGTCTTCATAATAGATTGGTGCCACATAATTTTTATCATAATGCTTGTAGTAATCATCAAACTTTTTAATTTCAAACATATCACTCGTAGCACCATAATAGATTTCCCATTGTTTCATATCTTCCACATGCCATTTATCTCCCACTGCTATTGGGTCATTGTTAAAAATCAATACGTATTTAGTCATTTATACACCTCATAATCTAAAGGTGCTGACATATCACTTGCGTAACTTTCGACGTCTATACTATCTTGCACGCTCGCATACTTATATGATCGTTTGATAAATGTGTATAGTGCTATAAGCGATATTGTTAATGTGATTAGGTATAGTTTCATTTTGTGTCCTCCGTTTCACTTACAAAAATTGTGTTAGTTTTAGTAAAAGCCTTTGTTGGTATAAGAAACGCTGGTGCTTTAACAACTTTCCCACTTTGTAATGTTACGGGTATACCGTCTGGATAATTCTCTAACTCATCATTCAATTCCTCGACTAAATTCATTGGTATTCCCATTTGTTCTTGACCTTCATCAGTTATTGCTATCACAGTTAAATATTTCATTGTGTGTCCTCCTTATTGGTTAGGTAAGCCATAACTCATACATTCGTTGTATAAATCATCTTCTGTAATGTATTGAATGAGTTCCTCTATGACTACATTAATTTGTCTTTTAGTCATGTTTTCTAGTTCTTGTTTAGTATAATCAGGACTATCAATTTTCTTTTGTAACCCTAATGCGTAGTTTACTTGTCTAGTTGTAGCCCATTTGCTATTAACCATATGTTAGTCCTCCCCTAGTAAGTGTGGGTGTTCAAATTTGTTGCCAATGATTTCGACATCAGTATTCCCTTGTTCATTAACGACTAGTTTCCAACTTTGACCATTTTGCCATGCAGGATACATTAGCCAATATCCATCAATACGTCTTTTCACAACGCCAATTGCTTTATATCCCTCCGACATAGCTGTAACAATATCCCCCTCATAAATTTCCTTACAGTTCTTGTCGAATAGTCCAGTAAACTCTATTACTTCATAACGTCCTCTAAACATACTTTCGTGTATAGTCACGAATTTGCCTTCTTCATCAAATGTCCTTATTGATAAGTCTCCGTTTAACTCGATTTGTATATCATGCAACTCTTTTTTGTAAGCTTTGAAAGTTGGTTTATACCATTTTTGTTCTTCTATATCCCATACTCTAAACTTTGGTCTATTCATCTTCCCAACACTTCCTTTACCTTATCTCGGTCTATTTGTTTCAATCTGATTCATATTGACCCATATTACTTCTAATGCGTAATATTCAGCCTCTAATTGTTTTATGAAACTTATATCTGCTTCGTCATATTTAGCATGTTCAAGTTTATCCTGTACATAAGCCCTAGCATTAGCTACATGTTCATGAATTCTTTTAAAATTCTTAGTATAATAATCTTCCATACCTATTCACTTCCTATTCAGTATTTCTCGTACCTTATCTACAATATCTGGCTGACTTTCGCCACCCTTTTTATTAATCGATTTCTTCGTTTGATAATTCTTCAACTTTGTCATCTGCTCCATCAAATAATGTTTCATTTTCTGCTTGCTCTTGTTCTTCTTGCTGTTCTTGTTCTTCTTCTTTATCAACATCTTCTAATGTTAATTGATCTGGATTTTCCGCTTCATCCTTAAATAGTTCTTGTCTTATGTACTCAACTCTTTGATATTGTTGAGTAATAAAACCATTTGGAACATTATCTCCAGAAACTTTAAATTTAGTACCTGCTTTACTTGCTGTACATACAATTGTTGCTTCGTATGCGAAAAACTCTATTGACCAAGTCACATGTTTGTCAGTAGCGTTAAATTGTTTTCTTACTACTCCATCTTGTTCATTTTCTCCAAAAGTCTTTTTAATTAGTTCATCTGCAAATTGAATATTTCTCATTATAATTCCTCCACTTTCACTTTTATTTTTGGTACTTCTGCGTATCTTTTAGCACAATGTAATTCAACGACTAATGCATCATCAGTCCATATCTTTTCATTTGCTGCATCCATAAATGTTTTAACCAAATTATCGATGTCAGGTTTATTCTTTTTAAATGCATGTATCATTCTTTTAATTAATGATTTTGACCATGACTTGTTCATTGGAAATTCAAACAGTAAAGTTAACTTGATTGCATCATCGATATTTAGTTCTGGCATTTGTTCTTTTATAAATTGTTTGTGTTTTACGTAATTAGTTGGCATGTATGTTTGAATAAACTTTCCAACGTTCCTAAATCTTGGTCTAGGAGATGCCATAGGTTTATCTAAGTGTTTTACATCTTTTTTGAACAGTATTGTAAATGAATGAACCGTCATGATACTTCATTTACTTTCTGGTAATATAGCAACGCATGTGCTTTATAAAACGCTAGTTCCTTTTGTATTTGATCTATATTCACTTCTGATTGTCTTGTGTCTCTTTCACTAAGCATCGCCATTTTATTTTGATATTCTTTGATTGCCTCACGATATTTCTTGGCTTCTGCCAAAATATTATTAGATTCCTTAACTAATTCCTCTAACTGCTTTTTGTATGACACTTTGTCTTCGTTAATCTTCTGATAATCACGTGACAGCTTTTCATACTCATTTCTCAGTTCCGTCTTTTCATCACTAATCACTTTAATTTCGTCTTCAAGCAAATTAATACGACCATGTAATTGATTCTTTTCAGATGTTAGCTGATTTATTTTTTTATTAAGTGACTTATTTTCTTTCTCTAAAACCATTTTTCTAGCAATAGCAACCTTTGTTGTTGACTCATCATTTTGTTGATCATTTACTATCTTCTCTGGTTCTATAGTTTTTGTAGTTAATTTAGTATTAGTTGTTTTATTTTCATTTTCTTTAACTTCCGACTCTTCTTTTAATTTTTTAAATGCTTTATGATGTTCTGATCTAAAACTATAAACTGCTCCAGGTGTTACACCAATTTCTTCAGCAACAGCTTTAACTGATTTTAATTCTTGTAGTAAATCAAATACTTCTCCTATAGTTTTACCTTTAAGTAGTACGCCCAAATTCTTCACTCCATTCCATTATTTCTTTTTCCATTTGTTTTTTCTTTTCTTCAAATTCTGGTTCATTTATATTTACTTCATTTTGACTATCTTGATTATTTTGTTTTTGCCTTAATAACCATTCAGGTGTTTTCTCTTTTGATTGAAGGTTATTATTCTGTCCACTTCTACTTTTGAAGTTGGCCAACTTTTGTTGTTCATATGCCCGTATTTCACTTATAGATTTGAGATTAGACTTTAACCAATCTTTTAAAATGGCTTTAGCATATCCCCAATTAACTTTATTTCTATCAAGTGCTAACTTTAATGCTGCAGTTACTATTTCATCTGAATCGTTCTCAAAGCTTTCTAAGTAATAAGTGATATCTTGTGCAGTGTATTGATTAATAATTCCGAATCCTGATTCTTGATAAAAGTCGTAGACGCTCGGCGTCTTCTTATTCTCCTTATTATCATTATTTTCATTATTCTCCTTATTATCATTATTGTTTGTTTTTTTCTGTGTCTTTTCTCTGTCTTTTCTGTGTTCTTTCTCTGTCTTTTCACTGTCTTTTCTGTGTCTTTTTTCTAAATTCACATTTTGGTAAACGTCATAATTGACAATGGTTACAAGCGTTTTTTTGGTGTCTTTTTTTACGACTATCATTTTGTCTTCTTCTAATAGCCTTAAAAACGAATCAACTTTAGTTAATGACCATTTCCATCTATCACCTAGTTTTCGGAGTGAAGTAATACGTTGACCTCTTTTCACAGTGATTAACTTACCGTCCATAACTGTTTTATTATCTTTATGGTTAACCATTAGAAGTAAATCAATCCATGCTTCGAATTTAGAGAACTTTCTTTCTTCTTCATACAACCAATGATTCTCAATCGATCTATGCAAGCTAATCCAACCACCCATAACTCCACACCTCACTTTCAAAACTGGTTAAATTAAAATGGCAAATCATCATCGTTTATTTCAATTGGGCCATTAGCGTTTGTAAATGGATTATTTCTATTAGTTTGACTAACATTTTGATTAGTTGTTGTATTTTGGCCACGCTGTGCGCTACCTTCTTGACTAGCACTGTTAGTAGATTTCTCTTTATTTAAAAATAGAATTTGTGAATTAACTTTGGTTACTTTTAATTGCATTCCGTAATTCATGGTGCCATCTTGACGTTCAAAGTTATTATTTTGCAACTCACCTTCAACGCCTATCAAGTAACCTTTCTTGGCGTAGTTGTTTATAAATTCGGCCGTTTTATTGAATGCGATACAACTAATAAAGTCACTCTCATATTCATCTTGATTATTTTTAAACTTTCTTTGAACTGCAATATCAAATGGTAAAATCATTGTTCCATTTGCAGACACCCTTATCTCTAAGTCTTTTGTGATTCGGCCAATAAACTTACAATCATTATTATCCATTTATAAACCTCCGATATAGACAGGCACACCACTAACTTCTTGCACCTGCTGTTTGATTAATTGCGCATCAGAATTAGTACTACTTAGATGTATCAAGTGAATCTGTTGAAGCTGAGATAAACCATTAATCTTAAGTAGTCTTAATGCATATTCCAAACTAAAATGCGACTCCATTATTCTGTTGGCCAACCCTTGATGAACGCGTCCGTGTTGAACGTTTTCTTGCATTTTTTCATAAATATAATTCACTTCTAACATCATGTGCGTTAGTCCTTTAAATCTATATTTGCAATATTTTGTGTCAGTAAGGTATAAGACCTTATAACCCTCAGAACTTTTTAGTAAAAAGCCGACTGGTTCTGCTGCATCATGTTCAATTTCAAAAGGTAATATAGACCATGTACCGATTGTTATTGAACGTTTAGCTTTTAATATATTTAGTCTATGACTTTGTATTTTCTTTGCTTTCTTTGTGCCCCTGGTCATATAACAATTGATTCCATTTTTTAAATACTGGTCTGTATATTTAGCATGATCACCATGTTCATGTGTGATAAGACAACCTGCAATGTCTCTAGTTCTGTATTGAAGTGCTTTTTGCACTTTTTCAAACTTTACGCCCGCTTCTAATAACAGAGTGGTTCTGCCATCTGTAATACGATAGCAGTTACCACTTGAACCAGTTGCAATAACATCTATTAAAATGGTTCTTCATCCTCTGCGGTTTGATGTGCAGGTTCTTCTTTTATATCTTCAACTTCTTCAAAATCAGTGACATCTGTTACATCTCGATTTGCCACTTCTTCGAATTCTAATAATTCTTTATTAGCATTAACTTCTTCCTCAGCATCTAAAATCTCTTTACGTTGTCTGTTATCTCTATTTTTCACTTCACTAGATAATAGACTGCTATCATCAGAACTGTTTAATAATTTCTTACATGCTCTGTTGATTACAGTTTTTTTGGCCATTTCTTGTGGGAATCTTCTATGCGTCCCGTCTTCTTTGAACTTGCCGTCGTACACCATCTGAGATTGTTTCCATGCTTCTTCAATTTCTTCGAAGTTCATTATCTCTGTATAGTTTTTGCTTTCATCGTCAAATACTACAGTGGCATATGCACCAATGATTTTTTTACTATCTCTGTTTCCGAATGATTGAGAATGTTCTAAATCGATGATTTTACCGTTTTTAGTTTTATATTTAACTTCATCACCCTCAAAGATAACCTCTGCATTTATTTCTTTGGCGCCAGTAACACGTCTTGTTACTGCCATTGTTCCAAGATATGAGCGTTGGAATTGGACTTTATCACCGTACATGATGAAATATCCCTGATTCTTAGCTGGATTTAGCCCTTGCACGACCATATCCATTAACGCATTGGCTATGCTGTTTGGATTAGCAAATTCTAATGCTGGTTTATAACCGTCTTTCTTAGATCCTTTTAAATCTTGTAATGTTAACATTGCTGATTTCATTGCATTTTCGGGTGAATAATTTTTTGGAAACTTTAAATCACCCTGTGTTTCTAAACTTTTAACACGTGCTAATACGCTATCTCCCATTTTTTGATTTTTTACTAATAATTCATTTTTATTTGTCATATATACTAACTCCTTTTATTGTGTATAATTAAATTAATTTCATATGAAAGTGTGGTGACAACATGACTGAAGAACAATTTCAAAATTTATACGATGCAAAATCTGATTTTGTAGATGATTTAGTTTTTAATGATGATGAATTCCTTAATACTCTCTATGAGAGTACTGTTTCTAACTTT
This sequence comes from Mammaliicoccus sp. O-M54, assembly GCF_022386035.1. Lineage (NCBI taxonomy): Bacteria > Bacillati > Bacillota > Bacilli > Caryophanales > Staphylococcaceae > Mammaliicoccus > Mammaliicoccus sp. O-M54. The sequence goes on from NZ_JAJNJE010000006.1 coordinate 163,261, forward strand.
CCAAATTTAACTGATAATGAGCTGCGAATCATGACTCAGATGAAAGCTAGGGACGTTACAACACGTTTGCTTATCCAAGAACTTTTTAAAGCTATACTAGTGGATGAATAGCACTTGGTATAACACTCTTAGTCAGTAGCTAATAATATGGTTAAGAGTGTTTGTTTTTTATACTGTTTCAATAAATCTCAGAAACGTCTTTAATTAATTGAATATCTTCTTTGCTTACTTCATATATGCAATTCATTCTTGTTGCTACCAGGTATACATCAATTGAATTTGTTTCTATTTCAACCATTTCTTTAATATAGTCATTCTTGTTAAGTTCATATGCGGCTGATTGTTTTAATTTATATCGATAACCTGCAATAAATCCCTTATCAACACAGTCAACTTTCTTTCTAACAACAACATATTGTTCGTTATCGTCATTAACTTCTGATATAAGAGGATAACTATTCGTCTTCTTCCAACGTTTGTTAATCTGTACATAATCACCTAACTCATATTTCATTTAGCTGCCTCCATTCTCAATATTTCATCTTCTTTGCTTACAACTAATCTAATTTGTTGTAATTTTGTCGGTAAGATATCAATTACAGATTCAGCATTATCAATAAAGATAGGTGCGTTAATTTTGTAGTGATCACACAACGTATTAATGATGTCTAGTCCTGCATTAAGCTTTTTAGCACTATTTAATCCCCTGTGATACTCAATGCCGTTTACAGTAGTTTCACACGTTTCTTTAACTTCTCCGTCTACTTGTGTATAGAACAATTTGAAGGTCACATATTTAAACTTGCGATTGATGTTATCTGTTAACTTATTGATTTTTGTAATCGTGAATTTATTCAATTTGTAAAGTTGGCCAGAATAAATTTCTTTCTCGTCTAATAACTCATCTTCTTTATTCCTTAATTCTTCAATACGCTTTTCGATATTCTCATTAGATGCAGCAATAGACTTCAATTTATCTAAATGTTCTTTTTCCGCATTCAATTCATTTAACTGTGAATCTAATTCATCAAGTTGATCATCTACTTCTTCTTGAATGTTCATACGTTTTTTATTGAGTTCCTCAATATCGCTTTCAACTAACTGATACTCTTTTGATTTTGTAACGTCAGTGATTTGTGATTTCAGGCTATCGATTTTGCTTTTGATTCTTTTAGACTTCTCTGTAGCTTCATCTATTATTTTTTGATGTTTATTATTTTCTTCGTCTAGTGCATCAATGATTGGTTTAATCTTCTTACCGTCTGCCAATACTCGTTCAATTGACTCTGTAATAACTTCTTGTTCATGTGATTTTTCTTTGTTGAATTTTTTAAGTGCATTTTCTCTTGCCTCTTCCACTTTTTCTGTTGGCAACTCTTGACCACAACATGAACAAACTTTTTCATCTACATATTCAAACTTGTGATTTTTGGCCATTTCTAAATCAGACTTTAATCTTTTATGCTCTGCTAAAAGTTCTTTTCTTTTACCTTCTTCATAATGAATCTGAGTTTGGTTATTCTTCATTTTTGATTTGTAATTCAAAATAGTACTTTCTTCTGCGTTAAACTCATTCATCAGTGAATGTATTCTTGATTCAGTATTAGATGAGTGGTCTCTTTTGATACGTTCTAATTCTGATTGTTTATCTTTAACTCGATTGCGTAATTCAATTTCAGCACTTCCATTTTGTAATTCATATCTCTTATTTACTAATGATTGAATATTCTCTTCAAGCTGCTTGTAATCAGATTCGTTCAATTGTTCTACTTCAACCAATGAATGTGATGCTTCATTGATACGTGTTGGTATATCTTTAATTTGTTGATTAATTTGCTTAATCTTATCTGCAATGATTTTCTTCTTAGTTTCGATATCGTGTTCAGTTAGTAACTCTTTTAATCCTTCTAGTTCTGGATCACTTGAAATAACATCTTCATCTGAAATATCATCAGCAATTTCGAATAATAAATTACGACGTACTTTCCAATCTAATTGATTGAAAGCACCAGGGTTTGTAATAAGCTTGAACACATCTTCATCTATAATCTCAGCAACCCTGTTTTTAAAATCAGTAACCTTTACTTTTTCATCATTTATATATTGATACTTCGTTCTACTTCGGTTGTATTCTTTACGATTTGTTTTCTGGTTCGTTGAATACTTAGGGTGTGATTCCTTCTTAAGTGTTAGTAATCCATCATCAATCTCAAATTCAGCTATAACTGTAGGGATTAACTCATACTGTTCTTCGCCTTTTTCATTTTCTGGTACTGGGTTAAATGATTTTGTTGAACCATCTAATCCTTTATCAAATAGCAACCATTGTAATGCTGTAGCCGTTGTTGTTTTACCTGTACCATTTTGGCCATAAATATCTGCATCTTGGCCATTAAATTCAAAAGTTTGATTTTCAAAGCCTGCAAAATTCTCCATTACTAATTTGTTTAATTTTAATTGCATTGCTTAATGTCCTCCTCCGTGTTATTCTGTACGTGTATTTTTATTTGAAATTGTGCCTTTTCCAATTGCCGTTGGATTAGGCTTTTTTTAATATCGTGCCTTAATTTTAAAATCATAGGGTTTGTTACTGCCCTTTAGTATTTCGACCATTAGTGCGTCTACTTCGCTTGTGTTGTCGTCAATCCAACTTAAAATTGAATCATTCAATTCTTCAAAAGCAGCTTCAACAGAATCCTCAATATATATTTCTGTTGCATATACTTCTTCATGATTTAAACTAAAAACTCTAACTAATATGATTTCTTCGTTAATGACCTCATAACGATGCAAAAATTTGAATCCATAGTGATACTCAGTTCTAATAATTTGTGATCCTGTTTTAAAATATGACAATTACATTTCCTCCTGTTCTAAAAATATTTGATCAGCCATTTCAAATCCTGCTACCGTCACTATCCAAAATAGAAACGAATGCTCAATAGGTGTTGTACTAAACGACGATATAATAAAAAATTCAATTACTATTGCTAACGTTAAAGCTGGGTACTTCATGATGTTCCATGCTATATTCATTTGTTTTCCTCTCCTATCCGAGTATGCTCCCCAAGTCTCCAATTTGTTTAAGCATCATACTCGTACATTATTTGTATACATATATCTTTTGCTTTGTCAGATGGCCACCAGGATTTTCTGTTTGTTTTTTTAATCTCAATTGCTTTCATCCGACTATCTTTCACGATGTGATTTCTAAAGAATTTCTCTCCAATGCACATTCGTTCTTTAATTTCTTCTGCATCAACTAGCCAGTCTCCTTTCGGCATGAAAGATCACATCCTCTTTTATTTTTCTTTTGGTATAATTTAGTTATCCCTATGTGAAGGGAGGTGTTTACCATGAGCATATTTGATTTCTCAGAAGAAAAAGAATATTTAAGAAAGTTAGTGGTTGCTGGATATTACGATACAAAGGAAGCCATTGAACAAATTGTTGATAATGACAATGAATTATTGGCACTTCATTATTTATCAAAAGCTAATTCTTACTTTGTAACTTTAGAATCTTATGTTAGAAGTAAGGAAGACTTATATCGTTACGAATTTACTCAAGTTGTAAAAGCTTTTACAGAAGTCTATGAAGAGGCGCTAGATTGTGTTCGAGACAATCATTCACATCAACATACTTTGATTAACTTCGATCAATTTAAAGAAAAGCTACATCCAGTTTTGGGCTATGTTGATTCTAATCTTGACCTAGAGCTAAATAACTAACCTTCATGACCTCTTGTTAAATCAAGAGGTCTTTTTTCTTTTGATATCTCGGTGTTTTGAATGTGATGTACTATACGTCTATCAACCAACAAAAATACTTTTTTAAATTGCTCATATGATAATCCGTATTCGTGAATTAATTGATAAATCTTACGTTCTACTGCACTTTCTTCCAAATTAAGCTTTAATTCATTCATTGTGTTTCCTCCTTATACTTCAACTTTCTTTTCAATCATTGGTAAAATACCGTTTTCTTTTAACAAGTTATATAAAAAGATACGACCCTTTTGCGTCCATTTTGTATGCAAACTAAAATCCTCTGTACCATCTTTCCTTATATACTTATGCGGTTCTGAATGCGTGTATCCTTTATTGTGATATTTCGCATATAATAACCACTGTCCAGACTGCTTAAATTGAACTTTTAATTCATGTAAAACTTTGTTTAGTGCTTGTGCTGTCATGCCATAATCTTTAGCAATAGCATTTACAGTTATAAGCTTTTTACTCTTTAAGATTTGATCATAATAATCTGCTTTTGGCTTCAACTCACCTATTTGTTGTTGTAGCAGCATACGTTGTTCTTTTTCTTTCTTAAATTCTGTCAATACATGAATAATGTAATCTGGGTTTTGTATTGTTTGTTCAATCACACTATCTGTTGCATATATCCCATGCCTGCGTATTGCTGGTAATACTTCAGATGTTACCCAACGTTTAAATCGTTTAGCTGAATCTAACTTTGATGAAAAGATTAAACTGTATAAACCTGATTCGTTAATGAGTGTTACAGTTCTCTTCTGACCTGCGTGGTCAATTTGGCTACGCAGCTTATCTTCTTCATCTACTTTCTTATTGATTGCTCCTCGATAATCTTCATATCCTAAAATCTGAGCGACATCGTTACCTACAAAATATGGTTCTTCGTTTACAACTACTGTCCTTACTTCGTTTGAATCAAAATTAAAAATTTGTAATTCGTTCATTTGCTTTCCTCCTTTAAAAGTCGTTCTCTTTCGGGAACGTTATTTGTAAAAAAAATATCTAAATTATTGGTTTCATATCCTAATATTTTAGCCATTTTGATAAATTCGTTTGCTCCAATGTCCACAAATCCATTTTCCCTTTTGGCATAAGGTGTTCTTGTTTTCCACCCCATTTTATGAGCCATTTCATCTTGTGTTATACCACAAGCTATTCTTTCTGCTCTCAATCTCTTGAGATTTAGTATCATGTTGTCACCTCCATTCGTTCTCGTTTGAGAACTGTTTATAATTTATCACAGTGCGTTCTCATTAGTCAACGTTTTTAACGCAAAAATATTCAAAAAGTTTTTTTCTTCATACATATTGTATTCATTCGGGAACGGTGTTATAATCTAATTGTTCACAAAAAAGAACACTATAAAATTTCAGGAGATTCTAATTATGAGAACAAATGAAGAGATAGTTAAAATTATTAAAAACAATTTAGATAAGCAACAAATGTCAATTAGTGAACTTGCTCGTAGAGTGAATATGGCAAAATCTGCAGTATCGCGCTATTTAAATTTAACTAGAGAATTTCCATTAAATCGAGCGGAAGACTTCGCTAAAGCATTACATATAAGTACAGAATATTTATTAGGTTTCGAGAAAAATGAGCAGTCTCAAGAAACTAAACAAGACAACCTAGCAGCACACCTCGATGGAGACTTCACAGAAGAAGAATTAGCAAAGATAAGAGAATATGCAGAAATGGTAAGAAAAGCACACCGTAATATGTAAGGAGAGATTTGATGGGACGTTATGAAGAATTACTTATAGAAAATAAACATCTGCCCATTGGCGACTCTTTTGTATTAGACGGTAAATTTGACGGTATATATGACAATGGTGTTATTTTGATTGATAAGACACTTTCTAATGCAAGAAAACTTGAAGTATTAGCTGAAGAGCTTGCTCATCACAAATTAACCGCCGGTGATATAACTGATCAAGGAATTTTTAATAATAGAAAATTTGAAAATTATGCTAGACGTTACTCCATGGAATTAATTATCTCTTTAGATGGAATTATTTCTGCTTATCTTCATGGAGTACATAATCTTTATGAAATGGCAGAGTACTTTGAAGTTACGGAAGAATATATAAAATACACATTAAGACATTATAAAGCTAAGTACGGTTTGTCCACCTATCACAAGGGGTATGTCATTAAATTTGACCCTTTGCAGGTGTTTAAACATATAGAATTTGAATAAAGGAGAAATGTGTAATGGAAGAAATGAATCAAAAACCTAAGAAAAAGAAAGGTTTACTTTGGGGCTTATTAGGATGTTTAGGTGGTATAGTAATCGTCATAGTCGCTATTATAGTTATAGTATCTTTATTCTTTAATAGTGTTGACGAAGAATTGAATGGAACCAAAGAAGAAAAAGACGAAATAGCTAACACTGCAAGTAAAACTCACAAAGTTGGGGACACTGTGAAAGCTGATGGAGTAGAAGTAACGTTGGTAAGTGTAGAAGAAGCTGGAGAAACTGGAGAAATAGGAACACCTCCTGAAAATGGTAAAGCATTAAAAGTTAATTATAAGTTCAAAAATAATAATGACGATCAAATTTTAATGGACTCAGCTGATTTTACTATAAATGTTGGTGGAGAAACATATTCTGAATGGTTTGGTACTGATGATACTAACGCTGATTTTAGTCATCAAATAAATAAAGGTAATACTGCAAGTGGATATGTATACTATGATGTACCTGAATCTGACGAATATATGATTGAGATGGACGCTACTCCTGGACTTAAAAACATTAAAGCAAAATGGGAAATTAAAAAAGAAGATATTCAATAACCAACTAACCTCACACTACGTGAGGTTTTCTTATAAGGGGGATATCAATGAAAATATTAAAATTTACAGATACACACATTTACATTTTGACTAATGATGGTCATCAACTAAAGATAATAAATCCTGGCCATAAAAATAAAAAAGAAACAAATAAATGGTTAGAGATGGTTGCATCTGATTATGACAAAATGATGAAAGACGAAAATAAAAACGTCTAACTATGTTAGACGTTGAAAGGTGGTGTTATGTGTGCGTAAAGGAAATAATAACCAAAATAGTAATAACAAAAAGCCTGGTCATTTAGGTAGTGGTCCAAGTAATGGAGAAAAAAGAAACAATGACAATGTAAGAAAAAATTATAGAAATAGAACTTCTGATTTTCAACGTCCTTCAGAATCCACAATGGAATCTTTATTTGGTGATGATTATAAAAACAAAGATTAATCGTTAATTTGATAAATTTTAAAATAATAATCAGAATTGTTTGGTTGATAAATATAAGAAATAGATATATGCGATTTATCTTTTAATTTAGGAGTCGGTTCAATAATGAATATTGAATCAAGATTTTCTGTTAATTCATGCTTATTCAATATTCCTTGATAAATAGGATCATCTTTTATGTTATTATACCGCTCTATATAAAACTTAGCATTTTTTTGTAAAATACTATCTATTGCAGATGACTTAACAAAAGGTGCATAGCCTTCAGCTATTCTTTGCTTATTCATATATTTCCTAAACATCTTAAACATTTTAGGATAAACATAGATATTTAATAATATAATTATAAATATTGCTAATAATATGGTAACCAGATATTTAGTTAATGTTCCCCATTCGAGTACGTTTATACAATTTTGAACTAGAAAGAAAATAGATACGTTAACAAGCGAAAACATAATAGAAATCATTTTCTTTATTTCATTTTTTTCTGTATCAAAAAATGACAAATAATCTAAATAAATATAAGTTAGAAGTCCGGCTACACCTGAACTTGATAATAACAAGATAATTTCCAATACAATCACCTACTTTTTACCCTATTATAACATAAGAACAAATAATAGATTAATTATTTGTTCATAAGTAAAAGTTATACATAAATCATATAACAGGTGATTTTTACTTATAAAAATAAATGTAGTTTTATACATTGAAAGGCGGTGATAACCTAAGACTTAACGACCTCCCCAAGTCTCCAAACTTAACTGGAGGTAGTTTCTATGAAATATATTAAGTCGAAAAAATATGAAAATGTATATAGTTATAAGACCACAAATGGTGATAAACGTTATTGCTATAGGCTCAAATACTATTTGGATGGTAAACGAAAAGAGAAACAAAAAAGTGGATTCTTAACTGAAAAAGCTGCATATAGAGAAGTTTTGTTATTAAAAACAGATATAGAAGAACAAGATTATTCAGTTATAGAAGCAGACAAGATTACTGTTAAACAGGCGGCTGAAATGTATTTCGAGTTTAAAAGCCCCAGCTGGGCAAACTCAACGTTAAGAAATAACAAAAACTATATTAATAATCACATTATCCCTTTAATAGGTAAAACCTATTTATCCAGATTAACACCATATGAGGTACAAACTAGTCTAATCAATCCGCTTCAAGATAGAGTGAATTATAGGACAACTTATAACATCTATTGTACTTTTATTGCCATACTGGATTTCATGGTCGATAACGAAAAATTAAAACGAAATAAAATATCAGGAAAAATGCATTTTAAAGAAGAAGATACCCAACCAATTTTTTATAATCAAAGTACCTTAAAATGCATATTACATTATGCTGATAGTATGGAGCCTGTTTATAAAACCATTGTTTATACACTTACCTATACTGGTATGAGAATCGGTGAATTACAAGCTTTGAGATGGACAGATATTGATTTCAAAAATAATACGATCAGTATTAGAGAATCTAGAAATGACCATGACAATTTTACAAAAACAAAAACGAAACGTTCAAAAAGAACTATTCACGTAGATCCTGAATTGATAAAAATGTTGAAAGAATATCAAAAATACATCGAGAATAAATCTTTTTATCGCAATACACCTATCGATATCCATTCAGCAATTTTTGTTGGTAATTATGGATTAAAGCCTATTTCTAGAACAATCATTTATCAAGCATTCAATCAGATGTCTGAGGATTTAAATATAAAAATCCATGCACATGCTTTTAGGCATTCTCATGCTACATTACTATTAAAAGGTAATCAGTCTATATTCTATGTTGCTGAACGTTTAGGTAATACACCTAAGATGATTGAGTCTACTTATGGCCATATTATAGATAGTGCCAAACGTGACGTTTCAGATGCTTTTTCAAAAATACTGTCGGAAGAAGTGTCGGAAGTCATTTCATTCGACGCTCAATCCCTTTGATACCAAGGGGTTTGGGCGAACATGCTTGACTTTGTGCACAAGTACAAATGTTCTGTATTGACTTTATGATGAATACGTGACCTTCATGTATTTTTTGTAAATATTTTAAATTCTAAATGTTGAAATGACTAAAATATTAATATATTTATCAATTAGGCTAGATTTAATATCAATTAAGACTTATAATTTATGTAACCAATTTTCTTGTTTATAGACTTTAGTTATAAATTCTACTTTTATTTTGAAGTTAATGATGTGCTTAGAGTTAAATTTCATTGATTAATTGGTCTTGTGTATGCTACAGAAGGGATGATGATTTATGAAACAATCTAACATTGAAAATTATACAACGAAAGCTAAGGAACTATTGAAACATAAAATTATAACTAAAGAAGAATATGATCAACGTATAAAAGATTATACTGACTATACGAATAGTGAAGGCAAATACGCACGCAAATAAAAAAGGACGTTCAAAATTTTGAACGTCCTCTTATATTATTCTGTATATGCATTTACCATCCAAGTTACACCAAATGGATCTTGGAATGAACCAAAGAGTGGTGACCACTCTACCTCGTTTAAAGGCATATCAATTTTACAACCCGCTTCTTCAGCTTTCTTAAACAATTCGATGACAGCTTCTCTATCCTGCTCATCGTTATAATTAAACTGAAAACATGCTTGAGCGCCTTCGTTATTAATATCTTTATTTTGCCAAGTGTCACTACATAAAAATGTCTTCCCTAATAAGTTAAAGCTCGCGTTCATTGTAAAAGATTCGGGCAATTTAAATTCATCAGGTGCATCTTTAAACATCTCATGGTTACCCGGAACTCTCATAATATCCGTTGCACCTAATTTTTCTTCGTAGAACTTTAATGCTTCAATACTATTTTTAAAATTAAAATAAGTATTAACTTCCACTTTACAACGCCTCCTCAATCTTTTTATATCATATTGAGTATAACGTCTATAGTGCAATATTACAAATTATTGTATATTAAAATGCTTCAATATCTAGAGAGCTTTTACCGTTTAATTTCATATTTGAAAAGCGGTTATTTTCATATAAGAAATGAGCTACTGACCCTATCATAGCAGCATTATCTGTACATAAATTTAATGGTGGAATACTAAGATCTATTCCTAATTTATTTGATTCTTGTTCTAGTGCATGACGTAAACCTTTATTCGCAGCTACACCACCAGCTACAATTAAATGTTGAACATCATAGTCTTTAACTGCAGCCATTGTTTTGCCAACAAGTACTTCAACAACACTATTTTGGAAACTTGTTGCAACATCTTCTTTTATGATTTCTTCATTTTTTTGCTTTTTATTATGCAATGTATTAATAACTGCGCTTTTCAAACCACTGAAACTGAAATCATAGCTGTCTTTTTCTAACCAAACTCTCGGAAAATTCAAAGTATCTTGACCGATTTGTGCAAGTCTATCAACTTCAGGACCTCCTGGATATGGTAAACCTATTGTTCTAGCAACTTTGTCATATGCTTCACCGACTGCATCATCGCGCGTTTCACCTATAACTTCAAAATCTAAATGATTTTTCATATAAATCAGTTCTGTATGTCCACCTGAAACAATTAATGCAATTAAAGGAAATTCTAATGGTTTAACGAGATGATTAGCATAAATATGCCCTGCAATATGATGAACTGGAATAAGTGGCTTTTGATGACTAAATGCTAAAGCTTTAGCACTTGCAACACCGACAAGTAAAGCACCAATTAATCCTGGACCTTCTGTTACGGCTATTGCATCAATGTCATCCATTTGCATATTTGCATTTTTTAAAGCTTCATCAATCACTGTTGTCATCACTTCAACATGTTGACGACTCGCTACTTCTGGTACTACACCGCCAAATTTTTTATGTGTCATCATTTGTGTAACAACTTCATTACTGATAATTTCATTGCCGTTTTTTATGACACTTGCTGCTGTTTCATCACAGCTTGTTTCTATACTTAATATAATTGATTCAGACATTTTTTAGACTCACCCACATCACTTTAGCATCCTCTCCATCGCCATAATAATTTTTCCTAACGCCACCATACGTAAAGCCAGCTTTCTCATAAACATGTCTCGCCGCTTCATTATCCACTCTTACTTCTAAACTCATCGTTGTACAAGTTGCACTTGCAAAAGTCATCGCATATTCTAATAACATTTGTCCTATTCCATTACCTCTATATTGCTCGGCAACAGATATTGTCGTAATTTGTGCTTGATCAATAACTAACCACAATCCGCAATATGCAATGATTTCTTCACCTAAAGATACAACAAAATAATGCGCAAATTCATTTTTCTCTAACTCATGATAAAATGCGTCAATAGACCATGAACTTTGTGTAAAACTATGATTTTCTATTTCGTATACTTGAGGGACATCTTCAATTGACATTTTTCTAATTTCTAATGCTTCGTTTGATTGTTTTTCCAATTTTGTTCCGCCTCTGATAATTTTAGATATCTTGGTTTTAGTTCATGAACATTTAACACCGGTTGTTCCTTAATGTTATACATTATTGAAGCATCAGGTAATTTTGAAAGACTTCTACCTTCTAACTTATCTTGTAACTTTAATACATCGTGACCAATAAATATATATGGATGATTTTGTGATTTTAAAAATTGATTCAATGCTTCAATAGAAATATAACTATCTTCTTTGATTGTTTCTAATTTATCATCCTTATATTGATAAACACCAGCAAATACATGATCTCTTCTAGCATCAAATAAAGGTACTATAAAATCATTTTCGTTGTTGTATGTTGCTGCTAATGCTTTTAAAGATGAAACTTCATATAAAGGAATATCCAAAGTATATGCCATTGTTTTTGCAGTTGTAATACCAATTCTTAACCCCGTATACGAACCTGGTCCATTGGCAACGACTATATCTGATAATGATTGAGGTGTTATTTTCGCTTCATCCATTAACGATTCAATAACGGGCATTAATTGTAATGAATGATTCTTCTTTATATTGGACTGATAATTGATTAATACATTTCCATCTTTAACAAGTGCTACTGCTAAAGGTTGATTAGAAGTATCAATTAGTAATATTGTCATCATTTAGCACTTCCTTTATCTGTTTATAATGTTCACCTTTAGAAATAATTTCAAACACCCTTTTATCTGCGTCTATATACTTAATGTTGATTTCTAAACGCTCTTTTGGTAAATATTCTTGAATGAATTCACTCCATTCAATAATCGTAACACCATTATCATTAAAGTATTCATCAAACCCTAAATCTTCGTCACTATCTTCTAATCTATAACAATCCATATGATGAAAAGGCAATCTCCCTTTGTAGGACTTTATTATATTAAAGGTAGGTGAATTAATGTTTCTTTTAACGCCTAAAGCCTTTCCGAAATATTGGCTAAAAGTGGTTTTACCCGCTCCTAAATCTCCATTCAACAAAATAATATCATTTTCAGTTACAACTTGAGCTAATTTTTCAGCAATATGCTGCGTTTTTTCTAATGAGTCAACTTGAATAATCACTAATTTGGCACCTACCTTTTCTTTACTTAAACTAACTGAACTATTATAACAAATATTTATTTAATTGGGTAATGAATGGTTCATTTATCAGTAAAGCGCTTTCATTATCTAAATTTTTAGAAAAATCTAAATCTTCTGTTGACATGTATTCTGATATGCGTTAAATTTAGTACATAAATTTTTTAACTATTCAAAAATCTTAACTAAAAATATGGTTCACATTTGAGAAGAAAGGACGAGTTGTAATGAATTTCACAATGACGGCAAATAAACCGACAATCGAATACAGCATATTAGTGATTTTATTACGCTCAGAAGGACTCGAACAACAGTAAGCTTCAATTTACTGTATGGTTTAAGTCCTATTTCTACTTGAATGGGACTCGAAGCAACGTCCCATATTTATTGGGACGTTGCTTTTTTATTTTTCTAGAGGAGTGTAATTATGAGAAGTGACATGATCAAAAAAGGTGATCACCAAGCACCTGCAAGAAGCCTATTACATGCAACAGGACAAATCAAGAGCCCAACGGATATGAATAAACCATTTATTGCGATTTGCAATTCTTACATTGATATTGTCCCAGGACATGTTCATTTAAGGGAATTGGCAGATATCGCAAAAGAAGCGATTAGAGAAGCAGGTGGTATTCCATTTGAATTCAATACAATCGGTGTTGACGATGGTATAGCAATGGGTCACATCGGGATGCGCTACTCATTACCAAGTAGAGAAGTTATTGCTGACGCAGCTGAAACTGTTATTAACGCACACTGGTTTGACGGCGTATTCTACATGCCAAACTGTGACAAGATTACACCAGGAATGTTACTAGCATCTGTTAGAACAAACGTACCTGCAATCTTCTGTTCAGGTGGACCGATGAAAGCTGGTTTATCTGCAACTGGTAAAGCATTAACTTTATCTTCGATGTTTGAAGCAGTTGGATCATTCAAAGGTGGTTCAATGACGAAAGAAGAATTCTTAGATATGGAAAAGAACGCATGCCCTACTTGTGGTTCATGTGCAGGCATGTTTACAGCAAATTCAATGAACTGCTTAATGGAAGTATTAGGATTAGCATTACCTTATAACGGAACAGCTATTGCTGTAGGAGAAGAAAGAAGAGAATTAATTAGAAAAGCAGCCTTTAAACTAATGGACTTAGTTAAAAAAGACATTAAACCTAAAGACATCATTACTAAAGATGCAATTGATGACGCGTTTGCTTTAGATATGGCAATGGGTGGTTCTACAAATACAGTCCTTCATACTTTAGCTTTAGCAAATGAAGCTGGTATCGATTATGACTTAAATAGAGTAAATGAAATAGCTAAACGTACACCTTACCTGTCTAAAATTGCACCAAGTTCTTCATACTCAATGCATGATGTACATGAAGCAGGCGGTGTACCAGCTATCATCGGTGAATTACTCAAACTCGATAATGTTTTACATCCTGACCGTATTACAGTCACAGGCAAAACATTAAGAGAAAATAACGAACATCGTGAAATTAAAAATACAGAAGTTATCCATACAAGAGATAATCCATTCTCTGAAACTGGTGGCTTATCAATGTTATTTGGAAATATCGCGCCAGATGGTGCAGCTATTAAAGTTGGTGGTGTTGATCCATCAATCAAGAAATTTGTTGGTAAAGCGATTTGCTTTAGTTCACATGATGAAGCGGTTGAAGCAATTGATAACCATACTGTTAGAGAAGGTCACGTTGTTGTCATTCGTTATGAAGGACCTAAAGGTGGACCTGGAATGCCAGAAATGTTAGCACCTACTTCATCTATCGTCGGTAGAGGTTTAGGTAAAGATGTTGCATTAATTACAGATGGTCGATTCTCAGGTGCAACAAGAGGTATCGCTGTCGGACATATTTCACCAGAAGCTGCCGCGGGTGGACCTATCGGACTCATCCAAGACGGTGATGAAATCATCATCGATTTAACGAATCGTACATTAGATGTAAATGTTTCTGAAGCAGAATTACATGCTAGAAAACAAAACATTGAACCATTTAAAGCTAAAGTTAAGACTGGTTATCTTGCAAGATACACTGCTCTTGTAACAAGTGCAAATACAGGAGGCATCTTGAAAGTACCGGACGAACTAATTTAAGGAGTGATTTGCATGGCACTAACTACTAAATCATACAAAGAACCAGATGAAGCAACTAAAGAAAAGACAATAACTTACACAGGGGCAGAATTACTTGTCCAATCATTTATTGACCAAGAAGTCGATTACATCTTTGGATATCCTGGCGGTGCTGTCTTACCTTTATATGATGCCTTTTATGAAGGTAAAGTGCCTCATATTCTTACGAGACACGAGCAAGGTGCAGTTCACGCAGCTGAAGGATATGCAAGAGTTACAGGTAAACCTGGTGTTGTAGTCGTTACTAGCGGACCTGGCGCAACTAATACAATTACTGGAATAGCTGATGCTATGAGTGATTCAATTCCACTAGTTGTACTTACAGGACAAGTTCACAGACCAGGTATTGGTAAAGATGCTTTCCAAGAAGCAGATTTACTCTCTATGACAACACCTATTACAAAGCATAATTATCAAATTACAGATGTAAAAGATATTCCAAAGATTATTGATGAAGCATTTCATATTGCTTCAACTGGTCGTAAAGGTCCAGTTGTAATCGATTTTCCTAAAGATATCGGTGTTCTAGAAACAGTTGAAGTTTCTCCAAGAGAGCTTAATTTACCTGGATATCATATTAACTTAACGCCAGAAGATAAAGAGATTGAACAAGTTATCCAAATGATTCGTTTAGCAAAGAAGCCAATTATACTTGCTGGTGCTGGTGTTAACCATGCTGAAGCTTCAAAGGAACTTACAGCATTTGCTAATAAATACAAAATTCCTGTTGTAAACACTTTGCTAGGATTAGGTTCTATCCCCTACTCTGACCCATTATTCTTAGGTATGGGCGGTATGCATGGATCATATGCAAGTAACATGGCATTAACAGAATGTGATTTGTTAATTAACTTTGGTAGCCGTTTTGATGATCGTCTAGCAAGTAACCCAGATGAATTCGCAAAAGACGCTAAAGTTATTCATGTAGATATCGATCCATGTGAAATTAACAAAATCATTCCTACAGATTTAGGTATTATTGCCGATGCAAAACAAACATTAGAAGCACTATTAGAATATGATGCTCATGAGCTTATCCATCATGAATGGTATGAACATTGTCTATCTAATAAAGCAACATATCCATTTAGATATGACAAACCAACTGATGACTTTATTAAGCCACAACAAGCAATTGAGTATATCGGAAAGATTACAAACGGAGATGCCCTTGTTGCAACTGACGTAGGTCAACATCAAATGTGGGTTGCACAATATTATCCATTTAAAACACATGGTCAAATTATTACAAGCGGTGGTTTAGGAACAATGGGCTTCGGTATCCCAGCTGCTATGGGTGCCAAGTTTGCACACCCTGACAAGACAGTTGTTGCATTTGTTGGTGACGGTGGTTTCCAAATGACTAACCAAGAAATGGCCATTTTAAATGATTTTGATAATGACATCAAAATCGTATTAATCAACAATGGTGCTTTAGGTATGGTTAAACAATGGCAAGATAAATTTTATAGTCAACGTTTTTCTCATTCAGTATTTGCTGGGCAGCCTGACTTTATGAAGCTTTCTGAAAGCTATGGCGTTAAAGGTTTCATGATCGATTCTAACGATAAATTAGAATCTACGCTTGATGAAGCATTCGCTCATAAAGGCCCAGCCTTAATCGAAATTAGAATTTCCCCTTCTGAACCAGTACTTCCAATGGTTCCAAGTGGACAACCAAACTACAAAATGGAGGGCGTTGAATAATGAAAAGAACAATTAAGACTCAAGTACTCGATAGAGCGGGTACACTCAACCGACTTACAAGTATTTTTGTAAGGAGACAATACAACATTGTTTCTCTTTCTGCAACGCCTACTGAAACAGAGGGCATTACAAATATTACATTTATTGTGGATGTTTCAGATGAAAGTAGTACAGAAACAATTATTAAGCAGTTAGAAAAGCAAGTAAATGTAATATCTGCCCTAGATATTACAGATAACAACCTATTTAATAGAGAACTTATTTTAATCAAGTTAGGACATCCTGACGATTATCAAACGTTCGAAAAAATCATTAAGCCTTATGAAGGTCAATTAACCATTTTAAAAGATTTAGAAGATTATATTTATATTCAAGCAATTGGAACCCATCAAACAATAGAAAATCTATTGGATGATTTAAAAATATATCCTGTGACACAAGTGTCACGAACAGGTTCTGCAGGATTACTATAATACAAAATAAAACAAATTAATGGAGGCATTTATTATGACTAAAGTATTTTATGACAACACGGTAACAGAGGACGCATTACAAGGTAAGAAAATCGCAGTAGTTGGATATGGTTCACAAGGACATGCACATGCTCAGAACTTAAAAGACAACGGATATGATGTTGTTATTGGTATTCGTCCAGGTAAATCATTTGATCAAGCTAAAGAAGATGGTTTTGAAGTATATCCAGTAGATGAAGCTGTTAAACAATCTGACGTTGTAATGATTCTATTACCAGATGAAATTCAAGGACAAGTTTATAAAGAAGAAATTGAACCTAACTTAGATGAAGGAAATGCTTTAGTATTTGCTCATGGATTTAATATTCACTTTAAAGTTATTCAACCACCAGCAAACGTAGATGTATTCTTAGTTGCACCAAAAGGACCAGGTCACCTAGTTAGACGTACATTTACTGAAGGAAGTGCTGTACCTGCACTATACGCTGTATATCAAGATGCTACAGGCAAAGCAACTCAATTAGCATTAAGCTATGCAAAAGGTATCGGTGCTACTAGAGCTGGTGTTATCGGTACAAGCTTTGAAGAAGAAACTGAAACTGATTTATTCGGTGAACAAGCAGTACTTTGTGGTGGTGTAACGAAACTTATCCAATCTGGTTTCGAAACATTAGTTGAAGCTGGTTATCAACCAGAAATTGCTTACTTCGAAGTATTACATGAAATGAAATTAATCGTTGATTTAATGTATGAAGGCGGAATGGAAAACATGCGTTATTCTATTTCAAACACTGCAGAATTTGGAGATTATGTATCTGGTGAACGTGTTATCACACCTGATGTTAAAGAAAATATGAAAGAAGTACTTAAAGATATTCAAACAGGAGCTTTCAGTGATCGCTTCATTAAAGATAACGAAAATGGCTTCGAAGAATTCCTAAGAATGCGTAAAGAACAACAAGGACATCAAATCGAATCAGTAGGTAGAGAATTACGTGACATGATGCCATTCGTTAAAGCTAAAAGTATTCAAACTAAATAAAAGTACTAGAATTTAAGGAGAGGATTATTATGTCAGACCATATTCAAATATTTGATACAACTCTAAGAGATGGAGAACAAACACCAGGCGTCAGCTTTTCATTTGATGAACGCCTCAAAATTGCTATACAACTAGAAAAATGGGGAGTCGATGTAATAGAAGCTGGCTTCCCCGCTTCTAGTGAAGGTAGTTTTAAATCAGTAGAAAGTATTGCTAAAGCATTAACAACAACTGCAGTTTGCGGATTAGCTAGATGTAAAAAGTCAGATATCGATGCTGTACATGAATCAACAAAAGAAGCACAACATAGACAAATTCATGTTTTCTTAGCAACTAGCCCTATCCACTTGGAATATAAATTGAAAATGACTGAAGAACAAGTATTAGCATCTATAACAGAAAATGTAACTTATGCAAAAACATTATTTGAAAAAGTTCAATTTTCACCTGAAGATGCTACAAGAACACCTTTACCATTTTTAATTAAAGCAGTACAAACAGCAGTTGATGCTGGTGCAGATATTATCAATATTCCAGATACGGTTGGTTATTCTTATCCTACAGAATATGGTCAAATCTTTAAGACACTTATTGAAACAATTAAAAGTGATCATGAAGTGATATATAGTTCTCATTGTCATGATGATTTAGGTCTTGCTGTAGCAAATGCCCTATCTGCTTTTGAAAATGGTGCGCGAAGAGTTGAAGGTGCAATTAATGGAATCGGTGAACGTGCTGGTAATACTGCTCTTGAAGAAATTGCACTTGCACTACACGTTAGACAAGATCATTACAACCTATCTACTAATATCAATCTAGCTGAAACTAAAAACACAAGCGACATGGTAAGTAGATATTCAGGTCTTCGAGTCCCAAGAAACAAAGCAATCGTTGGTCAAAATGCCTTCAGTCATGAATCTGGTATTCATCAAGACGGTATTTTGAAAAACCCTGAAACTTATGAAATTATGACACCTCAACTTGTCGGTGTTGTTAAAAACTCTTTACCACTTGGTAAACTATCTGGTAAACACGCGTTTAGTGAAAAGTTAATTGAACTTGGATACAATCTCTCACCAGATGAACAAGTGGAAGTATTTAAACAATTTAAATCAGTCGCAGATAAGAAAAAACAAGTAACTGATCGAGATATACACGCTATCCTTCAAGGTAGTGAACATGAAGAAAATGCATACTATAAAGTAAATGCACTTCAACTTCAATTTGTATCAAATGGCTTACAAAGCGCTGTTGTCGTTATTGAAGATAAAGAAGGAAATACTTATAAAGACTCATCTATTGGTTCAGGTTCAATTACATCAATTTATAATGCAATTGATAGAATTTTTGATTACACACCTGAATTACAACAATATCGAATTGAATCTATTACAGAAGGTACGGATGCTCAAGCTGAAGTACACGTTCAAGTAGAATTCGAAGATGAAGTATATACAGGTATCGGTATTGACTACGATATTCTATATGCTTCTTGTAAGGCATATGTTGAAGCACATGCTAAACACAGTGAGAACAAATTGAAAGAAGGCGTAAAGTCATGACATACAAAATCACTGCCCTACCCGGTGATGGAATCGGTCCAGAAATTTTAGAAGGTAGTATTGAAATACTAGAATTATTATCAAAGAAATTTAATTTTGATTATGAAATAGATACTAAAGATTTTGGAGGTATCGCCATCGATAAACATGGCGAGCCTTTACCTCCAGAAACTTTAACTGCTTGTCAAAACAGTGATGCAATATTATTAGGAGCCGTTGGTGGTCCTAAATGGACTGATCCAAAAAATAGACCAGAACACGGCTTATTAGGTATTAGAAAAGCATTAAATTTATTTGCTAACATTAGACCAACTATTGTTACTGAATCAACTGCACATTTATCACCATTAAAAGAAGAACTCGTAAAAGGTACTGATTTTATCATTGTACGTGAATTAACGGGTGGTTTGTATTTTGGAGAACCAAAATATTTTGATGATGAAAAAGCAATTGACACACTTGCATATACTAAAGAAGAAATTACAAGAATCGCACACGTTGCATTTCAGTTAGCTACTAAACGAAATAAAATCGTTACATCAGTAGATAAAGAAAATGTACTAAGCTCTTCAAAACTTTGGAGACAAACATTAGAACAAGTTTCTAAAGAATATCCAGATGTCACACTAAATCATCTTTTAGTAGACGCATGTAGCATGCATTTAATTACAAATCCTAAACAGTTTGATGTTATTGTAACTGAAAATTTATTTGGAGATATTCTAAGTGATGAAGCTTCAGTTATTCCAGGCTCACTTGGCCTTTCACCTTCTGCAAGTTTTGGTGAGAATGGACCAAGTTTATATGAACCAATACATGGTTCTGCACCTGATATAGCTGGTCAAAATAAAGCAAACCCTAGTGGTATGTTACTATCATTAGCAATGTGTATTAGAGAAAGTTTACATCAACCTGAATGCGCTCAGTATTTAGAAGATATCGTATTTAGCACAATCAAGAAAGGTATTGCAACTAAAGATTTAGGTGGAAATAACAGTACATCTGAAGTCTTCGAAGCAATCAAAAATAATATTTAGAAGGAGGAAAACGACATGTCTCAAACATTATTTGATAAAGTATGGAATCGACATATAATAGCTGGTAAAGAAGGTGAACCCCAATTATTATACATCGACTTACACCTTATTCATGAAGTTACATCTCCTCAAGCATTCGAAGGCTTAAGATTACAAAATAGGAAAGTAAGACGTCCCGATCGAACGTTTGGAACATTGGATCATAATGTACCTACAGTTGATATATTCAATATTAGAGATGAAATTGCTAATAAACAAATTAGTGCTTTGCAAAAAAACTGTGAAGCATTTGGTGTAAAGTTATTTGATATGGGTTCAGATGAACAAGGTATCGTGCATATGGTTGGCCCAGAAACAGGTTTAACACAACCAGGTAAAACTATCGTATGTGGTGATTCACATACTGCAACGCATGGTGCATTTGGAGCTATTGCTTTTGGTATAGGTACAAGTGAAGTAGAACATGTTTTTGCAACTCAAACACTATGGCAAACTAAACCAAAGAACTTGAAAATTCAAGTTGATGGTACATTGCCAACTGGTGTTTATGCTAAAGATATTATCCTATACTTAATCAATCAACACGGCGTTGATTTTGGTACTGGTTACGCTTTAGAATTCGCTGGTGAAGCTATTTCTAATATGACAATGGATGAGCGAATGACAATTTGTAATATGGCAATCGAAGCTGGTGCTAAATATGGCATGATGAAGCCAGATGAAACAACTTTTGAATATGTAAGAGGACGTAAATATCAACCTGAGAATTTTGAAGCAGCTATTGAAGATTGGAAAACTTTGTATTCAGATGAAGATGCTACTTACGATAAAGTAATTACTGTAGACGTAAGTGATCTTGAACCACAAGTCACTTGGGGTACAAGTCCTGAAATGGGTGTTAGTTTTAACACACCATTCCCAGAAATTAAAGATTTAAATGATGAAAGAGCCTATAATTACATGGGACTTCAACCAGGTCAAACTGCTAGAGATATTCCTCTAGGTTATGTTTTCCTTGGTTCTTGTACAAATGCAAGACTTTCAGATCTTATTGAAGCAAGTAAAATTGTAGATGGTCATAAAGTCCATCAAGATATTACAGCAATAGTCGTTCCTGGCTCTAGAAGTGTTAAACTTCAAGCAGAAGCGCTTGGTCTAGATAAAATTTTCAAAGAAGCAGGATTTGATTGGCGTGAACCTGGATGTTCAATGTGTCTAGGAATGAACCCTGACCAAGTTCCTAACGGTGTTCACTGTGCTTCAACAAGTAACCGTAACTTTGAAGGTCGTCAAGGTAAAGGCGCAAGAACGCATCTTGTATCTCCTGCAATGGCAGCAGCAGCAGCTATTAACGGAAGATTTGTAGATACTAGAAAGGTGGTCATTTAAATGGAACCAATTAATATTTTTAATGGTAAAACAGTTCCCCTACTCAATGATAATATTGATACGGATCAAATCATTCCAAAAGCTTTTTTGAAAAGAATTTCTAAAACTGGTTTTGGCCCCTTCTTATTCGACGAATGGCGTTATTTAGAAGATGGTTCTGATAATCCAGATTTCAACTTAAATAAACCAGAATTCAAAGGTGCAAGCATACTCATTTCAGGTGATAATTTTGGTTGTGGCTCATCAAGAGAACACGCAGCTTGGGCATTAAAAGACTTTGGATTCTTAATCATTATAGCAGGTAGTTTCAGTGATATATTTTATATGAACTGTACTAAAAATGGTATGTTACCTATCGTAATTGAAAATAAAGAAGACAGAGAAGCAATTGCGCAACATAGTGAAATAACGATTGATTTACCTAACCAACAAATTATTACACCTGAAGCAAAATATCATTTTGATATAGATGCGACATGGAAGAATAAATTGGTTAACGGTTTAGATGATATTGCTATTACATTAACTTATGAAGAACAGATCAACCAATATGAAAAAATGCACAACTAATTGGGAGTGGTAGAATGACCTTAAAAACACGTTTAAGTGCTGAAGATATAGAAGAAGCATTTTTAAAATTAAAAGATACAGTTAAACAAACACCGTTAGAAAAAGATATGTATTTATCACAGAAGTTTGACTGTAATGTATATTTAAAAAGAGAAGATTTGCAATGGGTACGTTCCTTTAAATTAAGAGGTGCGTACTATGCAATTAATCAGTTAACAGACGAAGAACGAGCAAATGGCGTTAGTTGTGCGAGCGCAGGTAATCATGCACAAGGTATCGCATTCACGGCTAAACAACTCGAAATCAAAGCTGTTATATTTATGCCAGTAACAACACCAGCTCAAAAAATTAATCAAGTTAAATTTTTCGGTGGTGAATTTGTACAAATAGAATTAATTGGCGATACTTTTGATGATTGCTTAAAACATGCGTTAGATTATACTGAACAATTTGGATTAAGCTTTATTGATCCATTCGATAATATTAATACAATTGCTGGTCAAGGTACGATTGCTAAAGAAATAGTAGATTATGCAGAAGAAGAAGATATCAAATTTGATTATTGCTTCGCTGCAATCGGTGGCGGTGGCTTAATTTCAGGAGTAGGCACTTATCTCAAAGATACAATGCCTACTACACAAGTCATTGGTGTAGAACCACTTGGAGCAAGTAGTATGGCTCAATCTGTTAAAGCTAATAAAATTGTTACATTAACAGATATCGATAAATTTGTAGATGGTGCTTCAGTAGGAAAAGTTGGACAATTAACATTCGAAATTTCAAAAAATGTTGTTGATGACTTTGTTGCTGTAGATGAAGGTGAAGTATGTAGTACAATCCTAGATATGTACTCTAAACAAGCTATTATTGCAGAACCAGCTGGCGCATTAAGTGTCACTGCACTTAATCATTATAAAAATGAAATTAAAGGTAAAAATGTTATTTGTATTGTCAGTGGTGGTAACAATGATATTAACCGAATGAAAGAAATTGAGGAGCGCTCACTTTTATTTGAAGATATGAAACATTACTTTATTGTTAACTTCCCACAAAGACCAGGTGCATTAAGAGAGTTTGTTAACGAAGTGCTTGGACCAAATGATGATATTACAAAATTTGAATACTTAAAAAAATCGAGCCAAAATACAGGTTCTGTTATTATAGGCATTCAACTTAAAGATCATAATGATTTAGACCAACTTTATAAGAACGTTAGCGAATTTGATCCTAAATACATCTATATTAATAAGAATAAAATGCTTTATTCATTACTAATATAAGTACGTAACCAAATAAAAACATCTCATTTCTCTGTTTATTACAGAAAGAAATGAGATGTTTTTTTAGTTATAAATCGTATTCTATATGCTTAATTATTATGTACTGTATACATGCCCTTTATCTTCTACTTTATTTCAACTAAATTTAAACATAAAAAAAGAGACCTAACAGGTCTCGAGTGCGGCTCATCGCATCCATTTATAAACATTTGCCCGGCAACGTCCTACTCTCGCGGAACGTAAG